>JAAFJL010000060.1 GCA_013298865.1 Cytophagales bacterium | reverse complement strand
TCAGAATTACAAAATATGATGATTATGATGCCCTGAATTACGACCGTTGGCATATTTGTTCAGATGCTTGTTCGCATGGGGAAGCTCTTGGAGTGGAAATTTACAAGTTTTTAAAAGAACCACTCATCAGAAAATATGGACAAAAATGGTACAATGATTTAGAACAAGATATTGAGGAAAGAAAATTAGAAACAGAATAATTTTTCGTTGCTTGATTTTCGTTTTTCGATGTTAGGCAATGACAATATCAAACATCAGTAATCGAATAACGAACAACGAAAATCGAGCAACGAATAACGAAAATCGAAACATAAAAAAGAATGAAAGAAAAAGTTTCTTTTGAACATATTTATGAAGTTGTGAAACTTATTCCATCTGGGCGGGCTACTTCTTATGGTGCAATTGCAAAATATTTGGGAACTGGTGCCAGAATGGTAGGTTGGGCAATGAATGGCTGCCATGCTAACCCAGAAGTTCCCGCACATAGAGTTGTTAATCAGAAAGGATTATTGACTGGCAAGCACTTTTTTGGTGAAAATCGGATGCAAGAATTATTAGAAGCTGAGGGAGTTGAAGTAAAAAATGACCAAATTGTAAGTTTTGATAAAATATTTTGGTCGCCAATGGACGAATTATTGTAGCGAAATAATAAAAAAGGAAAAGCCTTCATTAAAAAAATGTAATGAAGGCTTTTTTATGAAAGAATTTGCAAGAATTTGCTTGTTTGTCAAAATGAGACAATAATGCTTTTTTTAGACCCATTATTGTAAAATAAAATAAGACCGAGAGAAACCCCCGATCTTATCCGTTTAACCTCTAAACCTATTTAACTATGAAAATTGAAACAAATGTACACTAAAATGTTTCAAATACTAACTTTTTGTTGAACATTTTTTTAACATTTTTTGATTAAATATAACTATATAGTGATGAGTTTTGAAAAAGGACTTCAAAATTAGAATATCTCCATTTTTTAAAAACCTTGCACAAAAATGCAAAAAAAAAGACATCGCCAATAGCAATGCCTTTTATCGTCTTACCTCTAAACCTATTTAACTATGAAAAAATTCTCAACTCTCAAAATCTTGTATCTAAATCAATTTTCGACTCCTCCGCACTTCTCGTATCTTTTTCAGGGAATCTATGTAATAAAAAGTGGTGCTTCCAAGGGAAACACCCTTTCTCGTCTTACCTCTAAACCTATTTAACTATGAAAAACTCTTTTTGTAAGTAGGAAGAAGATTCTTAAAAAGTGGTGTCTCCAAGGGAAACACCCTTTCTCGTCTTACCTCTAAACCTATTTAACTATGAAAAACTCTTTTTGTAAGTAGGAAGAAGATTCTTAAAAAGTGGTGTCTCCAAAGGAAACACCCTTTCTCGTCTTACCTCTAAACCTATTTAACTATGAAAATCTTTTTTTCTAATTTTAGGAAGAAGATTCTTAAAAAGTGGTGTCTCCAAGGGAAACACCCTTTCTCGTCTTACCTCTAAACCTATTTAACTATGAAAAAATAACTGCTAACTAATTAGAGTGACGAAACTTCTTCAATTTCATTCAACAACTGAACGTCTTCCTCTTTAATTTCTACTGTTGTGTCAAAGTTCCACAAGAAATCTATGGTCTTTGCTGTGATGTTGATTTTATTCAACCAATCTTCTGAACCTTTTACTTTAGACAATGTTTTGTTTAACTTAGTCACAGAAATTTTAAAATTTATTTTTTCTTCTTCTGTGATGCTCTTCAAACTTGTAACACTCTGATTATAAGACGCTAACACTTTTAACAAGTCACTAAATTCTTTTTTATTAACAAACTTAATGGCATTTTCATTCATATAGTTTTCAAATGCTGAGAGGTCACTCTTTGTTAATAAACTTACCCCTTTTTGTTCTGATGCAACATTTAATTTACCGCTTTGTGCTGTTGCTTTGGTTTCCGATGCGATAGTCCCCGAGATGCTCAAGAATGCTATCAATATTATTTTCTTTTTCATTGTTTTGTACAATTTTATGTCCTGTTTGACAATGCAAAATTATGCAACAAATAATTAGCATCCAAATGCAAAATTTGCAAAAACAAGCAAGCCAAAAACTGATTTATTCTTAAAAAGAATCAATTATAAGAATAAAACTACATTATTTTTATCAAACACCAAATTAAATACTGTCTGACATTTGCAAATATTGATAAAATTCTTAAAATAAAAATCTTAAAATAATTCAATATTCTTTAAATAGTACAATTATTGATTGTATTTGTTCATGGTCTGACTGATACCCTCAAGACAAAAGTTGACGGCTGCCTCTGCAATTTTATCTAAAAACTCAGGAATCTCTTCCATTTCTTTAGCATTAAACTCGCTTAAAACATATTCGGCTTGCCTTCCTTTCGAGAAATCATCGCCTACGCCACACCTTAATCTGGCGAATTCATTGCCCCCAAGAGCTTCATCAATATTTCGCAATCCGTTATGCCCTGCATGAGAACCCTTGGGTTTAATACGAAGTTTTGCGAATGGCAGAGCAATTTCATCAGAAATAACAATCATATTTTCTTTTTCAATTTTCAGTTCTTTCAACCAATAATTTACAGCCTTGCCGCTCAGATTCATGTAAGTAGTTGGTTTAATCAAATGAATCTGTTTGCCTTTGTATTTTATTTCGGTGTGATAGGCGAGTCTTTCCATTGAAAATTTCGTCTCGAAGTTGTTCGCAATTTTATCTACTGCCATAAAACCAATATTATGGCGAGTAAAAAGATATTCTGGACCAATATTGCCCAAGCCCACAATTAAAAATTTCATTTTTCGTATTGTTTTATATGTATTCGTACAAGAACTTAAAATTCTATCTTATTCATACTCTTTACTTTATGTATTTTGAAAGAATATTTTTAACTTTGAGGAAACATTGATTACTGCTCTTCTTGCGTCTCCTCTCTTTGTTAAAGCTATGTGTGTGAAAATTATCTTAAATTGTATTCTTGGGTAGCAGATTACCATGTCAAGAATAAAAATAGATTGTCAAAATTAGTAATTTTGTATATTACTATTGCCCATGAAATCAAATACCACTATAAATTTTAGCAAGTTTTGTTTCTCAACATTACTCATTTCTTTGTGTATTTCAAGTTCTGGAATATGCCAAGACGCTAAACCATTGCCTGCCCCAGTAAACACAGCAAAATTTACAGAAACATCTCCTTCAATAAGTGCTGATGGCAAAACACTCATTTTTGAGTCTGACCGTCAGGGCGATTGGAAATTATTTGAAACCCGTCGGAATGGAAAGGTTTGGGCAGTCCCTGTGCCAATTACAAAAATCAATTCAACTTTTTACGAAAAATCTGCCGTTGGCACACCATGTCTGAGCTACGATGGGAACACCTTGTTCTTCTCGGCGAGTAGTCCAAAATCAGTTGGTAAAGAAGATATTTTTTACTCAATCAGAGAGAAAAACGGTTGGTCTGCACCCATGAATATTGCGTATCCAATCAATAGTGAAGACAATGAAAGTTTTCCTTCACTTTCGCCTGATGGAAAAAGTCTTTATTTTTCAAGAGGAAAACCGTCGGAAGGTAAAAATCCAATGACTTGCAATCGTATTATGGTTGCACGAAAAGGTGCTGATGGAACTTGGGGTAACATCACGGAATTGCAACAACCAATCAATTCTATTTGCGAAAAAGCTCCTCGAATCATGCCAGATGGTAAGACATTGATTTTTTCATCTATCAGAAAAGACGGACAAGGTAATTTTGATTTTTATAAGTCTGAATTACAAACAGACGGTTCATGGTCTGAGGTTTTGGCATTAGATTTTATCAATACTCCTTTCGCTGATTTTGGTGCTGCCGTTTCTGCTTGTGGAGATGTCATGTATTTTGTAAAAAATGGAGATATTGTTGCAGCCCCAGTACCATTTAGTGCAGTGCCAATTGTTGAAGGATTTGTGACGGATTCAATTTCTGGGAAAACTTTAGCGACTAAAATTTTAATCTTTGAATTTGACAATCCTACACAAACTGTTGCAGAATATAACAGCAATGCCACCGACGGAAAGTATGTTGCAATTTTGCAACCACATAAAAAATACATTTTTGAAATCAGCGAATCTGGGTATTATCGCAAAAAAGTCATTGTTGATTTAACAGATGAAAAAACCTGTGAGACAATCGGGCAAGACATTAAGCTATTTCCTATGATTTCTCAGGAGCAAGCCAAAGATGCTTATCAGTTAAGTTTCTTGGCGGTTGATGCACAAACAAACATGACGATTCCTGCCACATTTGAAGCCAAAGAAACAAAGAGTGGACAAACGATTTCGTTAAATACCAACGAGCAAACGCTACAAAATCAGGGGATTTTCAAACTGAAAGAAGATTATCTAATTGAGGCAACTTTTGCAGGTTATCGTACCCAAGGCTTGGCATTAAGAATAGATGATAGAAAGGATTTATTGCCTGTGAGTATCATTAAATTAGAGCCAATTTCTTCCAATTTCAGAGTGAAGGCTATTGATGGTGGAACAAACGAGTTATTGAAAGACGCTAAAATCAGTATTACAGATATTGCTACAAATCAGTCAGTTACGGTTGTTGCAAACCCTGAAACTGGAGAATGTGTGACAAACTTGATTAAAGATAAAAAGTATAAAATTGTAGTTTCGTCTGAATTTTTTGATGAAAATGAACAAATCATTCGTAAAACAGATGTTCTGACTTCTATTGAATTAAAGTTAATTCCGAAGAAAACTACGACCATTACTTTTGTAGCAATTGATGCCGAAACGAATAAAGAATTGCCTTCTGAATTTACCATCATTTCTGAGAAAACTGGTAAAAGTTATAAAGGTAAAAGTGAGTCGGAAGACAAACCGTTTGCCATGAAAATTGACCAATTAGATAACTTAAAAGTTGAGTCAAGTTCAGAAGGTTATGCTTCGGGAAGAAACCTTATTGAAATCACAAATTCAATTTTGACAGATAAGCGTCCGATGGTAAAAATCCCAATGATAATTGACCGTTATCCATTGGTTATCAGAGTTTTAGATGCGGAAACACAAAAGCCAATTAAAGATGCCGTAATCAAAATTGCAGATTTGAAAACTGGGGAAGCTAAACAGGCAGTTCGAGGAAAATCAAACGATTATAGTTCGATGCTTAGGCGTTCGGGCAAATACGATTTGACTTTAAAATCAGAAGATTACCTCGAAATTAAAGAAACTCTTGAAAAAGCACCAGAAGGAAATGCTTTGATTATCACGTTACATAAAAAGAAAGCTCTGCCTGTAAATTTTGTCATTTTTGATGCAGAAACCAACAGACCTCTAAGGGCAAACATGACTATTAAATTAGAAAAGAGTAATAAAAATTATACATTAACAAAAGAGTCTGACTACGAAATAAAGGTCACTGAACGAGAAGTGTTTACCGTAGAAACCTCCGCAACTGGTTACAAACCTTTGCAAAGTACTTTCAACATGGCTGATTTTTCGCCTGAGAAAAAATATTCATTTCCTGTAAAATTAGAAAAAGCAGTTTTTGTATTGACCATTAAAACTGTCAATAAAGTTACTGGAGACCCTGTTGATGCTGATGGCTTTGCAGTAGCAGATTTATCGCCAAAAGCATCAAAACCAGATGTTGCTCGCCAAGCCAATGGAATCGCTTCGGTAAGTTTAAATCCTGAAAATAAATATCTCCTCAAGATTGAGGCAGAAGGTTACGAGCCATTTAGCCAAGAGCTTAATAAATTGGCTTCCAATGAGTTAGTTTGTACCTTAGTGCCAAAACCACAAGAGTCTGCATTTCTAATTAGTGCAGTTGATTCTGTAAGTGGACGAGTTTTGGATGCAACTTTCAAAATAAAACCTTCAAAATCTGTTGATTTAATCACAGGTAGAACATCTGAAATTGTACCGAATTTTAAATATAGAGTAGTAGAAACAGATGATTTTTCTTTGGAAACCTTTGTGAGAGGCTATCATTTAAAATCGGAAAATATTACTTATCAACAATTAGGGAAAGTAAAAAAACATACCGTAACGATGTCTCGTGATTTTTCAGTTTTGAGCCTAAAAGCCTACGACTCTGAAAATAATCAACCCGTGCGAGAAGTTTTTTATAGTTTAGTTGATGCCATGAATAATAGACCCGTAGCGGCAATGATTACCTTGCCAAACGGAGAATGTAGTGCAGATTTGAAACCTGGAAAAGAATATATTATCAAAGCCCAGTTGTCTGGCTATGAAGACCATGAAAGTCGTTTTACTGCAAGTGTTGAAGATGCAAATAAACCCGTAAGATTGAGGTCACTCCGAAAAATCACCTTGTTCCTGTACGCTATTGATGCTCTAAAGAAAAATAAAATTTCTGCGACTTTTAAAATTCATGCACCAGATGGAGCAGTTGTTGCGACTGGCAAAACGGATGGTACACGTCAAGAAGTTTCTGCTCAATTGTATTCAAAAACAAATTATAAAGTTGAGGTTTTGGCAACTGGTTATAAATCTTACGAAGGAAAAATTACACCAGACAGTTCTATGCGAGGCGAAAGGTCAATGATTCCGATTTGGTTGGAGAAAGATGAAAGTAAGTTTTCTTTCAGAGTAATTGATGCCCAGACTCGCAAGATTGTACCAAACTGCAAGGCAAAAATGATTGATGTAAAGTCGAATCAAGAACTTAATTTGGTTAAAGAAGGGGATGAATATTTTGCAGAATTAAGTCCTGTGGCAAGCTATCGTTTAGACATTGAAGCCGAAGGATATGCTAATTACATCAGGAAAATTGACCCTTCGGTTTTGGCAATTAAATCGGAGCGAAAATTGGATATTAGTCTATTGAGAAAGAAAGAAAATATTGTAGCAAAAGCTCCTGTATTGACGGCTTCGGTGACAAATCCGAAAGAAAAATTACCAGAATCGAAAGGTTTTGATAAGGTCGAAAAAGGAAAAGCAATTGTATTGAACAATGTTTATTTTGAACAAAGTAGCTTTATTATGTTGAAGGAATCTTTTCCTGAATTGGATAAAGTTGTACAAATGATGAAGACTAACCCAAGTACTAAAATTGAAATTGCAGGACATACCGATAATGTAGGCGACCCAAGATTGAACTTAGCTCTTTCTGAAAACCGTGCAAAAGTAATTCTTAACTATCTGGTAGGCAGAGGTATAGACGAAGACCGATTGACTTACAAAGGTTATGGTGGAACAAAACCTGTGGCATCTAATGAAGGAGAAGATAGTAAGAAAAAGAATCGCCGTGTTGAAATTGTGGGGATTCAGTAGTCTCGATGTTCGTTGCTCGATTTTCGATGCTTGATTTTCTTACAGACAAAGAATACCCAATAAAAATCCCAAGTCTTGGCTTGGGATTTTTATTGTTCATAACATCCCTGAATCTATTAGGTTTGGATGTAATTGAACAACGATTGTATCAATCATGTTACAAATAGAAATGATACCAATAACTTTAAAAATTAACTCAAAAATCTCCATTTCATGAAAAAAATATTCGCTTTTATCGCCATTTTGATGGTAAGTATTCTTAGTACAAAATCAACTTTTGCCCAAAATGATGCGGCTTCTCGTGTCTATGAGATGCGTGTATATTATGCAACGCCAGGGAATTTGGAAGTTTTAATTGGCAGATTCAGGAATCATACCATCAAACTTTTTGAAAAACATGGCATGAAACATGAGGGTTTCTGGTTACCCGTTGACAATAAGGATAATAAATTAGTGTACGTTTTGTCGTATCCAAGTCGTGAGGCAAGAGAAAAATCTTGGAAGAATTTCTCAGCAGATGTAGATTGGAATAAAGTGAGATTGGAGACTATTAAGAATGGAGAAATCGTCGGGAAAGTTGAATCAACTTTTCTAAAAACAACAGATTTTTCGATGAATAATATGAAATCCGTAGGAGACAGAGTTTTTGAATTACGTACTTATAAAGCCACTCCAGACCATTTGCCGAATCTTTTGGCTCGTTTTAGAGACCATACGGTAAAATTATTTGAGAAATTTGGCATGACCAATATCATTTATTGGACTCCAACAGACAAAGAACAAGGTGCAGACGATATGTTGATTTACTTTTTAACCCATAAATCAAAAGAGGCTGCCGCAGTATCTTTTAAAAATTTTGGTGGAAGTCCAGAATGGAACGAAGTGAAAAAAGCATCAGAAGAAAAAGCAGGAGGAACACTGACAGTTTATGTAAAATCTGAGTTTATGATGCCAGTTGATTTCTCTCCTTTGAAATAGGTTTTCGATTTTCGTTGTTCGATTTTAGTAGGCTAAAAACTTTTAAAGACAAAAAACTATAGAATGAATAAAATTGCATTGATAACTGGGGCGACTTCTGGAATTGGCAAAGCCTGTGCTGAATCTTTTGCGAACCTCGGAATTAGATTAATACTCTGTGGAAGAAGGCTTGATAGACTTGAGGAATTAAAAGAAGCCCTTAGTGGTCAGGTAGATGTAATGACTCTTGCCTTTGATGTACGTGACCGTCAGGCGGTTAATGATGCCATCGGTACTATCCCAGACAACTGGCAGGACATTGATATTTTACTCAATAATGCTGGAAATGCCCACGGATTAAGTCCAATTCAAGACGGTGATGTTGACGATTGGGATGCTATGATGGACGGAAATGTAAAGGGTTTATTGTATGTTTCAAAAGCAATTATTCCTTTTATGATTGCCAACAAAAAAGGACATATCGTAAACATCAGTTCTATTGCAGGTAAAGAAACGTATCCGAATGGGAATGTTTATTGTGCTTCAAAAGCAGCAGTAGAAGCACTTTCTGCGGGAATGCGATTAGACTTAAATCCATTCGGAATAAAAGTGACGAATGTTGCCCCTGGGGCAGTAGAAACCGAGTTTTCTTTAGTCAGATTCAAAGGTGATCAAAACCGTTCTGAGTCAGTTTACAAAGGCTTCAAGCCACTTTCAGCAGCAGATGTTGCCGAGTGTATCACATTTGCGGTTACTCGCCCTGCTCATGTTGTTGTGGCAGATATGGTACTTTTCCCAATTGCCCAAGCCTCCACAATGGTTTTAAAAAGAGATTAAACTCAAAAAAAGCGGCTCAAAATGAGTCGCTTTTTTTATACTATCTTACCGCCAAATTAAATTAATTATTTTCTCTATTACCCTGACTATCAGTGATTACTGGTTTTTTGTCATTGTTATCAAAAGGCGTATTATTCCCTAAAGAAGAAGAATTATTGGGGTTGAATCGGTCATCTCTGTAATCATTTCCTCTGCCACCTCCCCTATTATTTCCTCTGTTATCGTCTCGGCGGTCGTCTCTTCTATCATCTCGACGGTCATCACGTCTGTCATCTCTACGGTCGTCTCGTCTGGGATCACAACTTCCGCCATAATTTCCGTAGTCTCGGTCACGATGTCTTTTTTTCCAATGTCCGTGACCATAGCCATTCCCATTGTTATAGCCATAACCACCCTGATTTCTGAAATTGATTACATCGACAATTCTTAGTCCAAATCGAGAACTGAATTCTACAATTGTACGAGCATTCCCTGAAACCATTATCCAATCTCGGTACAATAAAAATGGACCTTTGGCTATAATCAATTCACATCGTCCCGATGGAACTTCATAAAATTCGTACCTACCGTCTCGGTCATTAATATATCGACCATTTAAACTAACGGTATATCTGCCATAGTCGGCAATGCTAACAAATAATTCGGCGTTTCCCCAAGCAAAAATTTTACTGGAAAACAGTACAAGAGTCAGGAGCAAGATTGAGCGTTTCATATATGTATTTGTTTGATTTGACATGATAACGGAGCATAATAAAAAGTGTCAAATTCTTTAACAAAACGTTAACAATTTGGTCAACAAAACAAGTAATTCTTGAAAATTGCGTTTTGAATCACTAACTTGTTGTATCATCATTTGATTTTCTATGAAATCTTTAATCGGAATAATTTTAATCTTGCTAACTCAAATCCAAACTTTTGCTCAGATGGAGCAAAAGGGGCATCTTGAATTTCCAAAAAACTCAAAATTTGAAGAGGAAATCGAGGTTTTACCATTAGGAAAAGATGGGCTTTTGGTGACTATCCAGCAAGAGGGATATGCTCGTAATGACGAAGCAAAGTGGTTTTTTCATAGATATGACAATCTCATGAAAGAAAAATGGGTTACAAGCATTAAACCTGAATATGACCTAAAACCACATTTATCTTACCATACTTCTGAGTTTCTCTATTGGCTTTTTATCGAAAAAGATACTCCCCATATTAGTATCGTCAGGCTAAATTTAGCTTTGGGAGAAGTAGATGAATTCAAGGGAGATTTAATTGGAAATGTTGATATTGACCAGTTTAAGGTGCTTGGAAACACTGCCTATATTGGTGGGGATTATGTTTACAAACCCGTAGTTATTGCCTTTTCATTTTTTACACAAACTTCAAAAGTTTTGCATGGACTTTATAGTAAAAACCTTGATGTAAACGCTTTGGAAGTTGATGAAATGCGGAATGAATTGAATGTAATTCTGAATGAAAAAGTAAAAGGTAAATGTGGTCTTGCGGTACAAACGTATTCCTACGAAGGCAATTGGTTACGGACAATCCATGTACCAAGCGAAGACGGTGGTAGTTTGAGTTTTATCACGGGTAAAATGCTCAATATTTCAGAAAATGAAACATTTCTGATTGGGAATTATTCTCATAATTGTACTGATTTTTCTAAAGGAATTTACCTGACTCGCCTTGAAGATGGCGAACAAAAAGGCACAAGCACGATTCGTTTTTCTGAACTAAAAAACTTTTTCAATTTCATGAATCCTAAGCGATTAGAACGAGTAAAAGAAAAAATTGAATTGAAAAAGAAGCAAGGGAAAGAACTAAATTTTAGCTATAAGTTACTGATTCACAATCTGATACCAACTGAAAAAGGCTCTTTACTTTTGGCAGAAATATATTTTCCGCAGCCCAGGTACAATGTAAATATGTCTAACCCGCTCATGACCAATCGGACATCTGAACGAATGGAGACTTTTAATTTTACCCATGCCGTTGTTTGTGAATTTGATAAACAAGGAAAAATCCTTTGGGACAATGCCTTGATTATGGAAAATGTTGAGAGTCTTAATTTGGTAAATCAGGTACAATTGAACCAAAATAATAGTCAATTTTTAATGGCATTTATCAAAAAAGGAAAGGTTTTTATTCAAACATTGCAAGACGGAAAATGGACGGATGAAAAAAGTGAATTTGAAATTAGACCAGACCCAAATGCCAAAATTGACGAAGATGCCTCTGTAGCTGCATGGCAAGAACAATCTTTTTTGACATGGGGAACAAAAAAGGGAATCACTAAAAAAGGAGAAGACCAATACGTTTTTTATGTTGATCATCTTGGTTACACGCTCAAGCCCAGTCCGAAATAAACTCATTTTTCACTACCTTTGTGGAGAAATTTTGATGATTGATGACTCTCTGATATAACACTAATAAAATGAATCCTAATGATTACCGTGAAGCAATTAACCATCTTAGAAAAGGTGATGTAATTCTTTTTCAGACAGACAATGACTGGAGTTTGGGCTGTGATATTCGTCAAGAAAAAGCAGTAGAAAAACTATTGCAAATTAAACAAAATACTGATAATCAATACTTTACTATATTAATTTCAAAAATTGAGCAATTATCAGAATACTTAACAGAAGTACCAGAAATTGCATGGAATTTAGTAGAATTCACAGAAAAACCTCTGACAGTCATTTATCCAGGTGGAAAAAATGTTGCTCCAAACCTAATCGGAGAAAACAAAACTTTAGCCCTGAGATTATTGAAAGATGAATTTTGTAAAGGCTTGGTCTATCGTCTCGAACGAGGAATTGCTTCAATTAGTGCAACTATCGGTACACAACCAAGTCCAAAGTTTTTCGCAGATATTTCACCAGACATTTTAAACAATGTTGACTATATTCTCAAAAATCCCAAAGGAGAAAATCCATTTGCACAACCAAGTCAAATCATCAAAATAGGACTTTACGGTGAGTTTGAGGTGATTCGGAAGTGAGCATATAAAATTTATCCACTAAAAATATAACGATGATTGAAGCAAAATCATGGTCAAATAGAGAAAAAGCAATCATCACAGGTTTATTCCTTTCTAAATTTGATAAAGAAGGACTTCTTACTTTAGGGTTTGAAAGTTTCAGAGAAGCGTTCAATGCGATAAGTCTTGTGCTGAAAATAAAACCTATGTCAATTAAAAACTATCGGGATGAATTTGACCCAAGTTTTATTAATGGCAGAGTAGGAAGAAAAAGACCAATGCGACCTAACTGCAAATTGATATTTGATGTTTTCAAAGACTATGAAATCAATAGTTTCTCTAAATATATTTATGAGGTTATCAACATTGATGATGACTTGATAGACTTTGGAATAAAGTCATTTCCAGAAACTATTGAAAACCAAACCTTTGCAAAAAGATTGATTACTGGTGAATCTGCCGAAGAGTACTTTCGACAAAAATATCAAGAGATTGAAATTTTTGAGGGATTTGAACTTATTGATACAACTAAAACTGGGTGTGGGTTCGACTTTAAACTCAAGAAAAATGAAGTTTTTTGGGGTGTTGAAGTAAAAGGCTTGTTAACTAAATCTGGAAATATTTTAATGACAGAAAAGGAATTTAGCATTGCACAAATGCTTACTGAAAGGTATTGTTTGTTTGTCGTGAAGAATTTCCAAGAATCACCCTATCATGAATATTTTATTGACCCAGTAAATGGTAATTTGAATTTTGTTTGTACTCAGAAAAGTATAATTCAATCATCTTGGAATGCACAGGTTTAGCTGAATCCAAATTTAAAATCGGGTAAACACCCCAACCAATTAATGAATTTTAAAGAAACTTTAGATACAAATTCTATTTTTGAACTTGTTGCGAAAGCTGCACATAAACTTGATGTTCGGGCGTATGTGGTAGGTGGTTTTGTGCGTGATTTAATCTTGAAACGTCCTTCCAAAGATATTGATATTGTCTGTGTTGGCTCTGGCATTGAACTGGCTGAATTAGTAGCTCAAGAGTCTGGTATTGAGGGGATTAACTTAGCAGTTTTTAAAAATTTTGGTACTGCAATGCTCAATATTGATGGTTGGGAAGTTGAATTTGTTGGTGCAAGAAGAGAATCATATAACCGTGATTCCAGAAAACCAATCGTCGAGGACGGTACGTTGGAAGATGACCAAAATAGAAGAGATTTTACAATAAATGCAATGGCTATCTCTCTGAATACCAATGACTTCGGAGAATTACTTGATCCTTTTGATGGTATTGCAGATTTAAGAAGGAAAATTATCCGAACGCCCCTCGAACCTGCTATTACGTTCTCGGACGACCCGTTGCGTATGATGCGGGCGGTAAGATTTGCCTCACAACTAACTTTTGATATTCACCCCGATACTTTCGATGCACTTTTGGCAATGAAAGACCGTATTGAAATTATTTCAAAAGAACGAATCACTGAAGAATTAAATAAAATCATACTTTCAAAAGTGCCTTCTTATGGCTTTAAATTGTTGGATGCTTGCGGTTTGTTAAATTTAATTTTTCCAGAATTTTGTAACCTAAAAGGCATAGAAACTGAAGAGGGCAAAGGACATAAAGATAATTTTTATCATACACTTCAAGTTTTAGATAATGTTGCCCCAAATACTGATGATTTGTGGTTACGCTGGGCAGCCATTCTGCACGATATTGCTAAACCTGCGACCAAACGTTTTGATAAACAAAAGGGCTGGACTTTTCATGGGCATGAGGATTTGGGTGCAAAAATGGTAAAACCAATATTTGAGAATATGCGTTTGCCTTTGAATGAAAAAATGCGGTTTATCAAGAAATTAGTTCGCCTGCACCTTCGTCCGATTGCTCTATCAAAAGAAATTATTACGGATTCCGCACTCAGACGGCTACTTTATGAAGCTGGAGAAGATTTAGAAGCTCTCATGAAACTTTGTAGAGCAGATATTACTTCAAAAAATGGAGAGAAGGTTAAGAAATATTTGAGAAATTTTGATATTGTAGAACGGAAACTCAAAGAGGTTGAAGAAAGTGACAAACTGCGTCAATTTCAACCAGTTATAACGGGTGAATTGATTATGGAAACTTTCGGAATTCAACCTTCCAAAGAAGTGGGAATTATCAAAATTGCAGTAAGAGAAGCTATTTTGGAAGGTATCATTACTAATAATATGGAATCTGGAATGCCATTTATGATAGAAGAAGGTAAAAAATTAGGCTTAGTCCCCATTAATTCATAAAGTAATTTATCATGAAAAAAACACTTCTACTTTGCTTGTTTTCAACGGTAATTTTTGCCCAAAAACCGCAAAAATTCTCTACGGGTTTGCCTGTTGAATTAGCAGGTTTTTCGGCAGAGAGATTAGCAAGAATTGATGATTTATTGGCTAAAAAAATAGCAGAAAAACGCATTCCTGGGGCAACAGTTTTTGTGGCTCGTCATGGACAAGTTGTTGTGAATAAAGCCTTCGGAATGAATGATATTGAGGCAAATAAACCTTTGAAAAATGATGATATTTTTAGGATTATGTCAATGTCAAAAGCCCTGACGACTACCGCAGTCATGATGCTATATGAAGAAGGAAAATTTACTTTAGACGACCCAATTGCTAAGTTTATTCCTGCTTTCAAAAACCCACAAATTTTAGATTATGTCAATCCAAAAGACAGTACTGCAATAACTCATCCCGCAAAAAAAGAGATAACAATTCGTCATTTACTATCGCACACAGCAGGGATTCCGTACGAAAATGAGTTGCATTACAAACACAAAATTCCATTTTTTTACAGTACAAAAAACGAAAAACTATCTGAAACGATTCCTCGATTAGCAGCACTTCCGAAACTGCACGAACCTGGAGAAAAGTTCACCTACGGACTCAATACAGACATTTTGGGCTATTTTGTAGAGGTAGTTTCTGGAATGCCTTTTGACCAATTCTTGAAAAAAAGAATCTTTGACCCACTCGGAATGAACGACACGGCTTTCTATGTGGAAGATGCAAAAAAAGACCGTTTAGTAAAAGTTTATGAAGAAATTGGAACGGAACCAGGCATTACGCCAAAACCAAAATCGGTTTGGACTGATTATCCGATTATTGGAGCAAAAACATATTTTTCGGGTGGTGCAGGACTCACATCGACTGTACAGGATTATGCAAAATTTTGTCAAATGATGCTCAATGGTGGTAGCTTCAATAATAAAAAACTATTGGGAAGAAAAACTATTGAACTGATGACGACGAACCAAATTGGAGATTTAGAGGTATGGGACAGAAAAAATAAATTTGGCTTAGGTTTCGAGATTTATACGCCTACTGGTCATGCTAAATTACCAAGTTCGGAGGGTGCGTTTGAATGGGGCGGAATGTATTATACACATTACACGATTGACCCAAAAGAAGACTTAATTTTCTGTATTTTCTTTCAAGTTTTTCCCACAAAAGGCTGGGGAATTGAAAAACAAGTGCAACAATTGATTTATCAGGCATTAGTGGATTAATCAATTAACAAAAACACTTGACTTTCAAGCAATAAAGCCTTATCTTTGCACCTCAATTTTAAAGTATAGACAATAAACAAACATTCAATATGCTGATTATCAACATTAAAGAAAATGAGTCAATTGACAAGGCTCTAAAAAGATTCAAGAAAAAATTTGAAAAAACTGGTGTAGTTAAACAACTTCGCAGACGTAGTGCTTTTATCAAGCCATCAATTGATCGTCGTAAGGAAGTGATTCATGCTACTTATAAGCAAAAAATGTATGGTAACTCTGAGGCATAGTCTTTAGGGTAATCATTGAGGGTTTGGAATAGAATAATTTAGAATTTGGAGATGCGTCTCCAAGTCAATCAGCATTTCAAATTATCATATTTTAGACTTTCAGCAGAAATTGACTATTTTTGAGTTATGAACTCGGAAATAGTCAATTTTTTTTTACAACATATTCAACACGAAAAACGGAGTAGCAAACACACCGTGACTGCCTACGTGAACGACCTTCGACAATTTGAGGCGTATTTGAAAACAAGCTATGATTTTTTGTATCCTCAATTAGCTGATTTTCAGATGATTCGTTCATGGATTGTCTCTATGGCTGAAGCCAAGCTCGAAAACAAAAGCATCAATCGAAAAATAGCTACGTTGCGTACTTTTTATAATTTTCTTTTGCGAAAGAAAGTCATTCAACATGACCCTATGTTGAAAATTTCGGCTTTGAAAACTGGGAAAAATATCCCTGTTTTTGTGAAAGAAAAAGAAATGAATTTATTGTTGGAAGGCATTGAATTCCCTGATGATGTGATTGGTCAACGAGATAAATTAATCTTGGAACTGTTGTATGGCACAGGAATGCGACTGTCGGAATTGGTAGATTTAGAAGAAAAAGATATTGATTTTTACAATGGTTCAATCACCGTTTTGGGAAAAAGAAACAAGCAGAGGGTCATCCCAATTAGTAAACTTCTGATTTTGCAAATCAAACAATATCAGGCAGTTAAGTTAGAAAATTTATTAGGAAACAACTTTCTGATTGTTACTGAAAAAGGGGAACAATCTTACCCCATGATGATTCAGCGAGTGGTTAAAAAGTACTTAACTTTGGTAACTACGCTGGAGCAAAAATCTCCTCACGTTCTTCGCCACACTTATGCTACTCATTTGCTCAATAATGGGGCAGATTTGAACGCCATCAAGGATTTGTTGGGGCATACTTCGCTTTCGGCAACTCAAATTTATACGCATAATTCAATGGAAAAAATCAAGAAAATATACGAACAAGCTCATCCGAAGGCGTAATTGTTTAGATTTGACAACTTTTTTTGAAAGTTGTCAAATCTTGGTTAAATTTTATGCAACTACTCCCCCATTCCAAACATTTTTTGAAGGTTGCACAAAAGCTAAAGAACCATCTTTATCTTCTGCCATTAATATCATTCCTTCCGATGTCATACCCATCATAGGTCTTGGTGCGAGATTCGCTAAAAATGTTACTTGCTTTCCTATTACTTCTTCGGCAGAAAAATGCTCGGCAATACCGCTCAAAATTGTTCTTTGCTGCAAACCATCATCAACCGTTAGCTTTAATAATTTCTTAGATTTGGCAACTTTTTCAGCTTGAACAATTGTACCAATCCTAATGTCCATTTTCGAGAAATCATCGTATTGAATTATCTCCTTAATAACTGGTACTTCTTTCCCAGCCAAAAGATTTGCTTGCTTGGCATCTTCTAATTTTTTCACTTGTGCTTCTACAACACTATTGTCAATTTTAGTAAATAAATGACCCAAGTTTTTAATTGGCTGTCCTTCTGCTAACAATGAATCACTCCCTGATTGATTCCAAGATAATCCTTCCAAACTAAACATTTCTCTCAACTTCTGAGCAGTAAAAGGCATAAATGGCTCACAAAGAATTGAAAGATTTGCGGCTATTTGCAAGCCAATATTCATAATGGTTGCAGTTCTTTCCCTGTCGGTTTTAATAACTGTCCATGGAGCAGAATCTGCCAAATATTTATTCCCCAATCTGGCAACATCCAGCATCAAAGCAAGGGCTTCTCTGAAACGGTAGTTTTCGATAGACTCAGCTATTTTTGCAGGAAATTCTGCTAAAGTTGCCAATGTCTGAATGTCATATTCTGTCAATTCACCCCGTACAGGCACTTTTGATTCAAAATTATCCTGTGTTAGCACTACTGCACGATTGACAAAATTTGCAAAAGTTCCAACTAATTCTGAGTTATTTCTTGTTTGAAAATCGTTCCAAGTAAAATCAGAATCTTTAGTTTCTGGCGAAGACGCCGTGAGGACATAACGCATAATATCCTGTTTTCCTTCAAATTCTCGTAGGTATTCGTGCAACCAAACCGCCCAATTTCTGGAGGTGGAAATTTTATCTCCTTCCAAGTTCATGAACTCGTTGGCTGGCACATTATCTGCCATGATGAATCTACCGTCAGCATTACACATAGCTGGGAAAATCAAACAATGGAAAACAATATTGTCTTTCCCGATGAAATTTACTAGACGAGTTTCGGGGTCTTTCCAATATAATTCCCATTGGTCAGTCAACTCTTTCGTCATAGAAATATAGCCAATCGGGGCATCAAACCAAACATACATTACCTTTCCATCGGTATCTGGCAAAGGAACTTTGATTCCCCAATCCAAATCACGGGTCATTGCACGGGGTCTTAGTCCATCTTTTAACCAAGATTTTACTTGACCCAAAACGTTCGTTTTCCACTCTGGATGGCTCTCAACGTAGTTTTCTAACATTGGTTGGAGTTTATCCAAAGGCAAATACCAGTTTTTGGTTGCTTTCATTACTGGCACTTCTCCACTCAAAGCAGAACGAGGATTTATCAATTCTGTTGGTGAAAGCGTAGAACCACAACGCTCGCATTGGTCGCCATAAGCACTTTCATTTCCACATTTCGGACAAGTACCAATGATATAACGGTCTGCTAAAAATGTCTGAGATTTTGCGTCAAAGTATTGCTCGGTGGTTTCTTCGATGAACTGCCCTTTATCATACAAGTTCTTGAAAATATCTTGCGACATTTCGTGGTGAACTTTATTGGAAGTTCTTGAATATATGTCAAAAGAAATTCCAAATTCCTCGAAAGAATCTTTGATAATTTTGTAGTATTTATCAACAACTTCTTGGGGAGTTACTCCTTCTTTTTTTGCTTTTATCGTAATCGGCACTCCGTGTTCGTCTGTTCCAGAAATAAATTTTACATCTTGTCCAGATGAACGAAGGTAGCGTACATATATATCTGCGGGCAAATAGCAACCAGCCAAATGTCCGATATGAATAGGTCCATTGGCATAAATTAGGGCTGCGGTTACAGTTGTTCTTTTGAATTTGTTCATAAATATATTGTCATTATGAGGTTATGTAAAAGTCTAAGGTGAATGACTTATACTCAAATTGTTGGGGTTTGAATTTTTGAATTGTTGTAAATCGTTGATATATAATGGTTATCATTTTACATTTTTCGCAAATCAATCCTATCTGAGTGTAAATGTTGAAAGATTATTCTATGCGAAAATCTTTCAAACTTTATGTTTAGATTTTTCACACAATTTCTTTGGCAAATGCTAATAATTCGGCTTCTTGAAATGCTCCTGCCATAATCTGAAAACCAATTGGCAATCCTTCTGAATCTGTTCCGTTCGGAATCGAAATCGCTGGTAAACCAACCACATTTGCTTGAACCGTGAATAAATCTCCGAGGTACATTTGAAGCGGGTCAGTGGTTTTTTCACCTAATTTATAAGCTGTTGTTGGGGTGGTTGGACAAACAATAAAATCATATTTTTCAAGTAAAAAATCTGTATATTCTTTCACTAATCGTCTGACTTTCTGAGCTTTAGTATAATAAGCATCGTAATAACTGGCACTTAGAACAAACGTTCCGAGCATAATTCTTTTTCGAGTTTCCTTCCCAAAACCTTCTGAACGACTCGTTTTGTACATCTCGATTAACTCTTTGGCTTCGTTATTTCTGTGTCCGTATTTAACACCATCAAATCTTGACAAATTTGAACTTGCTTCGGCTGTAGTGAGGATATAATAAGTTGGTAAAAAGTACTTAATCATCGGAAAATCAACTGCCTCAACAGTATGACCTTGTGCCTGTAAATCAGCTAATTTTTTCAGTGTTGCTTCTTTTACTTCTGGTTGTAAACCCGATTCAATAGCTTCTTTCAAATAGCCAATTTTGTAAGTTTTCTTTTCAGAAACAAAACTCGAATAATCCTGAACTTCAATAGTTGAAACAGTACTGTCATTTTCATCTTTTCCAGCAATAACTTCTAACAATAAAGCAGCATCTTGAACGGTTTTAGTAATTGGTCCAATACAATCAAAAGAAGACGCATAAGCAATTAGCCCCCAACGAGAAACCCTTGAATAGGTAGGTTTTAGTCCAACTAAACCGCAAAATGCAGCAGGCTGACGAACCGAACCGCCCGTGTCTGTCCCTAAAGAAGCAAAACACATATTGGCTTGCACTGCTACTGCCGAACCACCAGAAGAACCTCCTGGGACACGGTTTTCACCAATGGCATTGTAGGCAGGTCCGTAAGAAGAATTTTCATTTGAAGAACCCATACCGAATTCATCACAATTTTGGCGACCAATTATAATCGCATCTTCATCTAAAACTCGTTGTACAACTGTGGCATTGAATTGTGATTGAAAACCTTTCAGAATATTACTCCCAGCCTGCGAAACATGGTCACGATAGCAAAGTAAGTCTTTGATTCCCAGAACCATACCTGCTAATTTTCCCGAAGTCCCAACTTTAATTTTTTGATCGATTTCGATAGCTTTTTGTTTTGCTTCATTCGCAAAGACCTCAACAAAGGCATTCAATTTGGAATTTTGTAACGAAATATTTTCTAAATAGAAATCTACCAATTCAACACAAGAAGTTTGTCCTGTTTGAATATCAGACTGTATTTGGCTAAGCGTTGTATAGTTTTGGGACATTGTGAGATTATCTATAAACAATAAAAGCATAGCCGAGGATTGGTGCCTCAACTATGCAGTTATAAAAAATGTAAAATTCAGAAACTATTTTGTATCGTCAAGCCCTTTTGTAATCTGGTCTTGTACATCCTTTTGTGCGTCTTTGAATTCTCTAATTCCTTTTCCTAAACCTTTCATTAATTCAGGTAATTTTTTTCCACCGAAGAATAGCAAAAGTGCCAATCCGATGAGGATTAATTCTTGCCCACCCATATTTAAGAATAATTTAATTGCCGTAAGTTCCATTTCTGTAATGCGTTAAAAATTTATGTAAATATACAATTTATCTCAGTAAATCTGACAAATTCTGTGTTTGTTTATCGGTGAAAACCTAAGATTTTTCAATAACTATTTGACTATCAAAATCTTGAAAGGTTTAGTGATTGCCTAATACTGACCTGTCGAAAGTAAAACCAATGTACAAGCCTCCTCGATAATTATCCCTGATGTGTTCGCTAATTGTTCAAACTCAAGGTTTTCTGTTCCTGGATTAAAAATTATTCTTCTTGGTTTCAAATCAATCAAATACTTATACATTTCTGGTTGATGTTTCGCTCCGATATATAACGTAACTGTATCAATATCAGTGTATTGTAAATTTTTATTTTCAATTTGATGCCCTTCTATTTCTCCTTTTTTAGTTCCCAAAAGCTCAATTTCATGTCCATGATTCAATAGCATTTTGGCAGCTTTGTATGAATAACGTTCTGGACTGGTAGAAGCCCCAACTACAAGTGTCTTCATTTTATTGGTATTTGTTCTAATTATTCCTCTTTTTTGATTAATTTTCGATACTTTTTTGATAGTGAATTTATTATATCAACAACGAAAGTCTTGGTATAAACAGTTCATT
Organism: Cytophagales bacterium; assembly: GCA_013298865.1. Classification (GTDB taxonomy): domain Bacteria; phylum Bacteroidota; class Bacteroidia; order Cytophagales; family Spirosomataceae; genus JAAFJL01. The sequence continues at coordinate 7,851 of JAAFJL010000060.1, read as the reverse complement.
ATCGAAGAAGATACCATTTTTATAAAAAAATTTATGCTAACTCCAACCACTTATGATGGTTTTCGCCAGTTTTGGACGAACAACCAGCATCAGGCTATATCGTCTTATACCTCTGGTAGTCAGAGCTTTATTCCGAATTTACTACCAGAAGATGCCGTAAGAATGCCTGCAATACAATTGGCTTACATTCTTGAAAAAAAGTTTGGACAATCTGTTTTTTTTCATGCTTTAAAACCAGAAAATACCGTTGTAAGTCCTGCCGAAAAATTCGAGAATGGTAATTGGATGAAAACTGTAAACATGGTTGGCATTAACGTAAGAACGATTGGTAGTTTTTGGAATGTTTTAAAATACACGCTAACGCTACCTTTTTCTCAATCTTCCATTCATTTATTGCCCATTTGGGAATGTGGCGTTGTGGCAAGTTTGTACGGAATTGCCAGTTGGAATATAAATCCAGAATTTTTTGATGAAGAATTAGCAAGAGATTTCCCTCATCTCAACACTGTTGAAAAACAATTAAAAGTTGTCATAAATCTTTTGCATTTGATGGGTAGAACGGTTGGTATGGATGTGATTCCGCATACGGACAGGTATTCAGAAATTTCTTTGGCAAATCCTCAATATTTTGAATGGTTACAACGAAAAGAGTTTGAAATAATTAATCATGAAGAAAATTTACATGAGAAAGTTCAAGATAGAATTATTGATTTTCTGAATTATTATGGAGGAACAGTAAGTGAATATTTTCCAAGACAAAAAGAGGCGTTTTTTAATGAGCAAGTGTTCCCAGAAGCTCAAAGAATACGATTTCTTTTTGGAGAAAAAAATGACTTACAAGGCAGAAATAATCGAAGAAATAAATTGATAAACCATTTATTTTCAGAAGGTTATGAACCAGTTCCTGCAACAATGGCACCACCTTACAGAGGACTCGTAGTTGATACCAGAGAAGAAGCAAAAACTGTTGATAACGAAGGTAGAGTTTGGCGAGATTATGTGATTGCTAAACCCCAAAATATGTCTCGTGTTTTTGGACCTTTGGCAAGGGTAAAACTTTATGAAAGTAAAAATAATAATGCCGATTGGGAATTAGATTTCACGAAGCCAATCGTCCCTGTTTGGGAATATATGGCAATGAAATACAAGGAGTTTTCTGAAAATTTTGGCTTTGATTTCATGCGAGGAGATATGTCTCATGTACAGATGAATCCGAATGGAACACCTACAAATCCTAATAACTTTTATGATATTCATAAGTACATTAAGACACAAATCAGCCTTGAAAAACCCTACTTCGGTTACTTTGCAGAAAGTTTTTTAGCCCCACCCAACGAGATGGCTTATGGTATCGAAGGAGACCATTTAGAAGGTTCGGACGCAGATAGTACCTTGGGAGATTTGCAGTCGATGGTTGTTGGGTCAGAACGTTTTATCAATGAATTTAACCGTTATCATAACTTATTGATAAACAGAGAGTTTGCTCCTAATTTCACCATCATGACAGCCGATAAAGATGACCCTCGGTTTGATGAATTTTATTTGAAAAATAACGAAGCGAGGTACTTTATGGCATTATTCCTCACGGATATGCCCTCATACATGGGATTGGGTTTTGAAGTACGAGACCCACATCCAACGCCAGCACCAAACGAACATTACACAAAACTTTATGTATTTCAATTATCAGAAGGCGAAAAGGCAACTCATGGACAATATCAATGGGGGAAAAATGGTGAATTATTTAGTAACCTAAACGCTATTGCCAAAGTAGCAGAACAGATCCTTCCTGAGATTGAAAATAAGAGCGTAAAAATTCTGGTAGAACCAACGGTTAGTAAGCCTGTAATTGTTTGGACACAGACTGAAAAATCTAATTTTGTTTTTATTGCCAATTTAGATGCCAATGAAAATCCACAAACTTGTGATTTTTCTTTTGAAGATTTTAATTTAAAAGAAATATTTTCAAGTAAAAATATAAAAACACAAAACACTGATAATCAAATACTTATAACCAAAAATAAGAATATACGTTTAGATTTACAAGGTGGAGAATGTAAGATTTTATCAATTGAGAAATGATTTTAAAAAAAAAGTTAATTTTTTGAAAACATTCTCAATAATCATTCTGTTCGTACTACAATTGTCAAAAGTACAATATACGTTTTGATGACCAAAAACGAGCCTTTATCACTCAAAATATTTATATGACAGCACAGAAATCTATCACGAAAATTAATAAAACAAGCAGTTTTTGGAACGAAAAATGGCTGGATATACCGTTCCCAGAAGTTGAGAATCCTCCAAAGTATAGAGTTTCCAATTACGGCAGATTAAAGAGTTTTCAAAACGATTTAGAACATGGAGATATTATCAATGGCTCTAAAATTCAAGGGTATAAGTCATTGAATATCAGAGTGAAAGGTAATAAGTCCCTTAACAGATATGTACATAAATTAGTAGCAGAATTCTTTGTAGAAAAAGATAATGAGGAAAAGAAATTTGTAGTACATCTCGACCACGACAAACTCAACAATCACTGGGAAAATTTAAAGTGGGTTACACGAGAAGAAATGACGATTCATAACCGAGAAAACCCTGCGGTGGTGAATAAAGTGATTCCGAAGCGAACTAAAAATTACAAACTCACGGAGAGTAAAGTGATGATGATTAAGAAAATGTTGAAATCAGACAAGAATAGATTAAAAATCATAGCTAAACAATTCGGGATTACCCATACTCAACTAAATAGAATACGCTCAGGTGAAAACTGGGGACACGTTAAAATTGATGATTAAAAAAAGCGAGCTGAGAGGCTCGCTTTTTTAGTTAAACATAGAATTTTTAAACGGTCGAAATCAAATCTCCAAAATATTGTACGACATTTCTTTTGTAGTTAACATTGTGATATACTTGATTATCCTCATCAAATTTAGCATCATTAAGACCTAAGAGAATCATGAAAAAACATATCATTTTGCTTTTATTGTTGTTGTTTTCGTTTAAGCATTTTGCTCAGGAAAAAATATCAATTGGTATTGGTACTAACGGACATATGTTCCTCAATACCGTTCCGCAAAGTACTAAGAATCAAAGGATTGCAAACTCGCTACAACAAGTCCAACTAACCGTCACTTTAGACCCTAACTTTAGTGAAAGCCAAGTAATTGGACATTTTGATTTCCAGACAGATATAGATTTATCGAAAATTAAATACCTAACGCTTATTACCAAAACTTCTCCACTCAGTAATCTTGTTAGAACGAGAGGAGATAAAGTGACCTATTTTTCTAGTAAAGCCATAAACAAAATAAGTAGAACACTTGATTTTAAAATTGGGGGTCTAAAATCAAATACTAATTATTGGATTAATGTCATCATTTCTTATGACCATCCATCGTACTCGTGTTCAGGAGAAATTACGAATGAAGTACCCTTCAAGACAGGAAGCGAGCCTATTGGAAGGCAAAAAAAAATATTATTAGTAATTGATGCTGATTTACAAAATGATACTGATGTGAACAATGCACTATCAATATATATGAGTGACATAAGAAAATACTACAATATCAGTTTTGAGAAGTTGTATATCAACAATAATTTCTCTGAAAAACAATCTCTTTACAATAAAGTTAAAACAGACTACGAGAATGTCTCAAACCCTTTAAGATATATTTTTTTTATAGGTTCAAATGCTTCTATGGGGGTTACTAAACAATATCTGAATTTTGCTGATAATTCACCCCTTTACACTTATTATACTCCGTGTATTAATTTATATACTCAAATAAATTTACCAGAATTTTATTTCGATGCGACAACTAATAGTATTCATCAAAAAACTTATCAATATTGTCTAAGTGCGGGTTTCCCCATCACAGATATAGGAAATCCAATTGCTCAATCTAACTCTTATGATATTGCTTTTGGATCTATCTTACCTAATAGCAGTATTGGCAAAAAACAGTCAATCTTAAACTATTTTACTAAACTTCATTCTTATAAAACAGGTAATCTAACGTTTAATAAATCTGTACTTTTTGCAGATACATTTAGAAATGATGGTGGTTTCCCTTCGTCTTTGGCTTCAATAAACCCAAGATGGCAATCGAATGATACTATCAACGTTCCACAAAAGTATGGTGATTTTTATCATGGATCAGATTTCACTTGGACGAATGATTATATTCAGAAACTCACGAATAAATCTTATGAAATTTGTTTCTATATGGGTCATGGAGATCCTTATGGTCATTATTTTGACATTTATTCATCAACAGTTAAGAATTTATTTAATTTGAATACTATGATATTTGACTTTAATTCTTGCTCAGTGGGAAATTTTATGGCGTTCGGTTATTTGGCAGGTACATATTTAGAACAAGGAAATACACTATTCGTCAAAGCATATTCACAGCCTTTCGGCATTTTCTCTTATAATAACGAATCACCACTTTTAGATTTTTTCAGAAATGGGGAAGTGTTTTCAGATATTGGAAACAGAGAGTTTTTTGGAGATTCTTACTTGTACAATACTTCAATGGTTAGTTCTGAAGTTCATTTGGGAGACCCTCTACTTCAATTAGACCCCCCTTGTACTCAAACTACTATTACTTTAATTAGCCCCGCCAATAACATCAATGGTATGACCATCCAAGCATATTCAAATTGGATAAAAGCTGCAAATATTATTAGTGAACTATCAGAAGTTAAGTATAAAGCGGGAGATTTTATCCAGTTCAATACAGGATTTGAAATTAAGAAAGGTGCAGTTTTTAAGACAGAAATAAATGGATGTCAATAATTAAATAAGCGAGCTTTAAACTCGCTTATTTTAATGCTCAACTCACCAAAAACCCCGTCTCATGCTTAATCTCTGACATCACAAAAATTGAGTGTGTACTCCCGATATTCTCCAATGAAGCTAATTTGTTCATCAAAAATGCCTGATATTCTCGCATATCATGGACAACAATTTTTAACATAAAATCATAATCTCCTGAGATATTGTAACATTCCTGCACTTCGTCTAATCGCACAATTTCATGCACAAATTTTGCTCCTGCCTCTTGGGCGTGTTCTTTCAAGCGAATACTACAAAAGACCATTAAATCTTTTGCAACCTTCTCTCTGTCCACCAAAGCCACATATTTTTTGATAACGCCATCTTTTTCTAACCGCCTCACACGCTCATATACGGGCGTTGGCGAGAGGTTCAGGCGAGAGGCTAATTCCTTCGTTGTCAGGAGGGCGTCTTGTTGTAAATGTCTAAGAATCTCTTTGTCGGTCGAATCCATTTTTATTGCCATAATTTCAATAGATAATTTATCGTTTCTCGGAAAAATACTTTGTTTATTTAGTTAATAATAACTGCCTATTTCAATAATAAAAGTAAATATATCTAATTATTTGAAACAAAGTAAATTATTTATCCAAAACCGATAAATTTGTGGTAGATTTTGTTGAAAGAATATTGGCAACGATTTATAAATTGTAAATTTGTACTTTACTAAGAAAATCAAAAAATGACAACAGATATTTCGCAATTAGATCTCAATGGAACTTACAGTTATGCCGATTATTTGAACTGGAATTTCAAAGAAAGGATAGAACTAATTATGGGTAAGATATTTAAAATGTCCCCTGCCCCAGCCATGAAGCACCAAAGAATTGCCTCCAGGATGGCTTCTCAATTGTACACATCATTCAAAAATAAGCCTTGTGAGGTATTTTTTGCACCTTTTGATGTAAGACTTACCTTTAAAGATAAAAAAACAGATAAAGACATTGAAACAGTTGTTCAGCCTGATATTTGTGTGATTTGTGATGAAACTAAATTAGATAAAAGGGGCTGTTTAGGCTCGCCAGACTTAGTAATTGAGATTCTTTCGCCAGGTAATTCTAAGAAAGAGATGAAGCAAAAGTTTCAAGTATATGAAGCAAGTGGGGTGCGTGAATATTGGTTAGTTGAACCCAAAGATTGTTGTGTTTTCATTTATACATTGAACGAAGAAAGTAAATATATCGGACACCGCCCCATGACTGATGACGAAATAATGTATTCTCATATTTTTCCTGAAATGAAAATAGATTTAGCTGTCATTTTTGAAGGAATGGTAGAAGATGAATTTGATAATGATTGAAATTGATAAAAAACTGAACTAAATACTTTGTGCCTTTGTGCCTACCAAAAATATGAATAAACCAAACATAAAAGAAGTTCTAAAAAACAGAATTCTTGTCCTTGATGGAGCAATGGGTTCGTTGATACAAGAATATAAATTATCCGATGCTGATTATCGTGGCGAGAAGTTCAAGGACTTTCCGCATGAGGTAAAAGGTAATAACGATATGCTCTCGATAACTCGCCCTGATGTTATCAAGGAAATCCATGCAAAATATTTTGAGGCTGGGGCAGATATTGCTGAAACTAACACATTCTCAGGCACTTCCATCGCCATGGCGGATTATCACATGGAGGATTATGTGTATGAATTGAACTACGAATCTGCCAAAATTGCCCGTGAAGTAGCCGATGAATTTACAGCAAAAGACCCAAGTAAACCCCGTTACGTAGCTGGTTCAATCGGACCCACAAATAGGACTTTATCGTTATCGCCAGATGTAAACGACCCTGGATTTCGTGCAGTAACTTTTGATGAATTGGTAGATGCTTATTATGAGCAAATTCAAGGCTTGATGGACGGTGGTGCAGATGTACTTTTAGTAGAAACCATCTTCGATACACTAAACGCAAAGGCAGCATTATTTGCTATTGATTTATACCAAACTGATAGAAATAAAGGAACGCTAAGACCTTTAAAAAGTAATTCGATGTTCGATGTTCGTAATTCGATGTTGGGAAACCGAAGCGGAACGCCGCCTGCATCGAACATCGAACAACAAACATCGAAAATACCAATAATGGTTTCAGGAACAATCACTGATGCTTCTGGTCGTACCCTTTCTGGGCAAACTACCGAAGCATTTTTGACTTCCGTTTCACATTTAGATTTGTTGTCGGTGGGCTTAAACTGTGCTTTGGGAGCAGATTTAATGCGTCCTTATGTACAGATTTTGGCAAAAGAATCTCCCTTTTTAGTATCGGCTCACCCCAATGCAGGCTTGCCAAACGAGATGGGAGAATACGACCAAACGCCCTCAGAAATGGCAGTGATAGTGGAAGAATTCTTGCAAAGTGGTTTTATGAATATCATCGGTGGATGTTGCGGAACTACGCCTGCACACATCGCCGAGATTGCAAAAGTGGCTTCAAAATACAAACCAAGGGTGATTCCAACGTTTGAACCAATCCAAAAACTGTCTGGACTTGAACCATTAAATATTACGAAAGAAACTAATTACGTAAACGTTGGTGAGCGTTGTAATGTAACGGGTTCAAAGAAATTTGCTCGGTTGATTCGTGAAAATAATTACGAAGAAGCCATTGCCGTTGCTCGTGAGCAAGTCGATGGTGGAGCTCAGGTGATTGACGTGAACTTGGACGAAGGGATGATTGACGGTGTGGAAGCAATGAAGACGTTTTTGAACCTCTTGATGGCTGAACCTGACATTGCGAAATTGCCAATTATGATTGATTCCTCGAAGTGGGAAGTAATTGAAGCGGGTTTGAAATGCGTACAAGGAAAATCAATCGTGAACTCAATTTCTTTGAAAGAAGGGGAAGCGAAATTTATAGAATCTGCCGAAAAAGTGAAGCGTTATGGAGCGAGTACAGTAGTGATGGCTTTTGACGAACAAGGTCAGGCGGATAGTTTTGAAAGACGTAAAGAAATTTGTCAGCGAGCCTACGATATTTTGGTAAATAAAGTCCATTTCCCTCCACAAGAC
>JAAFJL010000005.1 GCA_013298865.1 Cytophagales bacterium | reverse complement strand
AAAACAATAAATGACTAAAACATTGTCTGAGAATGTGTCGGATAGCATATAATTTGTTGTTTGGAAACTCAAAATTAATGCAGGATGACCATTCTTAGATTTTAATGTAGGTTACAACTTAAATTAAATACTTAAAATCTGGTTTCAATTTCTGATGTAATTTATTACGCTATTTTAAATGCTTTTGTTAACTATTCTTTTCAATGTATTACCTTAAAATTTATAACTATGTCCAATGTCGCATTCAAATCAATAGAGAAAAATGATACCATCGTTTGTGTTCATCATGAAGATAAAAATATTCCCATCTTGAATTTCAAAGAGCAATATTTATCCACGATACAGTCCTCTTTAGGTTTTCTGAGAGAACCCAGTTTGTACCAATCCAAAGAGGATAAGATGCTGGAAATAGAAAAAGAAAATAGAAATTTAATCCGCCAATTAGAAGATTCCTCAAAGCGAATTAAACAACTTGAAAATGATTTTCTTAGAACTCAGATAAGCCCGCATTTTGTCTATAATACACTGAGTTCCGTTTACACTAAAATAAGTAAGCAAGTACCCGAAGTAGCAGAACAAATTATGCTATTGTCTGAAATCATGTCTTATGCAACCCTGAAAACGACATACGATGAAGAAGTTTTTTTGGAAGAGGAACTCGAGACAATTGTGCGTTATTTAGAATTACAAAAAAGGCGTTTCGATTTGAATAGAGGTTTTACTTTTAACCAATCTGGTAATCCTGACAGAGCGAAAATCTTACCTTTGATTTTGCTAACTTTTATTGAAAATGCTTTTAAATATGGTGATAGATCTGACAAAAATTACCCAATAGAAATCATTGTAAACATTACGGATGAGAGTTTATTTTTTAGTTGTAAAAATAGAATTTACCCTAATACTCAACCATTTTGTAAATCAACGGGTATTGGTCTTTTGAATTTAAAAAAGCGTTTGAGTTTAAATTATCCAGATAGTCATCAATTAACAATACAACAAACAAATAAATACTTTGAAGTAATTTTTGCCTTACAACTATGATATTTAGAAGTATAAAATCAATTATTATTTAACTACTCATTAATAATCTCAAAAAAATAAAATCATGTTAAAGTGTCTAATCATTGATGACGAAAGTCATGCAATAGAATTATTGACAGATTATATCCAAAGTGTAAGTTTTCTTCAATTAGTAGATACCGCCACTGACCCAATCGCAGGATTGAAACTTATCAATGAAGGAAGTTTTGATGTTATCTTTTTGGATGTTGAAATGCCTAAAATAACAGGTTTAGAGTTATTGTCAGGTATTTCGCAGAAGTGTAAAGTAGTAATTACAAGTGGAAATCGAGAATACGCTGCTGATGGTTACGAGCATGGAATCTATGATTTTTTGGCAAAACCAATAAGATTTGAACGATTCTTGAAAGTAGTGCAAAAGATTTTCAATTCTATTGCAAAAGAAAATACCAATCAGAAAGAGGAATATATATTTGTCAAATTAGATTCAAAAAATCGGCTAAAAAGGATTTTGTTTAGCGATATTTTTTACATTGAAGGTGCAGGAAACTATTTATCTATTTATACAGATACTGAAAAGATAATGACTTACCTGACTATTCGAGACTTTGAGGAATTAGTGCCTGCTGAAAGATTTATTCGGGTACAGAAATCTTACATTGTCTCTATCGGGAAAATTATGGGAATTGATGGAAATGAGATTATCTTAGAAAATAATAGAAGAGTTCTTATCGGAGAATCGTATCGGTCAAGGGTAAATGAGTTTCTCAATAATTTTTTGATTCAGAAAAAAATAGTCTCAAAGTGATAAGTAACGGGAATTTAATGAGTCCATCCATTATTGGTCAATTATTTTTGTTCTATTTTGAGGTAGTAAAACTGTAGCCCCAGTGGAACTGTTGCACAGCGTGTAATGAGGATTTTATTACCTTAAAAGAGGACTAAAAGAATGAGTAGTAATGGGTGAACTTATTGAATTCCCGTTACTAATTTCCTTTCAATATACAAAATGGTCAACAAATTCAATTTGCTGACCATTTTGTGTTTAGTGACTTAAAACTTATCACTTTCTCTCCTATCTATTTTCTATCGAAACATATTCACGCAGGGTTGCACCTGTGTAAACTTGTCTCGGGCGACCAATTGGTTCTTTGTTAGCTTTCATTTCTTTCCACTGGGCAATCCAACCTGGCAAACGTCCAATAGCAAACATTACAGTGAACATATCCGTCGGAATACCTAATGCACGGTAAATAATACCTGAGTAAAAATCAACGTTTGGATAAAGTTTACGAGCTACAAAATACTCATCATTCAAGGCTGCTGTTTCTAATTCCTGAGCGATTTTCAAGATTGGGTCATTGATGCCCAATTTACTCAAAACATCATCGGCTGCTTTTTTGATGATTTTGGCACGTGGGTCAAAGTTTTTGTAAACTCTGTGTCCAAAGCCCATTAATCTAAAACCAGAAGTTTTATCTTTTGCCATGGCAATGTACTTTGAAGTATCACCACCATCGGCTTTGATTTCTTCTAACATTTCGATAACTTCCTGATTTGCACCACCATGCAAAGGACCTGAAAGTGCATTAATTCCTGCTGAAATAGAAGCATAAAGACTTGCATGAGAAGAACCTACCAAACGAACGGTTGACGTTGAACAGTTTTGTTCATGGTCTGCATGAAGAATCAATAACTTGTTCAATGCCGCTGCAACCACAGGATCTACATGGTACGGAGCAACTGGCAATGCGAACATCATATTCAAGAAGTTTGAACAATAATCCAAAGAGTTGTTCGGATAATTGATTGGATGTCCCATTGATTTTTTATAAGACCAAGTAGCCATTGAAGGCATTTTAGACATCAATCGGATGATATTCAATTCGTCTGAACCTGCTTTTTCGCCTGTGTAAAATGCAGACATGGCACAAACCATTGCCGACAATACGCCCATCGGATGAGCATTCACGGGAAAGCCTTCAAAAATCTTACGCATATCCTCATTGACGATGGTGTGCATTTTGATTTCATATTCAAACGAGGCAAACTGCTCTGTCGTTGGCAATTCTCCATAAATCAACAAATAGGCAACCTCCAAGAAAGAAGCCTTTTCTGCTAATTCTTCTATGGAATAACCCCTATAACGAAGGATTCCTAACTCGCCATCCAAAAAGGTAATGGCACTTTTGGTTGCACCAGTATTTTTGTAACCAGAGTCAATTGTGATATACCCCGTTTCGTCACGAAGTTTACCAATATCAACTGCTTTTTCATCTTCACTACCTACAATAACAGGGAGTTGAATTTTCTTGTCCCCCAACGAGAGTTCTGCAAAATCTGACATAAAAATATATTCAGTACTATTTGAAAATTGATTTAAAAACGAAGTTAATCCAAAAAAAATAAAATTCCGTATCTCATACGTTTTGTCAATGACTTTTTCCGAAAAACCTATTCATTCTGCAATTTAGTAAGGAAATAGATTGAATGGTATTGATTCTTGAAACTTCTCTAAGAAATAATTTCAGTTAAAAATAATAACAATATAATGATACTTATTTCTCATTACTAAAACTCAAAATCTCTTTCAATTCGCTGTATGGGATTTCGAGTTCGGTAACTCCTTGGTCAAACGGTTTGATTTCTTGAACATTGAATAAAAACTTGATTCCTTTTTCGGTTAAAGTAAAATTATCATTCAAAAGAAATTTTCCATCCGTAAAATTATAACCGTGTGCTTCGTCGAGCTTGTCTGCTGGTTTTAGATTTTCATTTTTTCTAAAAATAGCCTCCGCAATTAACAAGAGTTTTTGGTCAAATCCTTTTTTGAAAATTTGCTCTAAAGTTACTCTTGCCCCCTTTTTTGTATAAACATGGTAAAACTCCAAACTAATTGGTTGCTGGCTCATCGTCAAATCTGTATTGGTATGAGTCATTATGTAAGGCTCTGTTTGACGAATCACTTTCGTAGTAGCTTCCATTTTCCAAGCAATTGGCACTTGATTTTTCTGTTTCGTGCCAGCATTCTGAATCGTAGTTTTGTAACTATCTAAAAATGAGGCTGCTAATCCTGCAAAATCAGTAGGACGTTTGGGGTCTGCTTCATCTACAAAAAGCGTAATTACATCTGTTTGAATCTGTTTGTTTATATTTTGCTCTTGAAACTCAGGAGTCGAAAATCTTACGGTTGCACAATCAGCATCTTCTTTTACGCAGTTTGAACTACGTTTTTCAAAAACTTGGCTCTTGTACAAAACAGAATCTGCCAATGAAGTTTGAGTAGCTTTTTGCTGAGAAGAATCGCAAGAAGTAAATAGGAAATAACTGCAAATGAGTAGTAATGTGGTAGCTTTCAATGATTTAATGGGTTAATTTGAAAATAAATAAGGTCACAGAGTAAGAGAAGTTTTACACTGAGTTTCGCAGAGTTTTTAAATTACATCGTGAAACTCTGCGGTAAACTTGGTGTGACTCTGTGTCAGTTTACAGACTTCTCCTCCCAGATTTGGCACAAATTTACGATAGTTTCAACGGCTTTTTCCATGTCTTGCACAGAAACCCATTCATGTTTGCCATGAAAAGCGTGTTCGCCCGCAAAAATGTTCGGACAAGGCAAGCCCATGTACGACAATCTCGAACCATCTGTTCCGCCCCTGATACTACTTTGTTTTGCTACAATGCCACATCTACGAATCGCTTCCATGGCATAATCTGTCACTTCTGGGTATTGATTTAGCACTTCTTTCATGTTTCTGTACTGTTCCGAAACCTTCATTGTTGCTTTTGAATTTGGGTAATTCATCAGGACATTTTCCATGATTTTTTGTAGAAAATTTTCTTTTTCTTGCAAACCTTTTACGGTAAAATCTCGAATGATAAAATCAACAGTAGCCGTCTCGACTGCCCCAGAAATCCCGACAGGATGAATAAATCCTTCCATGTTTTCGGTGGTTTCGGGCGAAAGTGTCGTTTTGGGTAAATCTGCTACAATCTGAGCTGCTATCTTCAAGGCACTTTCCATTCTACCCTTCGCAAAACCAGGATGTTGGCTCACACCTGTAATGCTGATTCTCGCTCCATCTGCTGAAAAAGTTTCATCTTCCAAAGAACCAAGTGTCTCACCGTCAATAGTATAGCCAAAATTTGCTCCTAAGCGAGCCATGTCAACTTTGGCAGTTCCTCTACCGATTTCTTCATCGGGCGTAAATAAAATTCGTATTTTTCCGTGCTTAATTGCTGGATGATTTACAAAATAATGAGTAGCATCCATAATTTCGGCAACACCGGCTTTGTTGTCTGCTCCCAAAAGTGTAGTACCAGAAGCCGTAATGATGTCATTGCCTAACTGATGAGCTAAATCTGGATGCTCTATCTGTTTGATAATCTGAGAGTTATCGTCTGGTAAAATCAAATCTTGTCCCTGATAATTTTGGTGAATGATAGGCTTCACGCCTGCACCTGAGCAATCGGGCGAGGTATCTACATGAGAGCAAAAGCAAATCACCGGAACCTCTTTATCGGTATTGCTTTCGATGGTCGCATAGACATAGCCAAACTCGTCCATTTCAGCATCACTGATACCCATTTCGAGCAGCTCTTGGACTAATAAACGACTCAGATTTTTCTGTTTTTCGGTCGAAGGATAGGTCTCAGATTCAGGGTCAGACTGGGTATCAATCTGCACATATCTCAGGAATCTTTCGGTGGCAGTATTTTGATAATTTGGTAGGGGCATTTTATGTGTTTTAATTTAGTACGTTGTTGAGTTGACAATATTTATAAATCTATGATTATCAAACAGTTATATAATTTTTAATTGACTTAGAAACTTGATAATTCAAAACTTAGCAACTTTCTATAAACACGAATACTGGTAATTGGAAGTTGTAGAAGTTGATACTTCATCAGTCAATGAATCTCGAAATGTTAAAGTGGATTTAGTAACTTGTCCATTGGTATATTCGTATTCATATTCAATTTTAGAATAAGGGAATTTTGTTTTGGTCGAAGATGTATAATCAATCTTTTGGATTAGATTTTTATTTCTACTACCCAAATAAGCTCTACCAAAATCGTACAGTAAAAATTTATCATTGTAATAAGTATAACTCACCCTTGAACCGTCTTCGTATTGTATCAAACTCAAATTACCATTTTGATACGTAAAACTCTCAACAGTTTGGTTAGTAATCTGATTATTAGAGACATCAATAACATTGGTCGTTCGCTTTTTCAAGAAACCTAAATTATCGTATTCGTACAAAACTCTGTTGGTAACTTGGCTGTTTACATTCAAAATTTCTCTTGAAGAAGCAAGTTCTTTGGTATTCAAATAATATACAGTTTTCAGGGTTGATGTTACCGAAATTTCTACCACCTGAGAACCCGAATAAGTATAAGTGAAATCAGACAAAATCTTCTGAGGATTCCCGAATGAATTGGTTTGTTTGACGAGCCTTCTCTGTGCATCATAGACATACACCGTTTTTGATAAACCGTTGTCAGTAGAAAGCACTTTACAATTAGGACTTTCTGGTAATTCCCATTTTGTGCAAGCCCCCGAAGATAAAAACAAGATTGCGTAAAGTATTAGTTTCCTAAATTTCATTATTAAAAGTTATAATTTAAAGCAAGTCCAAGAGTTTCATTGGTTGGTATAAAACTAAATTTTTGCCTTTCTGACTTAGGTTTTCTTACCAGTAAATAGATTTCAGTTAATAGCGAAGCCGCCGCAACTCCGACACAAATATTTCTGATACTTTCCGAACTTTTAAATTGATTGGCATCATTATAAGCAATTTGGAATCCATTAAAATCACCACTTTGTTTTGCTTTTTCAACAGCACTTAATTTAGCAGACCAATCATTGTTCAATTTTATGGCATAAACTCCAGCAGTCAAACCCACTACCCCAACTAATATTTTGCTTAGCGGACTTCGCCTTGAACTCGTAAAGCCCGTATTAGGTATAGGTTTTTGGGCAATTACTTTAGCGTTATTCGCTTTTTGTTGTTCTTCTAATAATTGTTGTTTCCTTTGTGCAGTTGCTTCTTCATCGGCTTTTTTCTTAGCCAATGCTGCCCTGCCACCGTCTTGGAGTAATTGCGTATTTTGTATTTTTTCATCTACTACTGCACTTTCATCGGGTAAAATCTCTTTTGCTTTTTGGTACGCCTTTATTGCAAAAGCATAATTCCGAACTTTCACAGAAGAATCTCCCGTGTTCATACTTTTCTGAAATAAAATTGCATTTTTTCTTTCTTCTTCCATCGCTTTCCGCTTTTCTTTTTCTTTCAAAATCGTAGCAACATCCATTTTTTTCGCCCCAACTTTGGCAGTTTCCACTATATCAACATCGTTTTTATAGGGATTTGCCAAATCGTCTGGCGTAACAAATGAAACCCGCATGATGTACAATTTCCATTTACTATTCACAAACTCTGCCCGAATTTCAGCCACTCTTTCGGTTATTCTGTAAGGTTTTTTTACACTTTTATTTTTCCCTTTAAAAAAAGATTTAAAGAAAACTTTCACATAGAGGTACTCGCCCAACTTCACGTTAGATGCCCTAATATCCGAGAAAACAATGGTGGTATCGTTGCTTTTGTCTAAGAATAAATCAATGCTTTGCAGGTATTTTTCCAGCGTAGCATCATTAGCAGTTTTATAATCGAAATGGTTAGGGTTGATGTCATCCTCAAAAATTACATTACTATTAAAAAAAATTTGATTACCATCTCCTTTTTTATAGCTATTGGCAATCAATTCTTTAATCGTTTCTTCGTCAATATCAGGAGAAATCAAGAGGTTCAATAACTGATTATATTCCAGCACAATCTCCTTAGATTTTTTAATAATCAACTGAGACTCCTTATCTGTAATATCCTGTGCATGAGAACTTTGAGATAAAAAACAAGATAAAATCATCAATAAAATTAGCAAGCGGTAACGATTTTTTTTCATGAAAATCAATGAGTTGTTCGTTAAAAAGAATCAATTCATTAAGTTAAGAAAATAAGTCAGAATAAAACACAGGAAAAGGGAATTAAATAAAGTTTTGGTTTATTTAATTCCCTTTTGGTTTACTTCAATTTCTATTTACTTAGCACTAATAATCTGAAAATCTTTTTTTGTTGTTACGTAGATTTGTGTACCTGAGGGGTTAAAAGCTATATTTTGGACAGGGTTTTCGATTTGTTTGTCCAAATAGTCTCCAGTTTGTATATTCATAACTCTAACAGTTTTTAATTCTTTAATATACATAACTATTTTATTATTGTCTTTACTCATTTCAAGCATTTGAACTGAATCATAGGCAAAAAATTCAGAGATTTTTTTATCAAGTATCATGTCATAAATAAGAATCTTTGTAAATTTTTCAAGATTATTGGTATATCCATAGTTAACTATTAAAATATTTCCATCTTGACTTAGAAGAGCATTATTTATATTAGTGTTGGTTGGATCTAAAATTTTGGAGAAGTTAGTAACTTTGATTAATTTTCCAGTAATAGGTTCCCAAATCTCCATGTTTTTCTTTGCTGTTAAACGAACCACTTTTTTGCCATTTTCACTCACTCCAGTATATATATAATTTTCAGACCCTTCACCTCCCGCCTTGAACAGAATTCTTAAACTATCACTCAAAAAAGCGTTACTATTTGTTTTAGCGGCATTTTCATTGGCAGAAGATTCAGCAGATTCTTTTAATGCTTGTTGTTGGAGTTCTGCCAATTTTTTATTCAACGCCATGAATGTTTTTTGTTTCTCGTCGTCCTCGGACTTCTTTTTTTCAGATAAGATTCTTTCTGCTTCTTTCAGCGTTTCGATGTCTTTTATCTTTTGGTTAAGTTCAGTAACCCTTTCATTAGGCTGCAATTCCTTTGCTTTTTGGTAACTCAGAATTGCCAAAGTATAATCCCGTACTTTCAAGGCAGAATCGCCAGAGTTAATACTTTTCTGAAATAAAATGGTAATTTTCCTCTCTTCTTCCATCGCTTTTCGTCTCTCTTTTTCTTTCAAAAGCGTAGATACATCCATTTTTTTTGCCCCTATTCGGGCAGTTTCTACAATATCCAAATCATTTTTGTAAGGGTCTGCCAAATCTTCGGGCGTAACAAACGAAACCCGCATGATATAAAATTTCCATTTATCATTCTCGTACTCGGCTCTAATTTCGGCAACTCTTTCAGTTGTCCGATAAGGCATTTTTATCTCTTTATGATTTATCTTGAAAAATGATTTGAAGAAAATTTTTACATACAAAAATTCTCCCAACTTTACATTCGATGCCCGTATGTCGGAGAACACGATTGAGGCGGCGGTATCTTTTACAAGAAACAAATCAATATTTTTTAAGTATGTCATTAAAGCAAAATCACTGGCAGTTTTATAGTCGTAATGATTGGGATTGATGTCATCTTCAAAAATAACTTTTTCATTGAAAAATATAGCATTGGGGTCATCCTTAGCATAGCTATTAGCAATCAACTCCTTGATTGTCGCATCATCAATATCTGGCGAAATCAGCAGTGTCAATAGTTGTTTAAATTCTTGAAGCATCTCTATTGATTTACTGGTAACTATGTCCGAATCTTTATCTGTAATCTCCTGAGCATTAGAGATTTGCGATAAAAATAAAAAAAACAATAGAAAAGAAGAAAGGGAGAAAAAGTAATGAGTTTTTTTCATGAAATTAGTGATTTTATGGCACAATGTATTGGACGCAGTTTTCTTAAAAGCAAGTTATTTGACATTAATAATTTGAAAATCTCTCTGCGTATTTACGTAAATCTGTGACCCTGAAGGACTGAAAACAACATTTGTTATGTAATTATCAAAATTAACTACTTTCTCTACACTACCAGTTTGTACGCTGAATATCTGCAATAATTTATTTTTGAATCCCATAAGAATTTTCTGCCCGTCTTTATTAAACTCAATATTTTGAACTTGAAAGGGTGGAATAGAAAATTTTGTTATTACTTTTTCAATAGTCAAATCATAAATTGATAATTTATCTGCCAATGACTCATCCTGATTCACTATCGCCAAAAGATTACCATCTTTATTAATGTTAGCAATCTTAAAAACTGTGGTTGTTCCAAAATTTGATAAAATATCTATTTTATTGATTAATTCCCCATTATCAGCATTCCAGATTCTGATTTTTTTATCGCTTCCTAAACCAATTACTTTTTTTGAGTCAGCACTAATGCCTGTGAATATTTGGTTAGTACTGCCGTCTGCGAAGTTGAAAGTGATTTTATCTTGTTTTTCCTGAGTGAGTAATTGTTTCTCTAATTCCTTAATTTCATCTTCTGAATACTCTGTTTTCTCTGGTTGTGATGAATCTTTATTTTCTTCAATTTTCTTTTGTCCAGATAACAAATTTTTCTTTTGTTCCTCTTCTTCAAGTTTTCTTTTCACTGAAGCAATTTGTTCTTTATGAAATTTCTGAGCATTCTGCAATTTAGCATTTATCGTTTTGTCAAGCGGTAAAATTCCTTTTGCTTTTTGATAAGACATTATTGCCAAAGAATAATTTTGAACTTTTAGGGCAGAATCACCAGCACTAACTCTTTCCTGAAATAAGGCTATATTCTTTCTTTCCTCCTCGGTTATTTTCGGTTTTTCTTCTGAAAGTGTACCACTCGTAGTTGTGCCTTCGCCAGTTATACTTTCCGCAATAATTACATCATTTTTATGCGGATTTTCTAAATTTTCAGGTTTAACAAATGATACCAACACAATGTAAACCCTCCACTTTTTGTTTACAATTTCAGCCCTAATATCTGCTACCCTTTCAGTTTGAATGTAATCTTTTTTTATTTCTTTATGATTTGTTCTGAAAAGTGACTTGAAAAAAACTTTCACATATAGAAAATCCCCCAATTTTACATTTGATACCCTTACATCGGAAAACACAATGGATGAAACACTATCTTTTTTTAGGAATAAGTCAATATTTTTGAAGTATGTCTTCACATTGACATCACTTGATGTTTTATAATCAAAATGATTAGGGTCAATATCGTCTTCGAGGATTACGTTATCATTCAAAAAAAGTGCATTAGAATCATTTTTCGCAAAACTATTAGCAATCAATTCTTTGCTTGTTGCATCATCAATTAAAGGAGAAGTCAAGAGATTAATTAATTGATTAAAATTCTGAAGCAATTCTTTTGATTTACTCGTGATTTCTTGTGAATCTTTATTGGTGATTTCCTGTGCATTAGCATTTTGCACTAACAATGAAGAATAAAAAACGATAAGAAAAGTTAATAAATTGAGGTAATTGAAGCGGTTTCGTATAGTTTTTTTCATAAAATCAGTGATTCTCTTTTTGTGTGAAAATACCTAAATTTTTTTGTCTGTAAATTGTCTTTTCATCATCAGTCAAGGTTAGTAAATTTGTAATTAGCCAACCAGCATTAACCGAGTTCCTACTGAATTTTTCAACGGTAAACGTCCAATTTTTTACTTGCAAAAAATGATACTTCACCTTATTTACTTGTTTGAAAATCAGTCGATTATCCAATAATTCTTGAAAGAAAACATTGGTATGATTCAATAGAAATGTATTTGAAAAGAGTACTTTATAGTTTTGTTTTTTATGAAAAATCTTCTCTAAACCCACAAAATTCACCCCATGACTCGACGGTGAAAGTGACCTTTCGGGAATAGAATCAGTAGGGAATATTGGGGTAGGTATTTCTATTCGGTTGAGGCAAGTTCCAAAAGCACTTTCTATGCACCAGCGAGAGGTATTGTCGCCAGTTTTCAGGACTTTCATCACTAAATGAATACTCTCTCTTTTGCCTAAATATTCAAAATCGCAATCCAATTCCGCAAACCAATCTTCATCATAAAAACTCAGAAAAATCTGTTGTTCTTCTGGATTGATTGCTCGAAAAAATGAACGTAGATTTTCAATATTCCACTGGCGAGATTTATCGAATAATTGTTTGTAGAAATCAAGTTTAGTAAGTTGATAATCAGCATTATTTGCCTCTAAATATCTATGTAACAAAGTTTTCTTGTCAGTATTAAATCTTTCAATAAATTCATCAATAATTTTAATTTGAAAAGCATAATCTTCATATTTATCTCGTCCTAATCTGGATTTAGGATTTTTCAGATATTGCTCATCATTAGACAATCCTTGTCCATAAATCTGCACACAAGAACTGAGGAGAAATAGAGAAATTAGTGATTTAGAGAACATGGTAAAACCTAATTTTTAGTACCAGTTGACCCCTGAGTATTGAATGAAATTTTATCAACTTCTACGCCAATATCTTCTAAGAAAACATCCCATTGTAATGTTGCCACGCCTTCAACACTCTTGCTATATGTTTTCAAAACTACTTCAACGTTCTTCTCCGTAATGTCGTCGTAAACTAATTTTCCATCAATATATCCTTTAAATTCTTGCTGAAAAGACACAATTCCATGGTAGTTACCGTCGTCACCTTTCCGAAGATTACTGACATAATTAATGTTTGTCCATTCAATCACAACTTTGTCGTATTTCAGTAATTTCAAGGCATTAAAATACTGACGAATCTTCTTTTTATCTTTTGTGCCATTTCGTTTATTAGTAACTTCAACTATAGCATCTTCATTGATAAAAAGTTCGCAACCCAAATCAATTGCTTTATTTGCTTCTAAAGCAGGCACTTTTTTACTGGTAATTACGCCTATGTAGTTACCCAAAGCAGTTACTCTTTCAAGGGCTTTCTTCTCGTATTGTTTAAAAGTTATATCATCAATATCATCAATACCTTTTGATTTATTTTTTTCAGTAGGTTTGATAGTTTCAATACCTTTTTTCTCAATAGGTTTAGGATTGGGTAGTTTATTATTTTGTTCGATTCCAGCATCAATATCAATGATTTTACTTTTAACTTTTGCCAAAGTAGTTGATACTAAAGCGGGATACATATATAATTTATGAGAGCCATCTCTGTAAATGATAGCTGCTATTTCAAGTATTGGTATCTCTTTCTCTTCGTTCTTAACTTTATAGGATACACCATACTTTGTTTCGGTTACAACATCAGCGACGATTACAGTATTCTTATTTGTAATAATCTTGTCATACTGATATACTTTGGCAGGTTCTTCTGCTTTTTTAATCAAATTTTCCAATTCTGAAATAAAAGATTTTTCATCGTCAAGATTAATCGCAAATTTCCCACTCTGGTCAAAAACCATCAGCACATTCTCATATTTTATATTAAAAGATTTTTCGCTAAGATTTTGGAGCTTTTTGTAACGTAATTTATTTGCTTTAGTTTCAAAAATCTTACCCTCAAAAACCTGATTGTCCTTGGTATAAATTCTATCCTGAGCTAATACAAAGTAGCTATTGAGCGAAAAAAGAAGACAGAAGAGAAAGTGGTAGCCGTGTTTCATGGAAGTATAAGTATCTGATTACTAAATTAGTGTGTTACAAATATAAAAAAATTAGAGTAAACAGTGATACAATTATTATTATTCGGTTACTTTTTTTGAGATTAAACAAAAAAATCCCCTCCGTTACTAAACAGAGGGGATTTTAGGATGTATCATTGTGCGTAAATCGAACAACGAAAATCGAAATCACTATTGATTCGCTTCTGCCAAGCGTTTGTTCATCATGGCTTCGTATTTTGCTGCCTGTGGTAGGTTTTTGTCTTTGTAGGCACTCACAATAATTTGCATTTCGTACAATGCAGTATTGATTTTCCGACTATCTGCCCCTCTGTGATTTTGAATATAAAAATCTAAGGCTTCGTTGTTCCGATTCATCATAACTTCTGCTACTGCATCTGCTTTTTTCTGTTCACCAATTGCTAAATAAAATGTTACAAAATTGGCAACTAATTGGTCATAAGGAATTGTCTTGTCTGGCATTACTTGCAAACATTTATCTAAAACCTCCTTAGCTTTTGCGTTTTTATTTTCACGAATTAATTGGTCTGCTAAACGTAAGAAACCTAAACGAGCAGTGACAACTGGAACTTCTAAATAAAAATCTGTATGATAGTATGCTTTTGGATTATCTAAATCTCTCCAAAACGTTTTCTTCATCATTACATCATACATGGCATCGGTGTTCACGAAACCATCTTTTGCTCCTGGTACTTTCAGTGGCATCAATCGGTAGGCATAACCTTCTAATTGCATGAATTCTTTCATACCAAGATAATTTTCGCCAGAAAGTGTGGTCGCAAAATACACTGGGCGTTTCCAGTTATTATTTGCAATGATGTCTAACTGAATCAAGGCATTTTTGATAATTCCGCTTTTTCCGATTGACCATTGCATATTTTCTGTAATCAAATTCTGGAATTCTGGTTTTACAAAATTAGCTTTCTTGACATCTTCCATATTGACAGGCAAAAAGAAATTCTCTGTCGGAACGGTATTAATCATGGAATTATCCTGAGCTTGAATCTTAATTGCTTGGTCATCTTCACGAACTAATTTGATGTAATCTTTTAAGTTAATTCCTCGCTGAATATCAGGGTTGTTATTGGCAACATAATAAATCATGTCGTTAATTCCTTCCATCAACTGGTCTTTTTTGATAGTCACTGGCAAGGCTTCCGACTGGTACGTTTTACGCTTCATTTGGTCGATATACCAATCTGTTCCCAATAAAGAAAGGTTACACACACGCACATCTGTACGGAAGCCTTCTACCTCTTGTACATACCAAAGCGGGAATGTGTCATTGTCGCCTCCTGTGAATAAAATCGCATCTTTTGCACAAGAATTTAACATATTTTTGGCAAAATCTATTTGATGATAACGGTGATTTCTGTCGTGGTCGTCCCAGTTTTGTTGAATTAAAATTACTGGAGCTGCCATTGCCAAAACAGTTGCTACACCTGCCTGTGCAGTACTATTTTTCATGACTTTACCTAAAAATTCAGCGATTTGCATCACTCCAAGTCCTAACCAAATTGCCATAAAATAGAATGAACCTACATAAATATAGTCACGTTCACGGGGTTCAGTAGGCGGAGAATTCAGGAACAACACTAAAGCAAGACCTGTCATCAAGAACATGAAAATTGTTACGACTAAATCTTTATCATTTCTTCTGAATAATAGCACGAATCCTAAAATTGCTAAAATCAGAGGAATAGCAAAATAGTTGTTGTGAGCCTTGTTCTTGGTCATTAATTCTGGTTGCTTTCCTTTTAGACCCAATTCAACAATTCCTGCTCCTTGGACATCACTTTCACGGCTTACGAAATTCCAACCTAAATATCTCATGTACATTTCGTTCATCTGATAGCGGAACATGAACCCAAGATTTTGTCCGAAAGATGGTTTTTCGCCTTCTCCCAAACCAAGCATATCTTTGTAAAGTGCTATGTGACTCGGTTGCTGACTCCAAACACGAGGCAAAAGCATCTGATTACCTTTGTCGTAAGTTACCTTTTGTTTGTAATCATAAATCTCGTATTTACCATCTTTCATTTTGTAAACTTCGTCTCCTTGATCAACGGCTTCAACTTCTGCCGTAAAGATTGGACCAAATACCAAATGACGGTCAGAACCATATTGTTCACGCTTTAGGTATTTCAAGAAATTCAAGATATTACTTGGGTCATTTTCGTTCAGCGGAGGATTATACGTTGAACGTACCCAAGCCAAATTGTAACATAAATAACCAATCAAAACGAATGTCAATGAAAGCAAAGAAACATTGAGCATTGTCTTTTGCTTTTTGATAGAATATTTTATCCCGAAAACCAAAGCTCCTAAAAACAAAATCAAGAATACCACAACACCTGCACCATAAGGTAATCCGAAACTATTCGTGAAAAGTAATTCAAACTGAAAAGCAATAGAAGGAAGCCCAGGGATAATGAGGGAATTAATGATGAACAAAATTCCAAAACCAGTCACCACTGCAATGAAAGAACCTAAATAGGTAGGCTTTGGATATTTTTTGAAATAATATAACAAAGCTAAAGCTGGTACTGTAACCAAGTTTAGTAAGTGGACACCAATTGAAAGCCCGACGATATACGCAATCAAAATCAACCAGCGATTTGCCTGAGTTTCGTCTTCAATTAATTCCCATTTGTAAGCTGCCCAAACAACTAACGCTGTAAAGAAAGACGACATGGCATAAACCTCTGCCTCAACTGCCGAGAACCAAAATGAATCAGTAAAAGCATACGCCAAAGAACCCACAACACCTGCACCAAGAAGAGAAATGGCTTCGCCCTGAGATAAATTCTCGAACTTTTTGCCAATTACTTTACGTCCAATCATGACAATCGTCCAGTGCATGAACAAAATAGTAAAGGCACTCGAAACCACAGAAAGCATATTGACCCAATACGCAACCTGCGAGACATCAGAGCCAGCTAAAAGGGAGAATATTCTACCAATCAAGAGGAAAAGTGGCGACCCTGGAGGATGTGGGACTTGAAGTTTATAAGCACAGGCGATAAATTCGCCACAGTCCCAAAAACTGGCAGTACGTTCTACAGTGGCAGTAAATACAAATAATGAGATAGCAAAAACTATCCAGCCAGTAATGTCATTAATTCTTTTGAAATTGTTCATGATTGAATAAAATCCCCAATCCCGAAGGATATTTTGATTGATATTTCTCCTCTGGGGCTGAGGATACGATTATTCTTTTGGCAAATATGTTACCAAAAATACAAAATATGATTGGCTAAGTTGGAAATGGGGCGTTAAAATGTGTTAAAGAACCACAGTATTATTTAATTACCTGAATTTCAAATGTAGTCAATTGTCTTTCTGTGAAATTAATACCGATGCAAGTAATTCCCTTATTATCTGTCATGTATGGATTAGCATATCCTTTCATTAAAATTTGCTTCAATGCCTCTTGGGCTGTTTTACTTATTTTAAATTCAAAAATAAATATTCGCTCTGGCGTTTCTATAACCAAGTCACTCCGCCCGCCTGCCGAGGATTCTTCCGCTCGCATGGGCATTCCAATAGAAATCATCAGCATCATGAGCATTGAATGATAAAATGCTTCTTTTTCGATGAAAAGTTGATGAGGAATACGAGCAAATGATGATTTTAGGTATTCTATAAATGTCGGAATATCATTCTGGTGCAAAGCCACTGTCATTGGATAGGCTATTTCATTTGACATCCTTGAAGGGGCAATTTTGATATATTCTGCCAAAAGGAATTGGGCAAAGGAATATTCAACTTCTTGATTCGGAAATCCCAATTGATATACTTTAGGCTGATTCCAAAACTCAATGATTGATTTGATTGTTAAATAACCCGTTTGGAACATCAAACCAATGTCATCATTTTCCTGTACATCAAACGTTGATAATGATAAATCTGAACCTACGACAAAATTTTTGAAATTATCAAAAAGATGCCCATTTGTTCTAATCATTTTAGTGAGAATCGTAGGCGTACCAGTCTCAAACCAATAATTTCGTAATTCTTGGCTTCTGAAAAAATTCAGTAAAGAATACGGATTATAAAGAGTATCTATACTATTCCAACTATATCCATTGTACCATTTTTTCAGAATCATCAATACTTCGGCAGAGGTTTTTTGATGTTTCTGGGCATAAACACTTATATGTGGCTCAAAATAAAATTCCAATTCCGTCTGACTGATTCCGCAAATATTGGCGAATTTCAAGTCTAATGAAATATCTGTAATATTATTTAATCCTGAGAATAAACTGAGCTTTCCTACTTTTGAAACTCCCATTAACATCACAAATTTTATTCCCTTGTCATGGGCTTTGATATTGGTATAAAAACCTCGAAGTAAGTCTTGATTGTAATCAAAAACTTCCTGATTGTCCAAATAATCAACTAATGCTTTATCGTATTCATCAACCAATAGCACGATACTCCCGTCCCCATGAATTTTATAAAGTTTTGCGAGAAGTTCTCTAAAAGCAGCAGATGGAGATTTTTTTTCAAATAATTCTATTCCCAATCTTGTTGCATTACTTTGAATTTCCGTACAAAGCGTTTCTTCAATAATGCTATCATTTGTAACTACTCTATTAAAATCAATTCTAATTACGGGGTTTGTCCTGGTCCAATCTCTCTGATTTTCAAGCCACAGTCCTTTAAAAAGTACTTGATTTCCCTCAAAAATTTCATGAATTGTATCCAAAAGCAAAGACTTTCCAAATCGTCTCGGGCGAGAGAAGAAGAAATATTTTCCAGTTTCAAGCAGTTCATGAATCAGTTCTGTTTTATCAACATAAACCTGATTTTCTCTGATGATTTCTGAAAAAGTCTGAATGCCTACTGGTAATTTTTTCAATTATATTTTTTTATAAAAATCTGTGAATCAAATACTTATGATTAAAATTTCTATTTAAAAGTTACACCTACTGTCCCTCAAACTGGCGTAAAAATCTTACGTCATTTTCTGTAAATAATCGTAAATCTTTGATTTGATATTTCAACATCGTGATACGCTCAATACCCATCCCAAAAGCAAAACCTGTATATTCTTTGGAGTCGATTCCACAATTTTCTAATACGTTAGGGTCAACCATCCCAGAACCTGCAATTTCTACCCAACCTGTGTATTTACAAACGTTACAACCTTTGCCTTTACAAATCAAACAGGTAATGTCAATTTCGGCAGAAGGTTCTGTAAATGGAAAATATGAAGGTCTGTAACGCACTTTGGTGTCTTTCCCGAACATCTCTTTGGCAAAATGATAAAGCGTATCTTTCAAGTCTTTGAAACCTACATTTTTATCAATATACAAACCTTCTACCTGATGAAAAAGGCAGTGGGCTCTTGCGGAAATAGCTTCATTTCGATAAACCCGACCAGGCATAATTGAACGTAGAGGCGGTTTTTTATTTTGCATCAGACGAATTTGCACGTTTGATGTATGGGTTCTCAACAAAATATCATCTTTGATTTCACCATTTGATTTTTCGATGAAAAAAGTATCTTGCATTTCACGAGCGGGGTGATTTTCTGGGAAATTAAGAGCAGTAAAATTGTAAAAATCAGACTCAATTTCAGGTCCGTCTGAAACATTGAAGCCCATTTTTTCAAAGATTTCAATAATTCTCGCTCTCACAAGTGTCAATGGATGCACTGAACCATTGAGATTTGGAATATTTGGAAGTGTCAAATCAAATTCTACTTCCAAAGATTTATCAGAAGATGCTTCAATGATGGTCTGAAACTCATTGAATTTAGTTTGAGCCAAATCTTTCAAGGCATTTAACTCAGCCCCTACTGCACGGCGTTCTTCTTGAATGACATTTTTCAGTCCGTCAAAAAGATCAGCCATAGCTCCTTTTCTACCAACATAAGCAATCCTGAATTGCTCTAATTTCTCTTTATTGTCAATTGTAAAATCAGCAATTTGCTGTTGTATTTCTTTAATTTTATCAAGCATCCTCTTAAAAGTAATTTTTTGTTCAACAAAATTAAAAGAATTTGTTGGTAAATCTGTTTTTGAAGAGTTCTTTACTTGACCAAACCTCCTATTTCTTATACCTTTTGCCAAAATAATACCTGTATTCGTTGTCAATACAGTACCCTTTTTCATCAATAATTTCAAATCTAAATTCGCTCAAACTCTTTGATTTAATAGGTTTTATGGTTTTTGAAGTAGCATCAATGAAATATGCCATCAATTTATCTTTAGCATAAAATGTATAGCCCATGCCTTCGTAATATTCGCTATTGACACAGCCTTTTAATATGTGAAATGTCTCACAATCAGCCCCATCCACGATTTCTTTTTTGAAATAAACATGATTTTTATCTTTACCTAAATTTTCTCGAAGTACCATAAAACTATCAGAATTCGCTCCTGCTATTTCTTGAAAGCAAAAGAAAATTGTGTCATCTGAAAGCGTATAAAAGTCATTTAAAATTGTAGCTTTTGAAAGGTCAAATGGAATAATTTTCTCAAAGTAAAAGTAGCGAGTTGTATCTGTGGCTAACCCTTTCTCAATGTCTAATATCCTGAATGTGTTTGGATTAGCCCCTTCAAGTATGTATTCTTGGTTATAATATTTGAGGTAAACATTTGATTTATCCTTGAAATAATGAGTGCTATTTTCATTCGTAGCAACAATTTCAAAGGTCTCAAAATCAATATTTTTCTTGAAATTCTGAAAGCAAGGAGTTTCATGTCTGAAAATCATTTTTTCAAACTTAGCAAATGATTCTCCCATTTTCACCCAATCCAAATCATAGTCTTTCCCTCGTAAAAGCTCCAAAATAGCACCTTCTGAGTCCCTAATAGTTTGTCTATCCCAGGCTAAATCTAAAATTACGTAGTCGTCCATTCCTGAATTATGTAAGATTGTTATTCAAATAGATTTCCATCTTGTCCACTCACTCTGATAAGTTCTTTTCCTTCTTTGAAAACAAATTGAAGCCCATGTTCTTCTTCCCAAACACAACTGCAAAGCACTTGAATAAAGATTTCTTTGTCTAATTCAAACCTATCTTTGGTCACTACAATTTCAGAAGGATTAATATATTCCCAAACATTTTCGGGGCTTGTGAGAAAACTGAGATGTTTCAGCTTTTTTATATCATTCAACATCCAATCAGGCGGATTTTCAACTTCTTCAAACATAGCTAAATTATCCAAGAACCCACATGATTCATTGAAATCTAACCAATTCTCGTATGCTTTTTGGGCTGCAAGTGTTTTTATTTCAGGCTTAAAATTGAAAAAGAATTGAATTGCCTCCTCGGCTTTTTCAAAATAGTTTTCTGATGAAAGTACCTCTTCAAAACGAACGGTATAGGCTTTGTTTCCAAAGAAAGGAATGGGTATTTCATTAGCACTTACCCAATCATTTTCTGAGTGCCAATCTTGGGTTTTTATCAATTCACCAATTGATTGTGAGTACATTATCTTATCATTTTTCATCGTTTTCCTTTTCTAAAATAATAGACTATCCAAGTACAGTATAGTTCTTCTTGATTTGGAATCACCCAAAATTGAGATTTATTCAGTTTTATTA
Organism: Cytophagales bacterium; assembly: GCA_013298865.1. GTDB lineage: Bacteria > Bacteroidota > Bacteroidia > Cytophagales > Spirosomataceae > JAAFJL01. The sequence goes on along the minus strand of JAAFJL010000005.1, from coordinate 45,164 downwards.
TCTTTGGTTGCTTCATATTCCAAAAGTAAGTCTTTGATACCAGTCCATTCTATGTCTGAATACCGATTGTGGTCGTAATAATCAATCTTTGCACGCCCTTCCATCATGTCACGCATATATTGCATCCCTTGCCAGATTGGATAGAGGTCTTTCTCTGAAGGAGAAAAAAACTTCATCATCTTTATGATAAAATTAATCAGCCCAATACTACCCGCTCTGAATAAACTAAATTCCTTTTCTCTTACCTCACTCACTATTTTCACCATTTGTCTTGGAGTAATTCTATCGCCCGCAATACGTAAAAAGCGTGGAGTTTCGTCATCCAGAGCTACATTTGCCGTAAATGTGGCAGTATTGTCCATCGTGGTAAAATCTAACATTTGGTCTGCATTTCCCCAATAAAGAATCCATTTTTGCTTGTCAAGAATCATTGGCATTGGACCTGTGAGTAGTTCCATAAAAGGTCCGTTAAAAATACTTGTGGGTGCAATAGAAGAAGCATCCAAGTATTGATAAAACTCTCTTCGCAAATCTAAATTTCGATTTTTCCCTACTTCCAAATTCGTAAAATCCAGAGAAAAATCCGAGGGAATAAAACGAGGAACTTTTGCCATAATAGCTGCATCTAATACTGCCTTTTGTGTATCTATAATCACATCTCGCAAGCCCGCTAAAGCAGAAACAACACATGAGGCATCCGAAAAATGTTTAGACATTGCTTGGGCATCCGACATATCAACTTTGAAGACTGATACACCCATTTTTTCAAGTTTTTGGATTTTTTCTGGGTCAGTATTCACACGAACTATGGCACGAACTTCAGCCCCTTTTTCAAGCAGAACCTTAACAATTCTTCCACCTAAATCCCCTGTTGCACCTACTAAAACTATTATTTTTTTCATTTTTGATTATTTTCCTTATGTACGTAACAAATATAGTAGAGACGTTTCAAGAAACGTATTCCGAAGAAGATTTTGGCAAAAAGATTAAAAGGTATTTGTAGAAATTATGTTTGCCCGAAAACGTTTCATAAAACGTCTCTACTGTTTGTTATTGGGGATGAAGTGGTGGTATTTTTTTTGGTGGGGAGATTTTGAGAGTATATTCTGTAAACATAAACAGATTATTATGCTGTTTCTTCGTAAGTTTTTTGAAATTTTGAATCCCAGTAGAGATAATATAAAACTATTTATCGATTTCTTCATCAAATTTTCTTCTCTATCCTAACTCATTGTTTTTCAAATATTTTTCCATCAATCCAACAGATTGCTTCGCTACGCTCGCAATGACATGAACTCTCGGTTTTGTCGTTGCGAACATAGTGAGGCAATCTGTTGGTTTTTAGGAGAATCTACCACTTCTTCTTATAAGTAGTATAATCCTTCCTCGGACCGTCTTTCTTTTTTGGATTTGGATTTACATCTCCTAATAATTGTTGTGCTAAATCTGGTCTTTTTAATTTCTGCAAACGTTGTCTAATCCAACTTTTGAATTCGTTTTTATACCAAAAGAAATAGTTATTTTGTATCTGTTTTTCTTCTCTTGTTTTGGCAGTATAAACAGGTTGTAAGGTGTATGGATGTACGCCTGTATAGTAAATTACCTCCGCAACCGTCATGGGTGTGGGCGTAAAATCCTGTACTTGCTCTAATCTGAATCCTAAATCTTTGGTTTCTGCTGCCAAATTTGCCATATCTTGTTCCTCGCAACCAGGGTGAGAACTGATGAAATACGGAATCAAAGGTTGGTTCAAATTGTGCTTATCTTGAATTTTATCATACTTCTCCTTGAATTTTCTGAAATACTTAAACCCAGGTTTACGCATGATTTTCAAAGTCGCATCAGAGGTATGTTCGGGGGCGACTTTCAATCTTCCCGATACGTGACGGGTCACTAATTGCTCCATATATTCATCGTGATTTCCATCTTGGTTGTTCTTGTTAAAATCGTCCACCAAGAGGTCATATCTAACTCCAGAACCCACAAACGCCTTTTTTATCTCTGGCAAAGCATCTACTTTTTTATAAATATTGGTCAAAGGTTTATGCGAAGTATCCAAATTTGAACATATCACAGGATTGATACAACTCGGTGCTTGGCATCTTGCACAGATAGATTCATCCTTGCCTTTCATGCGGTACATATTGGCAGAAGGACCGCCCAAATCTGAGATATATCCCTTAAATTCGGGGTGTTCCGTAATTTGTTGAACTTCCTTCATAATTGATTCTTCTGAACGAGATGCCACAAATTTTCCTTGATGAGCCGAAATCGTGCAGAAACTACAACCTCCAAAACAACCTCGGTGCATATTGACCGAAAATTTAATCATTTCGTAGGCAGGAATCGGTCCACGGTTTTTGTATTTTGGATGAGGCATTCGGGTATAGGGCAAATCAAATGATTTATCCATTTCAACCTCATCCATCGTCTTGAAGGGCGGATTAATTACCAATGTCCTCCCTCCTACTTTTTGCAAAATCCTATTGGCTTGCCATTTATTAGATTCCACTTCTACAATTTTGAAATTAGCTGCATATTTCATTTTGTCTTTCAAACAAACTTCATGACTTGCCAATTCTACGGTTTCCCAAGTTTCATGGGCAGGAACTGGTTTTTCATCAATATAAGCAATCTGATTTACGTGTTTGATTTCGTTCAATGGAATACCACTTTTTACTAATCTCAAAATGTCTCGCAAAGGTTGTTCACCCATGCCATACACGAGCATATCTGCCCCAGAATCTTCCAAAATTGTGGGCATCAGACGGTCATTCCAGTAGTCATAATGTGTCACACGGCGTAATGAGGCTTCAATTCCACCAAGCAAAACGGGAACGTCTGGATAAATATCTTTTAGGATTTTTGTATAAACCGTCGAGGCATAATCAGGTCTAAAACCTGCCTCTCCGCCTGGAGTATAACTATCGTTTGAACGCAATCTTTTATTGGCGGTATAATGATTCACCATCGAATCCATACAGCCAGCTGTAACGCCAAAAAAGTATTTGGGTTTACCCATTTTCTTGAAATCACGGAGGTCGTCTCGCCAGTTGGGTTGCGGAATAATTCCGACCTTAAAGCCCTCACTTTCAATGATTCGCCCAATTACAGCCGTACCAAAAGAAGGGTGATCCACGTAGGCATCTCCCGAAATCAGTATCACATCTAATTGTTCCCAGCCTCTGAGTTCAACTTCTTTTTTGGTAATTGGCAGCCAATTCGTGATTGGTCTTTCTCTGACAGTAATCATATTTTTGTAGCTTTTAGCCGTCGGCGATTAGCTTTGGGCTTTTTAGCAATTAGTTTTATACTACAAAATTAAGCTATGGATGGGCTTGATTTGTAATATCTTGGAAAATTAAGTAGCTGATGTTCCATAATTGACAATTTTCATTATCTAATTGTCTGATTTTAAAGTATAAGGCTTACATCAAATTGCCCAAGGCTACTTTATCAGACATTAACATTTTGCATACTTTTTTTGTTTTGGAAACGAAAAAGCCGAGTGTATCTATTCCTACAATAGACACACTCGGCTGTAATGAGGCGGAAAACCTAACTTTACACAAACATAAATTCAAGACAATTCTAATAGACTTCCTGCGAAAATATTTTAAGTCAAAAAATACTTTTGCAGGAAGTTTAATCTTTCTTTTCTGCTCCCTGAGAATCTCGGGTATTTTTTTGAACTGTAATTGCACCGAAAAGAGATAATAAAAAAGCAAAAGCGTAGAATCCTTTTTCACTTGGTAAAAGCGTAGCATTGAAAAGTCCTACTGCCAATAATACAATGGTTAAAATGGTTGAAAACCAGGCTAATCCATAGTAAATATCGGTTACTGGAATACCCTCCAGACGGTCACGTACACTTTTTTGGACTGAAACTACCGAGAAAAGACCATACATTAAAACAGTAAAATAATAGCCTTTTTCGTTGAGAAGCATAGTGTCAGAACGCCAAAGTCCGACAAGAAAGCCTATCATACCTGCCCCTAAGGCAACCCATGATGCTCCGATGAATGCTGCTGATGGTTTTTGATACATTGATTTTTGAGTTAGAATTACGAGATTTTACTTTCATTCAAAAAGAATTATCTGAAAATTATCCATTTTTTCTATCTTGCAGAAATTATTCCTTCATTCTTTTATAATTCTCATGAAATCAATTCAATTCCTTTGCCTAATCTTATTGCTTAGTTTCGGGGCGAAAACTCAAGAAATCAATCTAATTATCCATTTTTTCTATCTTGCAGAAATTATTCCTTCATTCTTTTATAATTCTCATGAAATCAATTCAATTCCTTTGCCTAATCTTATTGCTTAGTTTCGGGGCGAAAACTCAAGAAATCAATCTTATTCCAGAGCCTGTTACGCTACTGAAACAAAGTGGTTTTTTTAATCTGAAACCTTCCACAACGATTCTATTGAGCAATAACGACCCTGAACTACAACGCTTGGGTAGAGTTTTGGCAGAAATGATTGGTACGCCAACGGGTTATAGATTACCTATCAGAACTGGTACAAAAACTACTATCAATGCCATTGTTTTGGTTTTGGAGAAAACTACTTTTCAGGTGGTTGGACAAGAAGAAGGTTATTCTTTGGAAGTCGGGAGAAATAAAATCGAAATCAAAGCCCAAACTACCCACGGAATTTTCAATGGTTTGCAAACGCTTATTCAACTTTTTCCGAAAGAAATTGAAGCAAATGCTGTTCAAAGAGTTGCTTGGAATATTCCTTCTGTGAGTATTCAAGATTATCCTCGTTTTGCTTGGCGAGGAATGTTGTTGGATGTCAGCAGGCATTTTCATAACAAAGCAATGGTGAAATCTTATCTTGACCAGTTGGCAAAGTTCAAATACAATACTTTTCATTGGCATTTGTCGGACGACCAAGGCTGGAGAATTGAAATCAAAAAATACCCAAAATTGACTTCCGTTGGGGCTTGGCGTGTACCCAGAGTAGGAAAATGGTGGAAACGCCCCGAACCAGAAGAAAATGAAGCAACTACCGAAGGCGGTTTCTACACGCAAGAAGATGTAAAAGAAATTGTGCAATATGCCAAAGACCGATACATTACTATTTTGCCAGAAATTGATGTTCCAGGACACTCGCTCGCAATCTTGGCGGCTTACCCAGAATTGGCAACTGTTCCGAAGAATTTTAAGGTAAATCCAGGCTCTGAATTTTATAGAAAAGTAGAAAATTCTCTCGACCCTTCCAATGATAAAACTTACGAATTTTTGGATGGAGTTTTCACAGAAATTGCTCAACTTTTTCCGCATCCTTACATACACATTGGTGGCGACGAATGTTACAAAGGTTATTGGGAAACAAGCAACAATTGCAAGAAATTAATGGAGAAAGAGGGCTTGAAGGATACTAAAGAATTACAAAGTTTTTTCGTAAAAAAAGTAGAAAAAATCTTACAATCAAAAGGCAAAAAATTGATTGGTTGGGATGAAATCTTAGAAGGCGGACTTGCTCCAGATGCTACCGTAATGAGCTGGAGAGGCACAAAAGGAGGAATTGAAGCCGCTAAAATGGGACACAATGTAGTGATGACTCCTTCTGATTTTTGCTATATTGATTTGTATCAGGGTGACCCAATTCTTGAACCTGATACTTACGGAAAACTTCGCTTAAACAAGGCATATAGCTACGAACCATCCGAGGGAATTGATTCTAAATATCTACTCGGTGGGCAGTGTAATTTATGGTCTGAAAACATTCCGAACAAACGTCAGGCGGAATACATGACTTACCCCCGTGCGTTGGCTACGGCAGAGGTATTTTGGTCTGCAAAAGACCGCAAAAATTTTGATGGATTTGCAAAAAGAGTAGAAGCACAATTTGCTCGTTTTGATGTTGCGAAAATCAATTATTCAAGAAGTATGTTTGACCCAATCGTGGCTTTGGTTGACAAGCAAATTCAGTTAAATACGGAGGTAAATGGGCTGGATATTCACTATACTTTCGAGCGGGGAATTCCTGATAATTTTTATCCGAAAGCAAAGAATGGCGACAAAATTCCGATTCCAAAAGGTGCTGACCAAATCAGGGTCGTCAATTACCGAGACGGCAAACCAATTGGAAAAATATTGCTGATTTCAATTGCGGATTTGGAGAAGAGATAGAGAATTGGGGTTGTCTAAAAAGTATAAAGTTAAAAGTTGAAAGTATTTTTCGCCAAATAATATTTTGAAGTAATCTTTGAAATCTCATTTTGAAGTATATTGTTTGGAAATATTCAATTTTACAGAATAATATTCCTGCTTGAAACTTTTAACTCATAGACTTTAGACTTTTTACACAACCTCTATAATTCAAACCTTCAAAAACAAAATAATATTATCAACTGCCAGAGCCTCAAATTCTATGTTTGGGGTGTTCCATAACGTGAGTCCTGTTCTGGATTCGAGAAGTCGGTCTTGGACTTCAAACACTCCATTAATGACAAAAACAAAAATTCTTTCTGAGTTATTTACTGAAAGAAAACCTTCTTTTCTTCCCTCAAATTTCCCGATAAATACTTCACAACTACGCTCTTTTTTAGCAATTTGCAGCAAATTATTGGGGGCTTTTGTTAAATCGAATGCTTCTGAAAAATCCTCTGAAATATTCTCATTATTAGTCTTCAAATGAATTTCTAAATAATTAACTAATTCGTTTTCGTAGGGATTATGGATAAAAATATTTTCGTTTTTATTCAGAGAATAGTAGCCAATTTCTCCCGCATTGATCAATCTGTTTGAAGATTGCCCCGTAATTTCAACTGCACCAACTAAAGGTAAAAAAAGCAGTGTACATTTTTCATTTGCCAAGAAGTTACACGAGCCTTCTGGGGCTAAAGTATTATCAGAAATTTTTATATCATTCTGATAATCAGTCAAATAACTTCTAAATGATTCAGTATTCAGACATTCTCTTTTTTCAGAGAGATGAATAATAGCTTCGGCTTCCAGTAACATTAGCAAGGTATTTTGGTATGTTTGACAAATAAAAGGTTTGACACTTTATTGCCAAAAAGGTTTAATATGAACTAAGCATTTACAACAATATTATGGGCTAAGGTAAACCCTTCTTTAACACTCCCTGTAACACCTGCCATTTGGGTCGAGAATCCATCATTAAATACATTATCTTTTTCGTTGGAAGTCGTAGATTTTCCTTTTTTGTAGAATGAAGTAGCTTCTGTATAAACAGCGTCACAAATAGTTGATGGAAAAGCTATCTGTGTGACCAAGAGTGACTTACCTTTTGAATCATATACGTGTACATGAATGTGAACAGCTCGTCCAGGGTACCAGCCAGGGAAAATTGTGGTAAAACTTGCTAATCCGTTGGCATCGGTTGTTTGGCGACCTCTCAGGAAATGGACTGACGCATAGTTGGCAGATTGCATTCCTGAACCACCGTATTCCGAGTAATTTCCGTCAGCATCACAATGCCAAATATCTACGATTGCACCTGCCAAAGCTCCACAGCCTGTATTTTTATTTTTGATTGAAATATTCGCAATCATGTCTATCCCAGCACTTCCAGCTCTAACATCATTTCTTATATAACTACTCGGAGATTTTGTTGGGAATGGACCTATTGTTTCGGATGGATTTACAGCACAATCATTCGCAGAACTGCCATTAGTAGAACCCGTTGCAGCACTTGACCCTGAGTCTGTTGTGGGATTAGTAGTTTTGCATGAAGGCATCAATGGAGCAATTGCCATCATTCCGAGGCTGGCTAATCCTTTCTTTAAAAATTCTTTTCTTTCCATTTTTATGATTGTTATTATTAGAACTATATACGAACTAAAAAAACAAACGGTGGGGATTTTTCACAAAAAAGCCGTAGGAATTAAATCAGTTTGCACTGTCTCATTCCTACGGCTTTCAATATTTAGAATTTAGCCATGATAATTAGTGGATTTTTCATTTCCTAATTCTATCATTCACTCATTCTATCATTCATTCATTAAAAAAGTTACGCCAAAGCAGCTACACCTGGCAAAACTTTACCTTCCATATATTCCAACAAAGCACCACCGCCCGTTGACACATACGAAACTCTGTCGCCGTAACCAGCATTGTTAATTGCCGAAGCAGAATCGCCACCACCAATCAATGAGAATGCTCCGTTTTCTTCGGTTGCTTTTACTACTGAATTCGCAATTGCATTTGTACCTATCGCAAAATTAGGGAATTCAAAAACACCCATTGGACCATTCCAGAGTACAGTTTTTGAGTTTTCGACAATCCCCTGAAATAGCTTAACTGACTCAGGACCAATATCTAAGCCTTCCCAACCGTCTGGAATAAGCCCTTGTCCGACAATCTGACGATTGGCATTATTAGAGAAATCATCTGCACAAACATTGTCTAATGGCATAAATATTTTTACACCTTTTGCTGCTGCTTTTGCTAAAATTTCTTTGGCTAAATCTACTTTATCAGGCTCAGAAATTGACTTTCCAATTTTTCCTCCTTGTGCCAAAACAAATGTATAAGTCATTCCACCACCAATAATTAAGTTGTCAACTTTATCCAAAAGGCGTTCGATAATCATGATTTTATCAGAAATCTTTGAACCACCCATGATGGCAGTAAATGGACGTTCTGAGTTTTCTAATACCTTCTGAGCATTATCTAATTCAGCCTGCATGACAAATCCACAAATTCTATCTTCAAAAAACTGACCAATAACTGCCGTAGAAGCATGGGCTCTGTGGGCTGTTCCGAAAGCGTCATTTACCCAAACATCGCCTAATTTTGATAGTTTTTCAGCAAAACCAACATCTCCTTTTTCTTCTTCTTTATAAAAACGAAGGTTTTCTAATAATAAAATTTCTCCGCTTTGTAATGTCGCTGATAACTCTGTTGCTGATGCTCCAATGCAATCATCTGCAAATTTTACAGGACGACCAAATACTACCGAAAGTGGCGTTACTAAGTGTTTTAGTGAATATTTTTCAGTCGGACCATCTTTTGGTCGACCTAAATGTGACATTAAAATTACTGAACCGCCATCTGCCAAAATCTTAGAGATTGTCGGAATCGTTGCTTTGATACGGGTATCGTCAGTAATTTCAAATCTTTCATTTAATGGAACGTTGAAGTCAACACGGATAAGAGCTTTTTTTCCTGCAAAATTGAAGGAGTTGACAGTTTTCATGTGTGGGATTTTTTTGGTTATGTGAAAATTAGTGAATTGCCATTCCTGATAATTCATTGAACATCTTAACAAATTTACTATTTTCGTTAAAGTATCTTAAAAAATTGCATTTTATTTAGGTAGCAATACTTATTTATCTTTATTCGATTATATTTTTTAAAGCAATTTTAATATTTATCGAAAATGGTACACGGTTTACACGGATTTCCAAGCACGAATTTGAACAGATTTTCAATTTCATCAGTGTAAATCCGTGTTGCTTGCATTCGTGTAATCTGTGTGCTATTTGGGGTAATCTAAAATTAACATTTATCGCTGTGTCAAAAAGATTTCAAGTCAATAATAACAATTTAGGCACTTCGCCAGGGACACTTACTTATGTGGGTGCTGAGGTTTCGCACGAGACAACAATCTCGTTGATAGAATACAATGATGATTTTTTTCAGGAAACTTCCATCAAAAATCTGGGGGAATGTAAAAATTATGAATCAGGAAATAATGTTGTTTGGCTCAATGTTGATGGTATTCATGAAGCTCAGGTTGTAGAATCTATTGGCGGAATTTATGGGATTCATCCTTTGGTGCAAGAAGACATTCTGAACACGCAACAAAAACCAAAATTTGAAGATTATAACGAAGCCGAACAACTTTTTGTGACTTTCAAAATGATTGAGTACAATCCTTACACGCATGAAATTGAAATCGAACATTTGAGTTTCGTCTTGGGAAAAGGCTATTTGGTTACGTTTCAAGAAGAACGCTCAAGGGATATTTTTGCAAATGTTTTGAATCGAATCAAGGCTTCTTCTGGAAAAACTCGGAGAAATGATGCAGATTATCTCTTGTACTCTTTGATGGATTTAGTGGTTGATGATTACTTCAAAGTTTTAGATAAAATTGCTGAGAATTTGGAGCGATTGGAAGAAGAAATCATCAAAAATGCACAGCAAAAATCTTTGAATCAGTTGTATTCGATGAAGCGAGAAATTATGTTGATGCGAAAGATGATTTTCCCACTCAGAGAAATGATGATTGGCTTAATCCGTGAAGAAAATGAACTGATTTCGCCCAACACAAACCTGTATATGCGGGATGTCCAAGACCATGTGAGTCAGGTGATTGAGACGATTGATTCTTACCGAGAATTAATTACTTCGCTGATGGATTTGTATTTGTCGCAAGTGAGTAATCGTATGAATAATGTCATGAAAGTACTAACGGTTATCTCTGTGATTTTTATGCCTTTGACTTTTGTAGCGGGAATTTATGGTATGAATTTCGACAATATGCCCGAACTCCATTGGCAGTACGGTTACTATGCCGTTTGGGGAATCATGATTGTTTTAGTGATTGGAATGTTATTTTATTTCAAAAGGAAACAATGGATATAAAATTAACAGCAGAGATTAAAGAGTTTATCAAAAATCATCTTCAAGACGATGTGACGAAGTTGATTTTACAAGCCAAAAAATATCCAGAAATTCCCATCAATTTTGTTGCTCTCCAGATTCAAGCAAGGCAAAAACTCAAACAAAAATTACCAGAATGGACTGATAATGAGAATATTACTTATATTTCTGCATTATCAACCGAGCAAAGTTCTTCTGAAATTACGGCAAAATTCAAGGCTAAATTAGTTTCTGGAAATCTACTAATTGACCTCACAGGAGGTATGGGTGTGGACATTGCGTACATGAGTAAAAGTTTTGAAAAAGCCATTTATTTGGAACAAAATGAGGACTTAAAAACCACAACAGAGCAAAATTTTGAGGTTTTAGGATTGAATAAAATTCAATGTTTTAATTTGAATTCTGTTGAGTTTTTGAGAAGTTTTGGGGAGGGAGATAGTTTCTTGGAAGAGACAAATTTTAACCTCATCCTAAATCCTTCTCCTGCTGAGAAGGACTTGATACTTAGCGAATTCTCCCCTTCTCAGCAGGAGAAGGGGTCGGGGGATGAGGTAAATAATATAAGTCTCATACCACAAAAAACGATAATTTACCTCGACCCTGCCCGAAGAAATGAACAAGGAGGCAAAGTTGTTTTACTACAAGACTGCGAACCTAATATTCTGGAAATCAAAGATTTATTGTTTCAGAAAGCCGATAGAATCCTCCTAAAAACTTCCCCAATGTTGGATATTGATTTGGCAGTAAATTCCCTCCAGAGTGTCAGTAAAGTTTGGGTAGTTGCGGTGGACAATGAGGTAAAAGAATTACTTTTTTTGATTGAAAAAAATCATCAACAAGAACCCGAATTATTGGCAGTAAATCTTTCATCAAAACTAAAGAGAAGTCCAATTTTTTCTTTCAAAAAATCAGAAGAAACGAATGCCGAAATTGAGTATAGTTTACCCAAAAAATATTTATACGAACCCAATGCTGCTTTGATGAAAGTTGGGGCTTTCAAGAGTATTGCGTTAAAATATTCGCTCAAAAAAATTCATCCCAATAGTCATTTATATACTTCTGAGCTTTTGGTAAATGATTTTGCAGGAAGAGTTTTTGAGATAAAATCGGTTGAAAGTTTAGACAAAAAGAAGTTACTCCCATTTTTGCCCGAAAAGAAAGCCAATATTTCTGTCCGCAATTTTCCCCTGAGTGTAAGGCAAATACGAGAAAAAATAGGGGTTCAAGACGGTGGAAGTGTCTATTTGATAGCGACCACAAATTCTGAAAATCAGAAAATTGTGTTGGTTTGTGAGAAGGTTTGAAAAGAAGGAGAAAGGTAATTTGGAAAAAATGCAGATGGGAGGAATCTGCCATTTGTGACTATTTAGTGAGTTTTACGTAAAAATTGATATATTTGTTTTCTATCAAACTCATTGCTCAAAGCTCATTGCTCAGAGCCATTTATTTCTAACTAAAAATTAAATTTCAAAATGAAAAAATTATTGTTCGCCATTGCACTCTTCGCAGGAGTGTTCACCACTAAAGCACAGGTATTTTCGGGAACTTCCGAAATCGAAAAAGCTAACAAAGAGGGACTTTACACTTCCACCGCCGTTGACGATAAATATGTAAAACAGGCATGGCAGTTAGAATTAGCAAAATACGGAAAAGTTGAAACTGGAAAAGGTGGTGCATACAAAGTAAATGGAGCTAATATTCCAACGATTTCTGGTGACCCAATTATGTTGACCAGCAAGATTTCTACTTCAAAAGGTCGCACGCAGGTATTTTTGTCATTGGGTTTGGGAGACGAAAACTATGTAAACGGTACGCACGCTAAATATGCTGATGCTGAGAAAATTTTGAATGATTTTATCAATTTAATGAATCTTCAAGAAGCTGTAAGAACTGAACAAAAAAACTTGGAAGACGTAACCGACAAACAAGCAAAAACTGTAAAACAAGGTGACCGTTTGGTACGTGATATTGAGGATAACAAAAAAGATAAAGAGAAATTAGAGAAGAAATTAATCGAAAATAAAGCTCAATTAGAGAAACTTTTGACTGATGTTGAGCAGAACAAAAGAGACCAAATAAAAATGGGTGAAGATGTAAATGCACAAAAGAAGAAGGTTGAAGAAGCTAAAGCAAATGTGCCTCAGTCTGCTCCAGTAGGAAAAAATTAATTTCGATTTTCGTTGCTCGTTGTTCGATTTTCGTTGCTTGATTTTCGTTGTTCGATGTTCGCTTTTCGTTGCTCGATGTTCGATGTTCGGAAAAAAAGAAAATAAAAATCCTGTTAGACCAAAATCTAACAGGATTTTTTGTTTTTCGAGAATCGAACAACGAGCAACCAGAATCGAACAACGAAAATCTATAAGTTCTTTACGAAAATCTTCTGCCTATAATTTCCAAGAATTCGTCTGCTTCTTCTGCTGCCATTATCCAATTATATTTTGGAGCTAATGCCCTGTTCATGAATGCTTTAGCGTCTGTAAAATTGGTACAAGCATCCAAATCTTCAATGGCTTTATTGTATGAAATGATGTCTCCATCAAATAATCTTCCTATAAAAATAAACTTTTGATTTAAGCTAATTGCTTCCGAAATAGTTTTTACGGGTTGTTGCGTAAAAGTCATTCCGTTACCAATTACTTCTTTTTTCAATAAATCATTTACCGTTGGTAAGCCATCATCGAAACTATCATTTAACGAATTTGGTAGTTTTACCTCTGGCGTTGGCTCTTTCTCAAAAGCGGCTGTTACACTTGCCACCGTTGGCAATGGAGCGTCTTCGTCGTCCTCTAAATCTTCGGGGTCTGTATCAAAAAACGATTGAGACATTTTCATACCTCCCTGATTGTCAGTAGGTTGAACCGCATTTGGTGTTTGTTTTACTAACATCTGTTTTGTCAACGGAATTTTCGTTGAAAACATCGTTAGGTATTTATCGGTATCCTCAAACTGGACATTTTCAGAGGCTTCATTGAGCCAATTCAAAGCCGTTGTTACGTACGTTTTCTTTTCGTCTCCCATTTTGGCAACTAATGCCTCTGGGATAGATTTATTGATTTTTGTGTATTTCGATAACTGAGCCAAACGTTCTTGGGTCAGGGTAAATTCAGGAGAATCTCTTACGAAATCATCGAAATATTTACTTGGGTCGAAAAGTAGCGTGAGGGTTTTGTCAACAGATTTTGCTAAAATTGGTTCAAAGTCCTCACGTTTCACCATGATGTGTTGCGAAACGGTGTTCATGAAAGTCTGCAAAGCCGACTTTACTTCTTCTGAGTCAAAATTGAAATAAGGGCTTTTGAATGCCTCCGTATCTGACTTCCATTTTTCGTACAAGTCACTGACTACAAACATATTAACCTGAGCAACGTTGCTCAATTGGAGAATCTGTTTTCCTGTTATGGCGGAGTTTTTACTAAAGAATTCATCACACAACTTAGTTGCATATTGTTGTGAATAATTCTCGATAGCAGACAAATCTAATTTCATGTGGATAAAAATTTGAGTAGCAATTTCAATGGGGTTAGTAAACATAGCATTGTCCATGTTTCAATCCTTTAAACGCAAAAACTGAACCAAAGATTATGAAGGTAAGTCACTTTACTGAAAAATAATATGAATGTAAGTGTTTTTTTGAGTAAACGGTAAAATGAGTTTTTTTAGGGGTAAATTGTGGCTATGGTTCCAAATCAAAAATACCGCAAGGGCGGAAAGACGCATAGGAAAATTTTTGCGTCTTTCCGCCCTTGCGGTTGAATATAATTTACTTTTAAGTTGTTGAAATTAGTTCGCAATTCCAATCACTCGCCAAAGATTTGAAGTTCCATCATAAATTAAAGTAGCTCCACCACGACCAGAAATTGTAACTGTACCATTTGTATTTGTGGCTATTCTGTTAGCTGCAATCGCACCTACATTTTCATTGTTGATAATTAATGTTGCACTAACACCAGTAAAAAGATAGAGAATCATTCCATCCTGTCCACCAGCAATCCCGTTGAGTGTTACCGTTCCAAACACAGCAAAATATATCGAAGACCCACCTCCTCTGTTCAAAGCATTTTGTGTACCTGCGACAGATATTGTAGTTTTTCTTACAACAATATCTCCATCAACATCTAATTTTGCAGTGGGTGTGGTAGCACCTATTCCTACATTTCCATTACTGGCAACAATTACACGTGTATTATTTCCGCCAGTTCTAAGATTCATATCGCTTCCAGAGGTATAAATCACTCCTCCACTTGCTCCGCCGAGGGTAGGTTTTCCAAAAATAACGCCAGTTTCATTGGCGTCAGGAGAATTTAATGCTAAATAATGAGAGGCATTATCTTCAATTACGGTTCTTGCTGCTGCAACTACAGGAACGCCAGCTGACCCATTTGAAATAAAAAGTTTTGCAGTGGTACTTGGGGAAGCCCCGATCCCCAAATTCCCTGTTGTTCCAAGGGTCATTTTATTACTCCCACTTGTCCCGAATATCATATTATTTGTATTTCCCTCGTAAACTAAATACCCTGCATCATTATTTGTAGGATTTCCCATTAATATTCCTGATTGACTATTAACAGGAGAAAGCAAACTCAAATAAGCATTGGTACTATTTTCTAACGTTAAAAGTGTATTATTGAAAGCAGTAACTGCTCCCGCTGTCCCGTTTTGTACGTGTAGTTTTGAGTCTGGCACTAATGTACCTATTCCAATTGTACCGTCTGACAATACACGCATCCTTTCTAAATTATTAGTTTTTACAACCAAAGGCTGGGCATCTGTATTTCCGATAAAATCAGTGGCAGGAGTTGTTCCACTGTTTCCTGCAAGCCCCCAACCAGAAAATGGGCTTCCACCAGAAGTAACTTCCATAACTCTCCAGCGTTGTCTGCCACCGTCATAAATCATCATTACTCCGCCTATACCATTAGTTATATTAAAATCTGCTCCTGTGTGAGTCATGATTCTGTTGGCTGGAACAGTTTCGGAGACACTTTCTTCATGTTTAATTATTAAAGCTCCCGTAGTAGGCGTAGCAGGTAATTTATACCCACAAAGTACATACAGGAGCATTCCGTCTGCACCACCTGCAATTCCATTCAATACTCCACCAGCTTCAAAAATCAAAACAGATGCCCCATTTCTATTGGTTGCTGAGTAACCTCCATTAACAGTAAATCGGGTCAAATTCTTGAATGACATATCACCATTGATAGTAAATTTTGCATCTGGCGATGTTGTATTTACTCCTACATTTCCAGCAGTAGGACCAGCACCAGGTGTTATATACATCCTATCAACTCCACTCGTTTGCAAACGGAGACTATTTACCCCTCCATCTAATCTAAACTGCCCAAAAGTGGAAAGTCCACCCATTAATAAAAGGATAACTGTAAAAATTTGCTTTTTCATATTCGTTGTATTTTTATGTTTAGTTTTATTTTGAATTGTGAGACAAAAGATAATCAATGGTTTAAAACTCATGGTTCAATGCTCCTCCTTCCAATATCCGACTCACTTCTACTTTACGTCTTCTTGAAATTGTTGCCTGTAAATCATTCGTTAAATGCACTTTAATTCCCTCATTGTCAATACTTTGCAGATGACCACAATTAATGATAAATCCTCGATGAATTCTGATGAAATTATGAGTCATTAAAGTATGTTCGAAAAGTTTTAAAGTTCTCGGAATCAATATCTTACGCCCACCCCTGAGATGAATAAGCGTATAATTGACTTCGCCCTGAAGCATGATGATTTCTTGGAGTGGAATCCATTTTCGACTTCTCGGAAAATAGATTTTCTCTCTGATGATTTTGAAGAATTGAGGTAATGCTGTTTTCATGATTTTTATGAGGTAATTATTCAATCCAGCCTAATTTCATGGCTTCTTTTATTAATCCAATCGAAGATTTCACTCCTACTTTTTTGAATATATTTCTACGGTGGGTTTCTATGGTGGAAGTGGTAATCTGTAATTTTTCGGCTATTTCTAAAGCCGTGTATTCGTCTGCAATGAGTTGTAAAATTTCCTTTTCACGTTTTGTTAGATTTTTCATAGCGGTGAATATTATTTGAGTCATACAAAGTTCTGGAATGTTTAAACCATTGTAAATCGTTGGATACCATGATTTTATCTCATGGTTTACCATGATTTTTAGAGGTTCGGTTGGGGATTATGATGAATTTTGTAGAAATTGATGAAAGAAATTAAAGCTATCGCACTCATGAGAATCGTTTTTCTACTTATCGTTTTTTTATCTATCGTTTCCATAAAAACAGTTGGACAAGATTTGTATATCAATCATCTTAATATGCTAAATCAACAAGTGCAAAGTGCCAAAAGAGATAGTGCAGTTGTACATAATTTATTTGCCCTGACAAAAATTATTACCCCAAAAATGGATTTTTGGATAGATTCATTGAAGACATTTTCTCTGAAAAACAAATCTGAAATTGGGTTACTTTTATGGGAAATAGTGGATGCAGAAAAGGTAATCAGGAAGTTAGATTTTAAGGAAGGAATCAAAAGACATTTGGACTATGCCAAGCAATTAGAAGCAAAAAAACAGGTGGTTTATGCGTCGTGGTCTTACTTACGGGCAGGGATAATTTTTGCCCGACCATCAATTGATTTTGTGCATAAAAAAGATGCTTTAATCTACTATAATAAAGGATTAGAAATTGCGATTGCCGCCCAAGACACCAACGAAATTGCAAGAGCTTATGATTATATCGGCGAATATTATCTGGACATTAAAGATTATAAAAATGCCATTCAGTATCTCCAGAAAGCCGAAAATTTGATAAATAAGTTTCCTAATAAGTACTTATCCCCTACCATTTTAGCAAGTTTGGGGTCTTGTTATTTGTTATTGGACAACGAAAAACAAGCAAGTCTCTATTACCAAAAAATGGACTTATGGTTGAATAAAAGTGGGCTGACATTTTTGGAATTTTACCAATCCTATATCATGAATATTTACTATTTGGGCTATGGCAATTATTGCATGAAACATCAGCAATATCAGAAAGCCATTTCGTTTGCCAAACAAGGATTTGCTTCTATAAAATTTGATAAAATCAAGAACAAAAGGAGTTATGATACTTACGCTTTGGACCACCTGAAAATCTTGTACGAAGCCAATGAAAAAACAAAAAATTTCTCGGAAGCCTATTTCTATTTGCAGCAATACAACGAAATCCAAAATTCCCATATCAATTCAGAACAAAACCAGCAGTTTCAGGAATTAAATAAAAAATATCAAACCGACCAAAAGCAAATTGAAATAACAAAATTAGAAAATGAAAAAATCAAAGCTGAAATCAAGTCAGAGGCTCTCATTCGGTACTTTTTATTGGGTTTTGTGGTACTGCTTTCGGTGGGATTAGGCTTTGTTTTTTGGTCGAATCGTAAAATAAAAATTCAGAATAAAGAGATTTCTGAAGCAATGACAAAAGGACAAACCATTGAAAGACAGAGAGTTGCAATTGATTTGCACGACAATTTGGGAAGCACCTTATCCTCTATACGATGGAGTCTGGAAACGATTGATAAATCTAAGATGAGTCCAGAAGAACTGGAAGTAAACCAGACGCTTATCAAACGTTTGGCAGAAGCCTACAACGAAGTACGATTACTGTCGCATAACCTTCTGCCAGAAGAATTTGAAAAGCAAGGTTTAATTCCCTCCTTGGAAGGATTTGTCAAGAAATTGAGTAAAAATGGAAAAATTAAATTTAGCTTGGAAATAGCAGAAAACTTCGGAAGATTAGACAAGAAAATAGAGTTTGAACTATACAGTATCAGTCTGGAATTGATTAATAATATCCTCAAACATTCACAAGCGACAGAAGCACAAATACAATTATTGAAAACTGACCGAAAAATACAATTAATAATATCCGACAATGGCGTGGGACTCGCTAATAATCAGACAATTGGAATAGGTTTGAAAAACGTGCAAGCACGAATAAAATCTATAAAAGGAGACTGGAAAATGAAAGAAAATACGCCCAACGGCATACAAAATATGGTTGAGATTTTGATATAAGTGGTATAATTTTTAATAGAATATAGTTCCCCATCTGGGGGTCAGGAGGCTTTCACAACCCATGTCGCAAAGCATATTTTACCATTCCAATAGAGCTTTTTACCTTCAGTTTAGTCATCAAATTCCTACGATGAGACTCCACCGTTGGTAAGCTGATAAACAGTTTTTGGGCGATTTCATTACTGGAAAGCTCTTCAACAATCAATCTCAAAACCTCTATTTCTCTACTTGTTAACTGAGATACATTTTCTGGTTTTTTGGCAATCAATTCTTCTATTTCCTCCGAAGCTAATTCTGAAATAACGTCCTCAGAATAAAACTTTTTCCCGTCCATAACAACACTGATTGCCTTTTCTAATTCTTCTCGTCCTGTAGTTTTCAAGACATAACCATTCACGCCTGCTCGAATAGCTTCACGGATATTATGAGCGTCTTCGACCATTGTCAGAAGAATAATTTTCAATAAAGGAAAACGATTTCTGAGTTGTAAAGTCAAATCAATTCCAGACATTTCTGGCATTTGGAGGTCTGAAATCAAAACGTCAACTAATTGATTTTCAATAAATTGAAGAACCTCTTGTGGTTTAGTTAACTTCCCGACAACCTCGATATTCTCCATCGACGAGAATAGTAAAGCCAAACTATCCAGCACAATTTTGTGATCATCAACAAGAAGTAGTCGTACCGATTTTTGCATTAAATTATGAATTTAGAATTAACTGTAATTTAATGTTTTATCATGAAAAATTAGGGATTTGGGTTGAATACTGAGTAAATGGTAAGTAATGACCTGGAATTTACTATTTGCAGGCACATCTAATTTTAAAAATTTTGAAGGCAAATCAAAGCATTACCCCTTCAACCAGTCAACTGCTTGTTTTAGATATATTTGCTGGTTACTTTCAACAACATCGGGAACTACACGAGTCCCATATTTTATTTTTTTCCTATCAGCCATTGTTGATACTGTTAAATAGAGGTATGCCCCCTCTTGTTCAAAGGCTGCATTTGAAGTTGATAATCCACAAGTTGCAGAGCCAAAACTTCTGGTATTGGGTCTTTGCTTGAAAGCTATTACGACGGCTTCACCAGAACTGGCAGTTGCTTGGTCTGTCAGAAGTGCTACTTTGGGCATCGGTTTTATCAAATTATACTGACTTTTAATAAAAACATTTTCTATTTCCCCATTTCCATAAACCCAACTATCTGCAATACCATCTGGGTCTATGAAATAACCCAATTTACCTTCTCCTAAAATCGGACTTACTCCTGCAATCATGGGCCACATATTTCCGCCTGTATTACCTCTCAAATCAACAATCCACCCTTTGATGTTCGCATTATCGGCACTTTTGATGCTATTTTGAATACTCTGTGCGAAAGTATTTGCAGCTTCTGAAGTACCTGAAAATGCACTAATTTTTATGTAACCAATTTCTCTGTCGGGGGAAGGTAAAAGTGGAGGATTGTCTTTGCAAGAAACCGTAGAGACTGTCCTTGAGAGATATTTACCATTTGCCTTAATAAAAAAACTATGCGAATCTTGTAGTAATGTGAGGGCTAAGGAAATGGCTTTATCCACTTTAACATCATTAATTTCTGCTGCTCCTTTGGCTTCTGTTAAAACTTTTTCTTTAAAAATTTTCCAATTAATTGTTTTTCTGTTAATTGAATTTTCCTCCATTGTTGAAAGCAGTCGGTTCAGATAGGCTTCAACCTTTGGATCGGTAGGTTTGTCGGTAAGAGTAACTGGGCTTACAGATTCATTACAACTCCAAACTAAGAAAAGCAATAGTAAAAAAATGCAAATTTTGATCTGATTTTTCATGAAATGAGGTATGATTAAGTTTAAAACTATGAATGAAGATATGTAGTAAAATACAGTATGAAGTTAATAACAATTAGGTAGAAAACAAGTAAAAATAGAAAAGCCAAGTTTACCAATTTTGTATGGTAAACTTAGCTTTTTGACTTGTCTTAGAACTACGGCTTAATTGGAAAAAATTTATATACAATTACTACCGTAAACACAAAGACCTTTTTGGCAGTCCCATTTATTACCCCAACTAACAGGTGGAAAGACATCGCAATTATTTGCACCACAGTCCGAAGGAGTATCACACAATAGCCTTGGTTTTCCTCCATTAACGTTTCTCATTTCTTCTCTTGATAATTTTTTCATCTTGATAAAATTTAATTGTTCGGTGCAGTAGTTGCTACCTGCTGATTGGGATTCAATTTAAAGGCAACTAACTAAGTTTTAAGTAGAAAACTTAGCTCTTTAAATTATTGGTTTCTCCAAAAATTATTGTGAAACAAATACCTGAAATGTCATTGAAGATTGAATTTTAAAGATTTAACTAATAGATTAAGTAATAGAAATATTATATCACAAACATAAATGAAATTTTGCAAAACAGAAAAATCTACGACTATCAGTTAGTAAACGGCAAAATCAATAAAAAACTCCGTTTTAGTTTTTACGCTAAAACGGAGTTCCAAGGTGATACTTTTCCAAAGAAGCTCTACTTGCTACTCATCTTTTTGATTTCTTCCACTATTTTTAAATGTGCTTCCCAATTCAATAAATGCCCTTTGCCTGCTACTTTTACCATTCTCGAATTTGTGATTCCCTTTATTAAATCTTCTGAATGAAAACTTGGCGTGGATTTATCCAGCGTGCCAACCATCACTACGCATGGCGTTTGAATTTTGTTTAATTGTGGGTAATAATTTTCATTCACAAGGGCTTCTAAAATGGGTACGAGGATGACTAAATCCTGCGATTTTGAACTTTGTAGAGCGGTTTGAAGAATGGATTTATAGGGTGTTCCCACAAAACTTGACTGAAATAAAGTTGCCAAAGATTCATTAGCCAAAACCTTTTGAATCCAACCACTTTTTACCAAAGAAATCTGAGTTTTATTTTGCGAATTATCTCTACTCAAATCACCAGCAAGCGTGGACATCAGCAATGTTCCATGCAGTCTATTCTGAGCTATTTCAGGATAATCCAACATAAATTTGATACTCAAAAATCCCCCCATCGAATGCCCAACCAATATTCCATCTTTTACATCAAAATATTCCAAAATAGTTTTGTAGTCGTTTGCCATTGATTTGGAGTTGATGCCATCTTTGCCAATGGTACTTTTATGATGCCCACGTTGGTCAAAAGCAATCACCCGAAATCCTGATTTTACTAATTCATTGAATACCATATTCCAGCCTTCGGCATCTCCTGCAATGCCATGTGCCAAAATCACCGTTGGACCTTCGCCACCAACAATCGTTCTGATTTTTATGCCATCATGCCCATCTATGAAAGTTTCTTTGCCATTCATGGGTTGGTTCAGCACCTCAAAAGTGAATTCTTCGGGGGCATGATTTATTTTGTAAACCTGCCATTGAATCAGAAGGAATATAACAGAGATTATTACTAAAAAACCAATTAAAATTTTCTTTAACATGATGATTGTGGGTTAAATTCTACTTCAATAAATAGTCATTCAAACTATTGCCAGTTTTGAGATTCTGGGAAGTTCTGCTAATATTCAGGTTACTTTCTGATGCCGAATTGATGCTAAATTCTAACGTGCCTCCTGTACCTGTGGGTACGGGGCTGAGGTTTTTCAAGACCAATTTTGTATCATTCTGTAATTCCCATGTACCCGAAAACGTATTGCCGTCCACCTCCACAAGTGTTACGGAAGCAGCACTACTCAAATCTAACTTGAACTGAGAATACCCAGGTTTTATATTACTGCTTGCACCTTTGGTATAAACAGTTGCTCCGCCTTCTTTCACGAGGTCGGCTGTCCAAACTTTCTTGATTTTATCAGAAAGAGGAACGATGGCATCGGCTTTTTTCCCACAAGAGAAAATGACGAAAACCGTGACAAACATGATTAGGATATTTTTCATTTTCTCTAATTTTTAATTATTTTTTTCACCAAAACTTTCTCTCCCTGCAACACTCGCAAAAAGTACGTTCCCACTGGAATTGCTTGTAAACTAATACTTGTTTTCTCTTCTTTTATTTCTTGTTGAAAAAACGTTTTTCCCTGGTTATCAATAAGTTCTGCATTAGTTTTACTATTTACTACTTTGCCCAAAGATAAAATAATTGATTGTTCCGTAGGGTTCGGAAAAACTTCTATGCCTACTTCCGAAAGATTGAAAGAGGGTTCGGAAGCGAGCAAAACTTCAATCGCAACCTTCACAGCACTTGAAACCGAAGTACAGCCATCTGATTTTAAGGTAACAGTATAATCGCCAGATTCTTTGGCTTCCAAATTGGCGGTGATTGCTCCTGTAATATCAGTAGTGTTTTTCTGCCATTGATAAGTGGCATTGGCTATGGTATTGGCATTAAGTTTTACAGTATTGGGCTGATAAACAGTAGTTGCTCCATCGGGAGTGATAGTTGCAGCAGTTCCTTTTTCAGTAATTTTGATAGGCTGCGAAACATACTTACAACCTGTTCCATCCGTTACCACAACACTGTATTCACCTACTTTTCCTGCCGAGATACTGTTTGTTAAATCGGTCAAATTAGTTGTTCCGAGTTGCCAACTGTACGAGAATGGGGCTTTTCCACCAACCGCATTAGCGGATAAAGTGGTGGTTGTCCCAACACAATATTGATTTGTTCCTGCAATGGTGGCGGTTTCTGTTTTCTCCGTAATTTTAAACGCCTGAGAATTATAACTACAACCATTGGCATCCGTAATGATGACCGAATAATCACCTGATTTACTGATAGTTATCTTATCAGTATTATCGGCTGTTTGGCTTGTGCCAGCATACCATGCGTAGACGAGTGGAGCTTTGGCAGCACTTACATTTGCCGTTAATGACGTAGTAGCTCCTGTACAGAATTGGTTTACGCCCGTGATAGAAGCCGTTTGTGAAGCCAGTACTTCAAAACCTGTACTTTCATTACTGACATACCAATTATCCCCCATCGTAAATTTTAGTCTATACCCTTTACCAACAGGGGTATTGGCAGGAATTTTTGCAGTAATTTCGCCATTGGCATAAGTAGCTGAAACTTCCTTAAAAGTATTGGCTGTACCGTCAGAAAGCATGACTTTCAGTTTGGTAGTGGTGGCATCTCCTGTGGGTGGATAAGCTACTCCGATTCTGAATTTTACACTACAACTGGCGAAGGTTTGTTTGTCCGTAAAATTGGCAATGATATTATTTTTGTTCTGTTCATAAATCACCGAACTATTATGAACATAACTCACTGCATCGTTTTTATCCACTGTAAACATTTTGGCGAAATAACTTCTACCATACGCTGCCGTTTGTGGTAAATATTTGTAACGATAAGTTGTTCCTTCGAGTTCTATATAATTTGAAGCAAAAGCATTAAAAAAATATAGTTTTGTACCTGTGTCAGTAATTTGTGAAAAATAATTTCTTAAATCAATGGATAATTCTTGGTTTGAAAATTCATCAATTGCCTTTATGGTCTTGAAATAAGATTTGTACGAATTTTTATCTTTTACTACATAAATACTATCTTTTGAATAATTAACATACCAAATATTCCCCTTGCTGTCAATATTAGACGAGCTACCATCGGATAGAAAACTCCAATTGGGCTGATAATCACTCCAATTTGAGCCATCATATATTTTGAATGAATTTTTACTGGTAGAATAGTTATATATTACAGCCCAGAGATTACTATTGGCATCTTGTCGTAATTTAAGATTACCACTAATAAAGTTATTGTTGCCAGTAATATTCGTCCAAAATCCATTCTGAAATTTTATTACTTTACCCGTAGAGACATAGGCATAATTGATACCGTTTCTGCCCGTGGTGATATTATACATGTTTCTATCAACGCTCTTACCTAAGGCATTTACGGTTCCCCACAAAAGAGATTCGTAACGTGTAAAAAGCCCATTTTCAAATTTTGTTACGCCGTCAGACGTAGCAAACCAAATTCTCCCTTGTTCATCCTCTGCTATCTCACTAACTGTATTAGCCAATAAATCACTGGTACGTTCACGAGTAAATTGCTCTATTTTTCCATCGGGTGATTTCCTGAAAACACCCTGATTGCCAAAAATCCATTTATTGTTTTTGCTATCTATAAAAAGCCCTTGCGTAGAAGCCCCAAAAGGTAAAATAGAATTACCTGAGTGCATAGGAGTCCATCGGCTTTCATAAGAGGTTGTGAAAGTGCCAGTTGACCAAGTATTGGTACTATCGGCTTCATTTTTTGCTTTCAGACGGTAGTAATATTGTTGATTAGGAGCTAAATTTTCAAGGGCAAATGAGGCATAACTATCCACACTTGGGACTTGGAAATAGGAGTCATATTTAACCGTTTTTTTAACATCTATGGTCTTGAAATCAGATGTTTTTGAAATTTCATAATCGTAAGTACGCTTTTGTGAGCTTCTCGGTAATTCAATTTGAGTAGATAGTAAAGGACTGGTAGGAGTACGAACGCTATTATTAGTAACACTCGTCTTCAAACCATAAAAGAAGTAATCTTTCGTTGGACTGCTCCACTCACTTTTGACAGTATCAGCAATAGCACGAACTCTAAACGTATATTGAGCATTCAAATTTGCTGCAATGGCGGGTAAAATAGTCTCGATTCTGACTCGATTGGTATTTACTTTTTTCTCAGAAAACAAACTCGTGTTTGTAATGGCAGAACCTTTATGAATTTCGATACTATATTCTTTGGCATCCGTTACTTTTCTGAAAGAAATTACTTTGTTTTCGTGGGCTTTATCTTCTGAAATTGGCTCTAAAAAAGGAACTTTCAAGATAAGATTAGTATGGGTTTTAAAATTGAAAGTAGCCGACCAAGCCCCGTCTCCTACTTGATTCTTGGATCTCACTCGCCAATAATAAGTAGTATTTCGTTTGAGGGTTTTGTCCACATAAATCATATTATCTGCCACGAGCGAATCAATCAAAGGATTTAAAAAATTAGCATTTTCAGAGATAACTACTTGATAATTAGACACTTTCTCAACCCATTTCCACTGAAAAAATTCACTTGGATAAAATTCCGTAACGCCATTTTTAGGGAAATGCAAGACAGGAGCAGCACTGGGCAAAGTGGTTAAGGGCGTAAACTTCTGATTAGCAACTTTCTGAATTACGTCTTTACAAAGCGGGTGAAAAACCAAATCACCATCTGCACAATAACTCATAATACTGGCATAACGGGTATCAATTGCCCAGCCTTTGCAAGCACCTTCAACATCCGTACATACCTCAAACGGTCCACTCGCCCATGTACACGACTGCGTATGAACAGACCCCATAACGTGACCAATCTCGTGCAAGACCGTACCCATCGAAGGCTCATTAGTGCCATAACTAAGTTGATGGATAATAGAAGCATTAGTACCTACATTTCCTATACCAGAAGCGACACCCCCATAAGGCTCTTTGAGGGCTACTGACCACAGAATCAAAATATCTCGACTAATATCAGTTCTATTTTGATAGTCGGCTTTTATTTTATTGAAAGCTGTAAATGTGCTATTTTTTTCATTATAGCCTTTATTTTTTGTTAAAAACTCAAAGGTAACCACATTGAAACGCACATTGAAATCTCGCTCATAATAAGCAGAAGCAGTTCTGAAAGTACGGTAGGCTACTTCTTTGATTTTGGTAGTATCTTTATTATACTGAAAATACACCGTAGAATCTACCACGATAGCGAGACGAATTTCTCTGAAATTTTCAGCGGCTTTTCGTGCTGATGCGGTTCGGGGAGTGGCGGTTTGGATGATATTCAAGATTTTAGGGTCGAGGTTTGCCTCGGTAGTTCCACAACCAATATGATTATCCTGTGCCTTTCCGATTGTTGAAATCAGAAGGAAGAGAATTAGGTTTTTTTGTATATACTTTTTCATTGTATTTTTTTATTTAAGTACCTGAAAATCAAATAATTATCGCATAAATCTTTCACTCGAAATAAGAAATATTTACAGACTTACAGAATTTCCCTGGACAATCTTGATCAATTTTGATGATATTCTTTGACAGGTTTCTGGTCAGTACCCCAGTAGAACCCAATGAAGAAACTGCATAAAATCCATTGGTTTTTATATAATTAATTACGTCGTTCAAACTCAAAATACTATTGGCGGGGTGTTCAGATTCGTAAATTCCGAGTATGTACAGAAATGGAAATAAATTCTTACTATCCATAATTGGGGAATCTTTGAAAATAGGAGAAATGTATGAAGACCCAACCGAAGAGAGTTTCAAAGCACAAGGAACAGCCGTATTGACATTAAAAGGGGTGCTGTTTTCATCCTTACAAAGTTCAAAAATATCGCTAAGTTTATTGTCTATACCCAAAGTAAACGATTGACGAAAAGTCCTTACACCAGCTATTACACTGGGTTTCCCCACATCTTTATATACTAAAGCTGGGCTTACTTCTGTTTGTTCTGTCACTAAATTATCTACATCATATTTGAAAGTATGATAAAAAGGTACTATCAAACCAAACAATTTGGTAAGTGCATAATCATCATAACCTGAATACAGTTTCTCTCCAAAAATTTTACTTACATTGCCTGTGTTGTAGTATTGAATCGTAAAATTTCTTTCATACTGATAGTCCTGAGCACTTTTTGCCGCATTTTTTATATTCCTCCACGCTTCGTCACGGTATATTTTTTTGATACTTGTTAGCTGTCCGTTTGAATTATACGTCAAATAAAAATCTATACCATAATTCTCACTTGGTTTGGTAGAATGTGTGAAAGTATATTTAACGACAGTTAACTGATTGTCTGAGTTCCAAGTGAAAAAAGTTTCTCCTTTCAGAGGCTTTGTTATATCATAGTTTTCAAAATTGCTGTACTCTAATTTATTGATTCTTGGAACAGTAGATTTAGGTGGTGGGTTGAGTGTCCCTGCAATTGAAGCAGGATTCTTATTGGCATTTTTATCCGTTTTATTTCTACCGTTTGTGAGGATTCCTGCTGGGTCTGCATCAGTACGAGAATTAGCAGTTTCTTCACTTGTTGCCGAGGTAGGTTCTACAAATATTTCTCCTGAGCAAGCCCCTATTCCTACCATGAACAGGAGTAGTATTATTCTAAACATGATTCTTTTTTTCATGATTATTATTTTTTAAACTATTGATTATCAAACAATTAGATAATTTTTACTTTAGAATTTTCAGATAATTTCTCTATTTTGGTAAATTAAATGCAGCTCTTACTTCTTCGTAATTTTTGAAATTTACATTTGCCAAACGTCCACCTTTTACTTGGGTAGTAGATGGTACAACTACAATTCTTACATCATCGAAGGCATCGCTACCAGCAACAAAATTGACTACTCTTCTCAGAAATAAACCGTTATTGGTTGCAGCAGAAGTTACGTAAAAACTGTATTCATTCCCATTAGCAATTTCACCTGGAACCGAGAACCAAAACGAAACCGTAGTCCCAGCAGAAGTCTTAACTGTCTGTTTTACATAGACATAGTAAATACTTTTGTCAACATCTGCAACGGCTACCGTTGTACCAAATGGAAAGAACATATCTGTTCCTGTATGAGATTTTGCCCCATAATTGATTTGTGTAACATTGGCATTTCCGTCCTTGCCATTTGCACCTGCTGCACCTGCTGCACCTGCTGCACCATTTGAACCATTTGAACCATTTGCTCCTGCTGCTCCAGTAGCACCAGCAGGTCCAGTAGCCCCTGCTGGTCCAGTTTGACCTGCCGAACCCGCAGGTCCAGCAGGTCCATCTGTTCCTTTACACGAAACCAAAAAATATATGCTAATCATAGCAAGAAGACCTAATTTAATTGAAGAGTTGAAATATTTTTTCATTGGAATGAATTCGTTAAAAATTACAAATGAGAATAGTAAAGTGGATAATAAAACCCAAAG
This sequence comes from Cytophagales bacterium, assembly GCA_013298865.1. Classification (GTDB taxonomy): domain Bacteria; phylum Bacteroidota; class Bacteroidia; order Cytophagales; family Spirosomataceae; genus JAAFJL01. Next base: position 16,629 of record JAAFJL010000005.1, on the reverse strand, counting down.
AGTAAATATCTATTTCGCTTTATCCCTAAAAGCAAAATAAACACAAGCAAAACCTACCAAAAGTGTAAAAGAATAGTCCACCCAGAAGTACGTATTTGCAGGAATATGAACTACAAAAACATCATAAAGCCCTTTCAAAACATTGCCAATCAAGATAAAAGCCATACCAATGAGCAGGTTACGGATACTGAGTTTATCTATTGAATTTCGAGAAAGCAAAAGGATAATACTCAAACCAATATCAGCGATTCCTAAATATTGGAGAATGAGAATATGGTATTTATCGGAGCTTGTGATTCCAAAGTTTCCTAAAGAACCCGAAGGATTAAAAAGTAACATCCCGCCCGTGATGAAACCATAGATGGCGAGGAAGATTATAAAGTATGATGTTTTCATTTTGATTAGTGTTATTGGCTCTGTTACAAGACAAGAGTTTAATTTGATATGATTAAGATTACTTGGTTCCTCTATTATTTATACCAAAGGCATTGCTAACCGTGGCACGGTTGAGGTTTAATTTCTCATAAATGGGTTTTAGCCTCAACCGTACCACGGATTCCCGTATAAATAATGGAAGAACTAATTACTTTTCTTTATTCCAGAAATAGAGCGAGACAGTACCAATAATAAACCAAATTGTGCAATCAAAATAGAGGGTTTTGTGCGGTAGCATATTCCTTACATTGATATTATAGATGTATGTTATCAAGGCAAAAAATGTAAGAAAGGCAATTGCCAACAACCATCCACGTTTGAAAGAATTATCAGACGATTTGGTGGTAATGTAGCCCATAAAGCCAATGGCAATTTGGTACGCTCCAATAAAGTTCATGGACGACAGTTCATAATTGTTGTTGGGGTCTCCACCAAAATATGCTGCCGAAAAGGCGGGAGCAAAAGTAGCTGGCAAGCCCAGTAATAAGCTATACGCCGAGACAATGAGGATAAATGTGTTTGTTTTCATTTTTTTATTGGGGTTTGTGGTAATAAATTAATTTTCAATGACTTACATTTTTAATTCTTAATTTTCAATTCCTAATTTTCTCTAAATCCAATTATTTTCTATGGCAATTTTTATCAAGCCAATAGAATTTCTGACACCTACTTTTTTAATCATATTTCTACGATGAGACTCTATTGTTGGCATACTGATACAGAGTAATTCAGCCATTTCTTCGGAGGTATATTCAGCCGCAATGAGTTTTAAAATCTCCATTTCTCGGTTAGTTAATTTCATGATTTCTAAGGGTGCGGTTCAATAGTAAAATTCGACATAGTATTACTCTCAATCAATCATAGAATTCTATGATTTTTCATCAAAAAGCATAGCAAAGCCCCATCAAATAATAGTATTTGATTGATTTTTTGGGGTTGGGCGGGTGGAGGGGATTCCTTTCTGAGCTAATGTCTGAGTCACTTTTCAACAAAAGCGACTCAGATGCAAAAAACTCATGACTATTGATTTGAATATTTTTAATTGATAATAGTTATAGTGAGTAGATTGAAAGGTATTTTTACTCCTATTCAATGATAATTAATGTTACGAAAGGAGTTTTACTTAAAAATATCTACAACCTCATTAAAAACAATAAGCCCCTTTTTTACCCAGCTATCTTCTTTAATAAAATCTTTTACACTGCCTGTGACAGTAGAGGCTCTATCCAAACTTTTCTTATTCCAATTAGACTCATTGGTTAATTTTGAGTTTTTTTCAGCAACTTCCACAGATAATGGAAATGCTTGTAATTCCATTATCAACGCCCTGATAATCTTGACATTGAAGGAAGTTTCAATTTCAATAGGTGTAATATTTTGCCCAAAATCAAGTTCAAGTTTTTTGAGAAATTCCTCACTTTGCACTATTTCTAAGACATGATTTCTTAGTGGTAAAAACTGGTCTAATTCTCTCTCATCAGAAGATGGAGTTAATATAGAGCGAACGCTTTGGACAAATCCTTTCCAAGCATTTATAAATTCTTGTCCTAATATTGTAATCATGATTTTTTGTTAAAATATTTTGATGATGTTTTTTGAGAATCTTTATTTTTACTAAATTCTGTAAGAGAATAAAAATAGTTCAGTAAATACACTTTCATTGATAGAAAAATTAACCTCATTTCTTTTGAATAGTAGCATCTTTACAATAAGCGTACTCTTTCCAGAACCAATAATTATTACACAATTCAAAATCTGGAATTTGACTATATGCGAAAACTGCAAAATTTGGAGAAGTAGCGTTTAGCTTTGTGGGTTTTGAGGTTTCAACCACTATCGTGAAACTTTCCTTTTTATCCAACTTATCTTTCTCAAAAACCAAATAACCAGTCTTAACCCTATCGTCAGTATTGCCTGGATTACCCCAAACCAAAGTAGCATGAGCAGGATTGGGTGTAGAAAAACTCAAAATATTCACCTCATCTGGAATCAGAATAGTCCCTTTTACTCTCCATGCTACTGCATTAGCATTGTTTGTGCAATTAATTTTTATTGTAAAAATCAACTTGTTAGTTGCATCATCTACTCTAACATTTGTTGAGGGGTCAATTGAAATATCGGCAGTAGTAACATCACCATTATTACCATGAACTCCATTAAAGATTGGACTTTGAGCATGAGTCTGGAAACCCAAGCCTACAAAAAGTATTATTTGAAATATCTTTTTCATATTTTTATTTGTTTAAAAATTGATTCAATTACAAGTCAATGTCTTAATTCTAACTTTACCATTAGTGCCACCTGTTGCTCGAAAACCTGGTAGTAATACAATTTTATTTGCTTGTGCATTCAGAGAACCTGTCGGAGTAATTACAAACGTTCCTGTGATTGGACTTCCCCATCCAAAAGTCATAGTACCACCCGTAGTATAATTGGCAATTCCACTTGAAATAGTTGTGTTTGATATAACTGCCGCAGGATAACGGTCATCGCCACTCGTAATAAGGTTTCCAGCAAAAAATCCTAAATCAAAGGTTATAGTACCAGACATTCTCGTAAACTGCCCTGATGTAAATGTATTCACACAGCCATAATAAGACATAATGTTACTAACTGGAGGCGAATATGAGTATCCTAAAGCATCAGTACAGTTCCCCGTATAAAGACAAGTCGATTGTGTTCGACAACTACGAGTTACATCAGGGTCAGCATTAGTGTCACATACAAGGTCTCCAGCAGAGCCACAATTAGAGCCACTAACAAGTTCATTCCCATAGAAGGTTTCATGCGTATGAGTTAATCCTAAACAATGCCCCATTTCGTGGGATAATGTATGATTCCCTACATTTTCAATGGATAAATATTGATTAGGTATTACATAAGCCGACCCTGCAATAGCTGTATTGCTTCCATCTCGAACTGCTTTATGGACATAAATATCTATACACCCTCCTTCATTATATCCTGTCAATGAATTTACATCTGATGTACTACTAACATTCATGTCTGTATTCAGATTTGTATTATTTACGTATTTAATGCCCATCAAATTAAAACAAAACGTTGGAGCAAAATCTGCATTCATTTCTGCAATTTTTGCCAGAATATCTGCCTCTGTACACGCCGCATTACTACCATCAGAATTTTTCAATATTGTAACAAAAATTTTAAACCGAAACGATGCTGTTGAAATCCGAGCATTCGGTAAGACTTTCCCTTGAAGGTGGTCTCTGGTAGGAGATTTTGTACCACACTGAGCATCTATTTCTTTCATTATTCCAAAAGAGAGAAATAAAATTAATATGAGTCTTTTCATGATTCGTTTTAGTCTTTTTTAATGTTTAATAACTGACTTTGCAATGATTGAATTTTTTTATCTTGTTCTATCATATAGAGTGTTAGTTCTTCAATTTTTTGCATCATTTTAGTAGTCATTTCTGCCACAGGAAGCCCTTTTTTCTGAATTGTCGAAGCTGGCAAAATATCAGGTAAATGTTTATTTATTTTTATGAATTGCTCTACTTCTTCCAATGTTTTTAGTCTAAAGTCTGGCTCAAATACATAATCAGCCCAGCCAGTTTCAACCAAAACTTCGTTTGCTCTAATTATACCCAAAACATCTAATTTATTATTAGGTGTATTAGTGCCAATGCCAACATTACCATTTGCCAAAATTGTCATTCGTCTATCATTGGTATTAGTATTGAAATACATATCTTTATTGTAATAATAAATACCTCCACTATTTCCATCAGTTGGATTGCTGAACATTACGCCTCTTTCTCCATTATCTGGTGATGCTATCTCTATATAATTATAACCATTTTTTTCAACAAAGAGCGTAGAATTGGAATTGGGTGTACGTCCAGAAATTCCATTTGAAACATGAAGTTTTCTAAGTGGCGTTGACGTTCCTACACCGACATTACCACCAGCCCCCCCATTTAAAGTTATATTAGCAGGACTATATAATTGCATACCGCTACCACCAAGATTATAAATTAGTGTTGCTCCATCACCATGTGTATGTGAAAGATACGTAGAGCTTGAAGGTTGTGATGAATTAGAAATAGTTAAGTTAGAACTTGAATTCGCTGTTGATTCATAGATATGTAGTTTTGAAGATGGGGCAGATATGCCAATCCCCACATCACCATTACTCAAAATTCTCATTCTTTCTATATTATTAGTCTTAAAAACCACAGGTTGTGCATCCGTAGTGCCAATAAACTGCGTAGCTGGTGTTGTCCCAATATTCCCAGTAAGCCCCCATCCTGAGCCTCCACCATTATCATAAGAAACCACTCGCCAACCATCAGTATCATAGACTAATGTTGCTCCTCCTCTACCTGTAATGGTAATATTTGCTCCTGTATTTGTATTGATATTATTAGCTGCGATAGTTGAAGCATTATTTAATAGAATCACATTTCCAGCTCCTCCACAAGAAATAAATAACATCAATCCTATTGTATTGACAGTCCCTCCATCAATTCCTTTTATGGTTATTGTTACACCAGTAGGAGGGTTCAAAGACATATACGATCTACTAGCTCTACTAAAATCTCCTGTAAAGTTTGAAATAGGAGTGTAGCGAAATGGGGCTAAAATAAGGTCCCCATTCACATCTAACTTTGCATCTGGCGTAATCGTCCCTATCCCAACATTACCGTTACCAGATGTGGGTAAAATTGTCAAACGGTCAAATCCACTTGTCCGCAAACGCATATCGTTTGTTCCTGTGGCATCTAATTTGAAAGTCTGTCCAAAGACATTCGCACTAATAATTGTAAAGAGAATTATGGTAAAAATTTGCTTTTTCATATTTGTTATTGTTTTATGTTTAAGTTTTATTTTTTAGCTATAAGTTGTGAGCTATGAGCTTTGAGTTATGCAGAAACTGCTCACCGCTCATTGCTCAACCTCCGATTTACCTCTACTTTTCGCCGTCTGGAAATCGAAGCCTGTAAATTATTGGTCAAATAAACCGCATCTGAGTTGATGTCTATCCGTAATAAATGTTTGCAATTGATGATATAGCCACGGTGGATTCTCAGGAAATTATAGTCAATCAAAATATCCTCGAATAACTTTAAGGTTCTCGGAATCAACAACTTACGCCCACCTCTGAGGTGAATGAGGGTATAATTAACTTCGCCTTCGAGCATGATAATTTCTTGGAGTGGGATACATTTACGCCCTCTCGGAAAAAAGATTCTTTCTCTGACGATGCTACAAAAATGTGGTATTGGGGTGTTCATGATTTTGAGTTTGGGGTAAGATTTTATTCATTTTTGAATGGGTAAGTAGGACTCAACTAACAATTATGTCTTTACCCAACCTTGTTTCAGTGCTTCAATCACCAATCCAACCACCGACTGTACTTGGGCTTTTTTGAACATATTTCTTCGGTGACTTTCTACCGTAGCAATGCTGATATTGAGATACTTAGCAATTTGTCCTGTGGTAAGTTCTTGGGCAATTAGCTTCAAAACTTCTAATTCTCGCTTTGTCAAAGAGGTCGTCATTTCTTATGGTTTTAATTACATCACAAAGTTGAGATTAAGTAATCACCTAATTACTCATGGTTTCCCTTGATTTTGACTCATGGTTTACCTTGATTTTTAGTTCATGGTAAACCATGAGTTGAGGTAAAAAAACATGGAAATATTAGGTTTTTTTTGAGCTAACTCTCTGAAATATCGTATATTAGCTATCAGTTTTCAATATTTTTATTAGGTAACCACCATGAAATATCTCTTCCTAATATTTACGATTTTCATCCAGTTTAATCTACATTCGGAGGTGTCTGATGTACGAACAAATGTAGATTTCAACTTAATATTCAACCTCTCCCCCAGCCCCTCTCCTGCTGAGAGGGGAGTATTCGTCCGCAAAAACTCCCCTCTCAGCAGGAGAGGGGTTGGGGGAGAGGTTAAGAAATCTACAAAGTTTCGTAAACCCCAGGAATCTAAAATTGATAGTTTGAAAAAGCAGGTATCCATTTTAGAAAAACATTCACCGCTTTCCTTGCAAGATTCTATGCTTGTAAAAACCTATCATGCCCTTTCATTGGCGTATTATTATGATTCCGAATTAAAGAAATCTCAGATTGAAGCAAAAAAAGGATTAGCTCTTTCAGAAAAAATCAAATGGATTAAAGGTCAAATATTTGGTTATCAAGACATTAGTTATTCAGAATATAAATTAGGAAACCTTAAATCTTGCCTACAACTCAATTACAAAGCCTTGATATTGGCTGAACAAAATCAATTATTATCCGAAAAACTATCTGCTTTGCGGATGATTGCCGATACCTATAACGCCCTCAATCAGAAAGATTCATCCATTGTTTTTTACAAAAGATTGATTCCTGTTTATCAAAAATTGGGTACGAAAAAGAACTTGGGGGCTTGTTATCTAAATCTTGCCACAACCCTAAAAGATATTCATAGCAAAGAGGACGTTTTATCTTATTACAAAAAAGCAGAAGATGTTTTCACTGAACTAAAAAATGAATTTTGGCTTGCAAATCTAAATTATTCGGTAGCTGATTATTACCTCGACCACAAAGAATATGATAAGTCTTTTTCTCGTTTAGAAAAGTCAATAAAGTATTTTGAAAGTACAGGTAATGAGGCAGATTTATCTGGACCTTACGGAGAATATGCCTTTTTGCTTACTGGGAAAAAAGAGTATTCAAAAGCTATTTTTTATGGAAAAAAATCATTGGCTTTTGCTAAAAAAGCTAACCTAATGGAAAATACATTTTGGGCAAATGAGGCACTCTATGTAGGAAATAAAAGATTAAAACACGATAAAGAAGCCTTGTTTTATCATGAAGAAATGTTCAAAATAAAAACTAAATTATTAGAAACCGATACCAAGCAGCAAATAGAAAACTACAAAAAGCAGTACGAAAACGAAAAGCAAATCCAGCAACAATCCATTGAAAATCAAATACTTGCCAATAAAAATCAACAAACAAAATTATATTATTCAATCGGATTGTCATTGATGTTTTTGATTTTAGTAATTGTTTTGTGGCGACATAACAGAAGATTAATTAAGAAAAATGCGGAGATTGAAGAGGCTCATTTCAGAGGGCAAAAAACTGAACGAAAACGAGTAGCCGAAGAATTGCACGATAATTTGGGTAGCCAGTTGTCTGCCATGCGTTGGAGTATTTTGGCGATGGACAAAAAACAATTTAACCAAACCGAACAAGAGATTTATGACAATATTCTGGAAATGGTAGATGACTCGTATAAGCAAGTACGTAACCTGTCGCACAACCTTTCACCTGCCTTGTTAGAGACGGAGGGATTAGAGAAAACACTTGAAAAATTGATTAAAAAACTGAATAAAAATGAGCGAATACATTTTGAATTCATTTCTGAAAACTTCCCTAAAAAATTAGACAAAAAAATTGAGTTCGAGTTGTACAGCATACTTCTCGAACTCATCAATAACATCATCAAGCATTCGCAAGCGAGTAAAGCGACAATTTCAATTGCTGAAAATAATCATCAAATCCAAATCCAAGTGAATGATAACGGCAAAGGCTATACGGAAAGTGACCTCCATAACGGACAAGGACTACGCAACATACAAAAGCGTGTCGAGCAATTCAATGGTCATTTCGATAAAATCATTACCGAACAAGGAACTGATTTGATGATTATGGTTTAGGCTAATCGTAATAATATACTTTAAGTCGTAATACGTTTTAACACAAAATTTATCACTAACCGAACTGAAATTCCCAAATCAGTATTTTGAGAACTGCGAGTTAAACTTTATGATTCCGCAACTTTTTCACCCTTATCATGCCCATTGATAAAGAAAAGTTCATAATTTAACCTTCCTTTGACAAGCGGAGATACGTTAACACTTAGTAAATCTTTGTAGTTAGTGGGATGTCCCAACGTTTTAATAAAGTCATGATATTCTGCTTGAAAAAGACCTTCAGGATTGATAGCGATATAGATCGTACCATTGCCTCCTTCAACAAGGTTTTTTGGATAAAGTATTCTATCAAATCCAATTAGTACTTTCATTCCTTTTGAAATAGGATAAGAGGATGTTAACTCTACAACACCATCTTCTATCATTATTTCACCAAATAAAACTTTAAAAGGTTGACCATTTAGGCTACGATTAGCATCTGCAATAAATTCTTCTGTTGTCATAATAGTAAAAAATTAAGGGTTTAAATTATATGTCAAAAATATACACTTTAATTTGATAAATCTCTCATGGTTTTCCATGATTTTTCTAAAATTTATAAGGAAATCTTGAAAATGGATTGAGGTAAAATTTCTCTATGTCAAAACCTACACTTTTGATAAGTTCCAATACTTTTTCCAACTGTTTTTCTGTCGGTGTTTCTTCTACAAAAGTCTTTACAATTGCCTCCGCTATTAGTTTGCTTCGGGTTGTGCCAAAACTTTCAGTTTCTTCGGGTGGGTTTTCTGCGAAACCTACTCCATTGGCTAATTTCAAGGTAAAAAGTGGCGTTTCTGGTCTAAGATAGCGTTCAATTTCAATGAAAATCGTTTGTAGAATTGGATAAATTTCAAAGAAATATCGTTTGTCAAAATACAAAACTCCTGCATCTGCCCTTGTGTATGAAGCACTTTTTTTTAGGCATTTAAAATGAAAAGGAACTGCCAATTGTCGGGTCAATAATTCTACTAATTTGATTGCTCCTTCGGGCGAAATATTGAAATAAAACCGAATCATAGCTTCGTTGAAATCATCTGAAATTTCTTTACCATAGACATGAAAAAAACCGTCGTCTTTGGTCAATAATTGGGTCGGGACAAAGAGTTTTACAAAATCCCCTGGTTGCAGATTTTTAATCGGAATTTCTTTCAAATATTCCCCTGGTTTTACCAATTTTCGTAGCTCATTTTTATCAACCACTAAAGAACCATCCGCATTTACATTAACCACTTTCCACTTCGCCGACCAGTATGATTTAGCGGCATTAGCTTTCCTGAGCTGGGGCAAAAATTCTTTAATTTTGAGTGGTTTCTGATTTGAGATTGAAGTATAATAATGTTCATAAATCAAAGTCGAAATCGTTTTTACCAAATATTCAGGTTTAATGGCTTCGGTAGGCAAAAAAGTATAAGATTCCACAAGTGCTTCATCCCGAAAAATGATTTGTCGGGCAGGAGAAATCTTGATTTCTTCCAAAATTAAGTCGATAATGTCGGTATTCGTTGGCAAATTTTTAGTCTATGTTGTTAAAAGTTTCAAATATTTCTCAGGATTTTCAATCATTTCTTGGGCTAATGGTAGCCATTCTTTCGCTTGGTGGCTTACGTCTGCTTGCTGGGCGATTTCCATTAGTCGTCCAATGAGTCTTAGTCCTGTGAATTGAATTAATTTTATTTCAGCCTCATGCTGGAGTTCATAATTTTTCCAAAATGTTTGTAGCCAATCACAAAAAATAGCATCATCGAGCAAAGGATGAAATGGAGAAAATGGGCTAAAAATCAAAAAATGCGTCTTTTGTAATTGAACAGAAATGGCTGCCTGCACGATTCCTGCAACATCCCAGAGGGCATCTCCCATTGTAACCTCCTCAAAGTCTATTAGTTGCATTTTATAACTATCCTCCATTTTTTGAATCAGACAATTTTCAAACTTCATATCTCCATGAATCAAAGTTTTGGCTTCCCAATTTTTATGAGCTTCTGCTATGGCTTCCAAAAGTGATGGATACAAGGCAATTTGTTCAATGAGCTGAGTCGTGAATCGCTCTCTTTTTTGTTTAAGAAAATTCCGACCAGCCGCAGTACCCAAATAAAACACAAGTGGAGGTTGTCTCTGTGAAGAGTTTTGGAAATGATTTTCTTTGAATTCTACTTGATGAAATTTACTCAGAACCAATCCCAATTGCGTAGCAATCGGCAATAAAAAACCTTCATTTTTGATAAATTCTCCTAAATTTTGGGCATTATCTACTAAGGAATTCACCAAGATTCCATTCTTTTTATCGTGTAAAAAGAATGTGGGTTTTTCCGTAAAGTTCTCAGCTTGCAACACTAACGCCTCCATTTCCAACAAGCGACTCATACCATCAAAATTATTTTTGATTTGTTTGATAAAGAAATTTTTACCGCAGACCATTTCAACCTTAAACCCAAAACTCCGACTACCCGCCTCCAAGTAGTGCTGCACACCCGCCAGAGATTCCTCCCAAGAAAGTAAACCTTTCTCGAAGAGATAAAAAGCAATATTTTTAGGATTTAGGTACATTTATTAGTAGTTTTCGATTATGAATTAATCACAATTATTATGAGATACGGTTTTATTCTTTTCTTATTTTTCACATTTTCCACTTATTCACAGGATAAGGAAATTGATAGTTTGAAACGAGTTTTGGTAGAATATGAAAAAGTATCGAATGTTAGAAATGATACATTACGGATTCTGACTTTGCAACGAATCGCCAATTATTACATTACTGTAAAACCTGATTCTGCTATTGGCTTTGCTCAAAAATCTATTGCATCTTGCTTAAAATCAATTGATTATGAAAAATTTTTAGACAAGAGCTATTTGATTCTTGGTGTAGCTTTTGCTACCAAAGGTTTTCACGAAAGTGCCATTCCTACTTATTATAAAGCGTTGACTTTTGCTCAAAAATATAAACATCTGTCATATATAGGCCAGTGTTACAAATTTATAGGAGACTCTTTTTTTCTTAGAAATCTTTTTACAAAAGCTGAGGAAAATTATAAAGACGCACTAAGGAGTTATCAAATTTTAGGAGATACTCTTAATGCTATTGATATGTATTCCCTTCTTGGAAATGTGTATTTTAGTCAAAAAAACTATAAAAAATCATACTCTTTTTATTCTAAAGGAAATGATAAAGCAAATATCGGTCTTAGTCTGATTTATTTAGGTCAGGAAAAGCAAGGTTTAGAAATAGTGACTACCGAACTTAAAAAAATGAAATTATCCAAGAACGATTTTCAAATTGTACTATTAAATCAAAGTATCAGTGAATATTATAAAATTAATCAACAGCTTAATAAATCTAATACTTATGCGATTGAGGGTTTTAATCTTGCTAAGAAAAACAACTTTCAAAATGAACAAATGATTATTAGTGATATTCTTTTCCAGAATTATGAAAAATTAGGAAATGAAGAAAAAACTTTAAAATATTTAAAAGTACATCAAAATTTAATGAAAATCATTACTGATGAATCACAGAAAGAATTAATAAATTCCTTGAAATTTGAGTACGATTTGCGAACTAACCAAGAAGAACTTCAAAACACAACTGCCAACTTAAAAAGTGAGACTCAATCAAAATCCTATGCCATCGGAATTGCACTTCTGCTGGTAGCTTTATTGGGTTTAATTATTTTCAATTATCGTCAGACCAATAAAAGTAAGCAATTGATTGAAGATAAAAATCATAAACTCCAATCTGCCCAGAATGAATTAACAGAATTGAATCAAAATCTTGAACAAAAAGTTACTGAACGTACTTCTGAACTACAACAAGCAAACCAAGAGCTAACCCAAAAGAATCAAGAAATTGTGGAAGCTATGTTTAAAGGGCAAACCTTTGAACGAAAACAAGTAGCAGCAGAATTACACGATAACCTTGGAAGCCAGCTTTCTGCGATGCGTTGGAGTATTTTAGCCATGAATAAAGCCACAATGAATGTGAATGAGCGTGAGATTTACGACAATGTTCTATCCATGATGGATGAATCTTACAACCAAATTCGTAACATTTCTCATAATTTACTGCCCGAAGAACTCGAAAAAGAGGGTTTGCAAAAAGCAATCGAAAAACTAATTTATAAACTTAATCGCAATCAAAGTATTAGTTTTTCTTTGAATTTTAATGAATATTTAATCCCATTAAGTTCATCAATTGCTTTAGAAATTTATGCAATTATTTTAGAATTAGTTAATAATATTACTCGCCATTCAAAAGCAAGTAAAGCTTCTATTTCCTTTTCGAACATTAATCAAAATCTCAGTATTGAAATCTCCGATAATGGAATAGGACTAAACCCAACACATTTTGAAGAAGGCATTGGGTTTAGAAATATTAAAGAACGAACAAGTAAAATCAGAGCAACCGTTGAATTTAAAAATCAAAATGGATTTCATGCAATAATTACGGTTTGAATTCAAGATATATATGAAGAGTATTTATCAATTCTTCTAATCTTTCAATTCCTTGAATATTCATATTAGTAGTTGGATATTGTACTGATGTTTTGGGTACACGACAAGTTAAAGTTGGATTGCAAATTGTGGTATATTCAAACAATGAAGTGTCAGGAAGCATAGTCCCTTTAATTATTAACAAGACAGACCCAGTTGCATAATCAATAAAATCTTTCGGAGTCAAGTTCTTTTTCTTTGGACTTGGAGATAGTACTGACCCATTAGGAATTTTGATTTTATTCCCATTGTAAGTGAAAGAAACTTCATTTACATCACGATCAAACTCCTTAACTAAAATAGGAATATGAGGTTGTGTACTTTTATGAGATTTTACAAAAGCATTAAATTGCTTTTCAATTATTGCAGAGATAGTCGCCATAATCGTAATTATTTTAAAATGTGAATTAATACAACAAAATTAGAATACTTCTCCCGCTCAATTTCTCATGGTTTTCCTTGATATTATCTCATGGTTTACCATGATTTTTAGTCCACAATTCCATGTTTTAGGGCAAATTTTGCCATGCCGATGGCACTTTTCACACCAAGTTTTTTCATCAAGTTTCCACGGTGGGTTTCTACGGTGGCTACACTGATGAATAATTTTTCGGCAATCTCATTGGTTGAATATTCCATGGTTATCAATTTCAAAATCTCTAATTCACGGGTCGTGAGATGCTCGATAGTTTCAGGGCGGGAATTATTAAAATCATCTTCTGGACTGGCGGCGAGTTCCTCAATGGCGGCTTCACTATAATATTTTTTGCCTGACATCAGTTTTTCAATAGCTTTTTCCAGTTCTTCTTTCGTTGCTCTTTTCAGTACATAGCCATTCACTCCCGCTCGCAATGCCTCACGGATATGAAGTGCATCCTCTGCCATAGTCAACAACATAATTTTCATAAGTGGGAAATCCTTGCGAATCATCAAGGTCAAATCAATGCCACTCATGTAGGGCATGTGCAGGTCTGATACGACAATGTCAACTGTCTCATTTTCAAGAAATTGTCTTAATTTTCTGCTATCATTCAACGCACCAACAACCTCAATATTTTCAATAGATTTGAAAAGAAGATTAAGGCTATACAGAATCATTTGGTGGTCATCAATGAGTACAACTCTGGTCATTTTGTTAGAGATAAATATATGTAAAGCGTAATTGCGTAAATCTAAGATTATTTATTGGTTACTGTCAAAAATTATTTATTAATCGGTAGGTCTATTTTAAGGAGAACTGTAAAGCTATTTCTCTAATACTTTTAATAAACAACAAAAAAGCCGCTCCAGAAACTCTGAAACGGCTTTTTTGTTAAATCTTTGTTGCTACAACTTCTTTTATATCACTCATGATTTTCTTGGCTAAGTTTTCGGCTTTTGTCATTGAATCTGATTCTGAGTAGATACGAATGATTGGCTCGGTGTTCGATTTGCGGAGGTGTACCCACTCGTGGTCGAAATCTATTTTTACACCGTCTATCGTACTCACTGGATTTTTGGAATATTTCTTTTTCACGGCTTCCAGCACTTCATCTACATTGATGTCTGGTGTGAGTTCAATTTTATTTTTTGAAATATAATATTCTGGATAACCTTTTCTAAGTACTGAAATCCGTTTGCCTGATTTTGCTAAGTAAGTCAAGAACAGGGCAATGCCCACCAAGGCATCTCGACCGTAATGGGATTCTGGATAAATGATTCCTCCGTTACCTTCGCCACCAATGATTGCCTTCGACGATTTCATCAAAGAAACCACATTGACTTCACCTACTGCTGATGCGTAATATTTGCCACCTGCTTTTTCGGTTACGTCACGTAAAGCACGGGTAGATGAAAGGTTGGAAACCGTATTTCCTTTTTGGTTTTGCAAAACATAATCTGCCACTGAAACCAATGTATATTCCTCGCCAAAAGGTGAACCATCTTCACAAATGAAACAGAGGCGGTCAACGTCTGGGTCAACGACAATGCCTAAATCATACTTTGTCTTCTGAATATCCTTAATAATATCGGTCAAATTTTCTGGAACTGGCTCTGGATTATGGGCAAAATTTCCCGTAGGTTCACAGTGCAGTTTCGTGATTTGTGTTACGCCCAAAGCATCCAACAAAGCAGGAACAAAAATTCCTCCTGATGAATTGACACAATCAATAATTACTTTGAAATTGCGAGCAGCTACGGCTTCTTTGTCCACCAAAGGCAATGCTAAAATTTGGTCGATGTGTTTCTGTAACCAAGTATCATCTTGGGTGTAAGTACCTAATTTTCTGACATCTACAAAATCGAATGCTTCATCTTCTGCAATCTGGAGAAGTGTTTCTCCGTCTTTACCAGAGATAAATTCACCATCCGAATTTAATAGTTTTAGGGCATTCCATTGGATAGGATTGTGGCTTGCTGTCAGGATAATTCCACCTGCTGCGGCTTCTGCTGGTACGGCAACTTCTACGGTTGGGGTGGTAGAAAGTCCCAAATCAATAACATTTAATCCAACACTCTGAAGGGTTGAACAAACTAATTTAGAGACCATGTCACCCGACAAACGGGCATCACGTCCTACAACAACTTTAAGGTTTTTGGGGTTACTTTTTTTGAGCCAAGTCCCATACGCAGCCGTAAATTTCACGACATCAATCGGGGACAATGAATCGCCAGGCTTTCCTCCGATAGTTCCTCTTATTCCTGAGATAGATTTAATTAGTGTCACCTATAAAATGGGTTTATTACTTAGTATTATTGAGATTTTTTTTCGCAACAGATAAAAGCAAATTTACATAATTTTTATTTTATATGGGTAGTAGTTCCTTAGATGTTGGGGCTAATTCTTATCTAACGGTAAAATATTTTACAAAAAAGGGGAGCATATTGAATATGCCCCCTTTTTTATTTCACGAAAAATGAATACTGATAATCAAGTACCAGAAATCGAACATCGAAAATCCAGCATCGAAAACGAGATTATTTATCCCCCAAAATCATTGGAATATTACCACCTTTTCCTCCAATAATAATGACCTTGGTGTTTGGCGATGTAGCAATTTCTTTCTGTGCTTTGATTGCTTCGTACTGTAACTGCTTGTCTGACAGACCAGTAGAAAGTATTTTTTGGTAATCTGCAATACCTTGGGCTTCCACTCGCTTGCGTTCGGCTTCTTGTTTTTCTTTTGTAAGAACAAACTGCATTTTCTGAGATTCCTGTTCAGCATTGATTTTAGATTCAATTGTTTGCTTTACAGAATTTGGCAAAACAATATTTCTGACTAATAATTGTTCCAAAACCAGACCTCTCTGGGCGAAATCTTGTTGGATAGATTTAAAAATTCTATCCTGAAATTCATTCCTTTTGGTTGAATATAAAGCAACGGCATCATAATAAACAGCATTGTCACGGATACGGGTACGAGAAATCGGGCGAACAATTTTTGCTCTATAATCTGTACCAATTTTCTGGAGAATCTGCGGTGCTTTATCGGGTTCAACTCTGTAAAGTACGGTCAGATCAATGATTACTTCCAGACCATCAGCTGCTAAAACCCTAATGGCGTCATCACCCTCCATTTCACCTTCAGCTTTTACGGAAGACATAGTGTATTCCTGAGTTTTTACATCAAAAGTTGTAACTTCTGAAAGAGGATTAATAAAACTCAAACCACTCCTCATGATGCCATCTTGTACACTCCCGAAGAGAGACTTCACTCCTACCTGTCCTGCACCAATCTGGCGAACACCCGAAGAAAATAGCCCTAAAACTAAAATAAGAACCCCTGCAATTTTTACAGGACGAGCAAAACGTGAAGCCGCTAATGAAGGCGTATTGATGGCAAAACCCGCAATTATTACGACAATACCTACAAAAATGAGAAACATAGTTTTATGTGTTTTGGTAAAATAATAGCACCAAGTAACAACGACTTGGTGCTAAATATCCTGATTTAGGATGGAAGGGCTTTTTCAATGAACAATTATCAATTATCAGTGAAC
>JAAFJL010000059.1 GCA_013298865.1 Cytophagales bacterium | reverse complement strand
TTGATTACAACCTGACAATATCCCTGATAACCATTGTCATTAAAATAATTTTGGTGGTAATCTTCTGCAACTGAGAAATCCGCAATTGGCAAAATCTCAGTAACAATTGGGTTAGGGAAAACTCTTTTCTCATTCAAATTAAGTTTCCAATCTTCTGCCAAACGTTTTTGTTCTGGTGTATGATAATAAATCCCAGAGCGATACTGTGTACCCGAATCCGCCCCCTGACGGTTCAGCGTTGTTGGGTCGTGGGTTTTCCAGAAGACTTCTAAAAGCTCTTCAAAAGTAATTTTTTTAGGGTCATAAGTAACCTGACAAACCTCTGCACAGCCTGTCATACCCGTACAAACTTCTTTGTAAGTTGGGCTTTTAACTTTTCCGTTAGAATACCCAGACTCTACCTTTACAACACCCTCCAAGCGTTGGTAAACCGCTTCTACACACCAAAAACACCCTGCTCCGAAAGTGATAGTTTCTAATCCAGCCATTTTGACTTTTTCTTCGTTCATTTTTTTGTTACTGTCTTGATTATTAGACTTTTGACCACATGAAACATTCACCATTAATGTAAATATTCCAAGAATTAGGATTTTAAAATTTTGCTTCATTTTATTGATAACATTTAAAAGTTGATGTAAGTTTGCAAACTTTTTTATTTAGATTTTCATTAACAACTCTTTTTCCAAAACGACCTACAATCCAATAACCACTCAATATGCAAGAAAGTTATTTTAAGTCATTAAAAACCAATTGGATAGCCGAATGGCGTTATACTGAATTTCGTTTCAAAATTATCACTGCTGTTACTTTGTTTGTGTCGGTCACCTTACAATTAGCCAATTATTTTGTAAAAATTCAGCAAAGACAAGGTTCAGACCTCAATGATATTGTCCTTAATTCCATTCCAGCCAAAGATGTTTCATTTCCTATATTTACGATAATTTATGGGATGTTGGTTTTCATGTTTTTCAGAATTTTACCAAATCCTCGGCAGACATTATTATTTACCTTTGTTTTTGTGGCTGAAACTTGTTTCCGAATGACCTCGATTTATCTCGTACCATTGGATCCCCCAAAAAATTTGGTCGATATGCACGATAAATTTGCCGAAATGTTCATTTATGTGAGTGACACACCCATTACAAAAGATTTATTTTTTTCGGGGCATACTGCTACAATGGTCATTATTTTCCTGATGTTGCGTAAACGTTCAGACAAAATCTTTGGTTTTATCATCGGAATTATCCTTGCTTTTTTACTGCTAACCCAGCACGTTCATTATACTATTGATGTTTTTGGTGCATTAGCTTTTACATATTTAGCCTATTTTATTGCTCAAAAATTAGTAGAAAAAGACTGGAGAATTGCCGTTTTAGGAATCGGTATTATCTTCGGAATTTGTCAGACTGTGTTGCTTTTAGCGTGAAAATACTTGTAGAACTGGAATCTTTTCTTGTGAATTAAAATCCGAAGTGGGCTTACGCAAGTTTCATGGGAATCATTCCCATGCTACTATTTTCAGATAAATTCAACAAATAAATACATTAAAAACTTCATAACTTAAAGTACGATGCACGATACTCCTACATTGCAATAATCCAAAAA
Source organism: Cytophagales bacterium (assembly GCA_013298865.1). Classification (GTDB taxonomy): domain Bacteria; phylum Bacteroidota; class Bacteroidia; order Cytophagales; family Spirosomataceae; genus JAAFJL01. The sequence goes on along the minus strand of JAAFJL010000059.1, from coordinate 27,743 downwards.
GTGACAATCGGAAAATTTAGCGTATAAATGGGGGTAGATTCAGTTAAAAATGTCATTAATTTTGAGGAATAAAAAATAGCACTAAAATCAAGTTTGTATTATTTTTAGTGAATAATATAATCATTCAAAGAGATTTTAATATTTTTTTAACAAAAAGTTAATTTATTGTTTACAATCGCTTAATTTGCAACGTTTTAGCTACTAAAACTCACTCATTTCTACAAATCAAAAAAAATACGATTAGTTTACAGAATATCTGTAAAACCTAACCATCAAAATCAAATGTTCAACTATATTTTGTCCAATTTTTAGCACATGACGAAGATTCCAAAATTTGTTTACAAGACCTTTACCCTGGGAGATAAATTGACCGAAGAGCAGAAGGAGTATTTTCAAAAATATGGTGTAATTCAATTCAAAAATTTTATTAATCAAGATACCGTAAAACTTTTCATTAGTGAATTAGAAAAAGTTGAAAAAACTTGGTTAGAAGAAGGAACTGAGAAAGTCAATGGTATTCCATTGAAATTTGGTAAAAACGAACACGGTGAAAAAATGATTCAGCGTATGTGTTTTACCAATAAATACAGTACTGTTTTGGGAGAGTTTGTAAAAGACCCTCGCCTTCAAGTTCTGATTGAGTTGTTAGCCCCTTATGATGGACGTATCAGTGAAGATGAGAAAGATGGTCTGGTTTTTAACCATTACGTTAATACGCCAAACAGTAAGTTCTCTCAGATGGGATGGCACACAGACAGCCCACGTGACTTGTTTTTAGGTCAGAAAATTATGCCAATGCTCAACGTTGGTATTCACTTGGATACTTGCCCGACTTCTAATGGGGGGCTTCGGGTATTGCCTGGGACTCAGAACCAAAGCGTATTGAAGTTACTATTCGGTAAAAAACAATTTATCGACCACTCTGCTGACCCTCGTGAGGTAGGTTTCGAGATTGAATCTGGTGACTTAACAGTTCATGATGGTCGTTTGTGGCACAGAGTAGAGGTATCGCCGAATATGGGTGAAAAATCTCGCCGCCGTGTGATGTACGTACCAATCATTACAGGTAAGTATATGCCGAAAAGCTCAAAGAGTAAAACACCGTTCTATCATCGTTTTGCGAAGGTAGTTCAGAAGTAATATTTTGACTATAAAAACCCCTGCTTGAGCAATTGAGCAGGGGTTTTTGTTTTAAAATTAGCATAAACCATGATAAGAAAACGTAAAAATCCAATCAAACAAGTAGGGAAAATTCTTTTGATTTTCTTTGTACTTTTTAATATTCTGGTTGCTTTTCAGGCATACCGAACTACCTATTTTTATGAACAAGGCGAAGTTCCCTTCAAGAAAGCCAGTGAGCTAACAAAAACCGAATTTCTAATGATGGGGCTTTTCGGGGCAAAAGTTCCCAAACGACAAATGGTAGATACACCAGCTAATCCTTTTGATGTCGTAAACCTCAAAGATTCAGAGGGTTATGTGCTTGAAGGTTGGTACGTACCTGCACTGAATTCGCAAGGAACGATATTGCTTTTTCATGGACACGGAAGTTCAAAAAGTCAGGTGGTGCGTGAGGCAGATTATTTTCACGAATTAGGGTTTAATACGCTCGCTTTAGATGCACGTTCACACGGGAATAGTCAGGGAAATGTCTGTACAATTGGTTATAAAGAAACGGAAGGTGTTAAACTCGCTTACGATTGGGCAAGAGCCAAAGGTGAGAAAAACCTCATACTTTGGGGGGCTTCTATGGGTTCTGCCATGATTATGAAAGCCGTGCCAGAGTATCATCTTGAACCCGAAAAAATCATTCTGGATTGTCCATTTGCCTCAATGCAAGACGCTGTGAAGGGTTTTTTAAGAAATATGAAAATTCCAAATACTCCTTTGGCACAAATGTTAATGTTTTGGGGAAGTGTTGAAAGAGGCTATTGGGGTTTCGACTATAAACCTTCTGAGTACGTCAAGAATATCAAAACGCCCGTTTTGTTGGAATGGGGTCAAAAAGACGTACGAGTTTTGGAAGCTGAAACCAAACTTAACTTTCAAAACTTGGGAAGTACCAATAAAAAATTAGTGATTTACGAAGAGAGTGGTCACGAGTCATTTTGCAAGAAAGAAAACACTAAATGGAAAGCTGAGATGAAAGCGTTTTTGAAGCCGTAAAATTTCCTTATCTTTGTAGTCTTTTTAGAAAAAATAGAACATTAATCTAATTATGCCTCAAATACCCCACGGCATAAATCACATAATTTCAATTCCCTCTGGGGTGCAGGGGCTTTATTAAAATGAACAAATTATCCCTAATCATGTGCGGTGGTCTTGCTTTGGCTGCTGGATTGTCTTCATGCAAGCAAGAAGGAACAAAACAAGCAACTACTACTGCTTCAACTTCAACGGCAGCACCAGAAGCAAAGAAAATAGTTTATGTAAACACAGATTCTTTGTTGACAAACTACCAGTTTTATAAGGATGCTCAGAAAGAATTTGAAAACAAAGGCTATCGTTTGCAAGTAGATTTAGGTCAGCGTGAGCGTGCGTTGCAAAATGAGGCTGGTGCAATCCAACAAAGAGCCCAAACAATGACACAAGCCGAGCTACAAGCAGCAGATTTAATGTTGAAGAAAAAAGCAGGTGAATATCAGCAATATGGTCAGCAAAAACAAGCTGCTTTACAAACTGAGCAAGCTAAAAAAATGCAAGAATTGTATGACAACATCCGTGAATACGTAAAGAAACACAATGCTGAAAACAAATATGAGTTCGTATTGGGTTATACAAAAGCTGGTGGCGGTATCCTTTATGCAGACGAATCTGTTGATGTAACAAAAGAAATTGTTGCTGGATTGAACACAGAATATGCTGAAAAGAAAAAAGCTGCTCCTGCAAAGAAATAAGCTCAATATTTTCTTGAAAACAAAAAACCTCAAAGCCTAAAACTTTGAGGTTTTTTGTTTGATAGCCCACAAAAGAAATAAGACAACCTCATGGAGACTGCCTTATCTGATTTACGTTCTACACCTATTATTGACTTATATGAAATCGCCTGAGACGATAAATATTTTCTTTGTGAATACTTATACAATTTTACAAAAAAAAACTAAATGAAAAAAACATTATGGATAAAGAATATCAAAAAAAACATGATAATCATGTAAACGGTCATTGACAGCAATTTAGGATAGATATTATCAATAAAAATTGATTTGATGAAACAAAATTTGCCAATTTATGGTTACTTACTTGAAAAAACACTTCATCATAAATCTATTAACCAAATGTTATTAAGACAATTGCAATATGCACTCGCTGTGGAAACTCATAGAAGTTTTACAAAGGCAGCAGATGTCTGCTGCGTTACGCAACCTACACTGAGTCAGCAGATTAGGACTTTAGAGGAGTTTTTGAATATAGAAATTTTTGATAGAAGCGAGATACCAATAATACCAACAGAAAGAGGGGCATTAATTTTAGATAAAGCAAGATTTATTGTCGAACAAGCCAAAGAATTAGAGTCATTTGCCAAGACAATCTCAAAAGAAAAATTATACTCAAAATCATTTTCTTAGGAATGGGAAATTAATAAAGTAACATTCTTTGATTGATTATTTTTTGTTTAAATTTTCTATCTTTTTCTGCGAATAGCATCGCTATTTAAAGAAAAAGATGGAAGATTTAAGCGAAAAAGAAGCGTATAAAGAATGTTACTTTATTGAATTCCCATTCCTTAACAGCAAAACGCTAAAATCATAAGTGGTTTTAGCGTTTTTTCATATAGTCTCCTCTCGAAAAATGCTTCTCAATGATACAGTAAAGCAAAATGAAAAAGTAACGACTTCCCATTTCTTTAATCTTCAGGTTTGATGTTCCGTATTTTCGATTTCTCCAACTATTCGGTACTACTGCGTATGTATAGCCACGTACGAAAGTCTTTAGCGGTAGTTCTACCGTAAGGTTAAAGTGCGGAGATAAAAAGGGCTTAATGCCTTCAATTGTTTCTTTCTTGTAAAGTTTAAAAGCATTGGTGGTATCATTAGTTTTGATACCCGTCATCATTTTCACGATAAAATTCGCTACTCGGTTGATGAACAATTTTACTTTTGGATAATCATAAACAGCCCCGCCTTTAATGAACCTACTGCCAAAAACAGCATCTACATTTTGTTCGACCATTGTGTTGTAATATTTTACCAAATCCTCTGGGTCGTCAGACATATCTGCCATCATTACCGCTACACAATCCCCCTTGAATCGCTCTAAACCGTACCTGATGGCATAACCAAAGCCATTTGGACCTTTGTTAGTGTAATAAACTAAGGTTGGTATTTGTTGTTGCAAATCCTGCAAAACTTGTTCAGTACGGTCTTTTGAATTATCGTTAGTCACCACAATTTCGTGGTCAATTTTATGTTTTGTCAAAGTACTGTACAGTGTTGTAAGTGTCTCAGGCAGAGACTCTTCTTCGTTGTAGGCAGGTATTACGATACTTAGTTTCATCTGATTAAATATTCTATTCTTAAAGGTATCAGATTGCGACACATAGTCGGAACGCACAAATAATTCACCTGTCCTTTTCGATTGAAAACTATGTGCGTTTCATTTCAAAGAATGTTGTATTTCAATAATTTTACTGGTAAAACTTACAGATTTTTGCCCGTTTTTCACTTCGATAACTCCTAATTTATATCTACCAAGAGCTAAACCTTTTTTCAGAATTGACTCAGAATCAAAGCCTTGTCCATAGAATTGTTGTTGTAAAAATAACCGTTTAATACCGTTCTTACGTTGCCTCATCGGAAAGACATGACATTCTTTTTCTGATTTCAGAACAACATAAACGCCGTCATCTTGCTGGTTGCCTTGTGTGTAATTATTGTTGCTAATGGTCAGATAATCAGTGGTTTCTGTAATTTTTGTGTCTAAATTCTGAGGTAAAATTTGTGTTAAAGTATCCCTTAGAATCTGATTTTTGAGCGTACTCAAAACTGTTTCTGGAAAATGATAATATCCATTTTGAAGGTTAAAACTAAGGGTTTCGTCCACCAATTTTTTGTTGGAAAAATAGATAGGAGAACTTGGTAAATTCCGACCATTTTCCCAAGTAAAAGCATCCGTGATTAAGTCTTTCCTAAAATTCTGAACAGTGGTTGTGTGTTGCAAGTAAGATGAAACATTGGAGAAAACGCCCAGACAAAGCCCTAAGATAAAGACGATTTTTTGTCCACGAATGGTTGCAAGATTAAAAATTGAACAATAGACCAAAATCACTAATAATGCCATGTTTAGTTTGTAACGACTAATCAAAACAGCAGAAAATCCATTGCCCGCACGAGCCACCGAGAATATCGCAGCAGTAGCAATTATGAAGATAATTCCTCCCATCCAAAACACCATAGTATTCTGATTATCAGATAGTTCTGCGTATTTTTTCGTAAAGAAATCATGGTACATTTTTTTGGCAAATATAAAAATCCATGCTAAAATCAATACCCCGAAAAAGATAGATATTGCTCCTCTGGTGTTCAACGAAAACCCTTTGCCTGGGTCGAAAAACTCTCCGATAAAAGCGAAAAAATCTGCAATAATAATTTTTGGATATTGAACAAGATTGTCGCTCAGTTTTGGGCGAAATGCTGGAATTACTAAGTTATGAAAATAGAAAGCGATACAAGTCGCCATCCAAACTACCCAAAGCCCAAGTGACTTCCAACGACGTTGATAAAAGAGAATAAACACGCAAGGAACAAAGGTAAGCATACCGTTTCCGCTACTAATGGTGGCAACGAAAGCAGTGAAAAAAGCAAGCACAAATCCCGATTGTTTTTGCTGGCTTACCAAAAAGGAAGTCAGAAAGGCAAAAAACAAAACTGCAAAATTTTGACAAGGAATCATGTTCCAAAAAATGCCCTCGTAGTATTGTATTTGGAAAAGTAAAAAACTGACAGGGATAAGCCCCCACAACGGAAGGTTTGCTTTACGAAAAGAGTAAACCAATAAACTAAAAATGCCTAAAATGAGCAGACAGCCTATAAAAAGGTGTGTTTTTAGGTTTACGCTACCATTGAAAAGAAAGAGTATGTAAGTAATGAAACGATCAAAAAATACCCGATGTTCGTCGTCTTGTGTGATAGAAACTTGGTATTTTTGGGATAAATCAGGAGCTTGAATCAGGTCTTTTAACGCTCCCAAAATTCCATCAATATCATCTTGAAAGGGAATTCCAAGAGCGTTTTTCCAGACAAAACTGTAAAAAAAAGCAATGGGAATAAAGATTAAAATTCCCGAGATGAGTCGATTAATTGAAGGCTTTGAGAGCATTTTTACCCAAATTATTGAAGTTTGAACGGGCGGCGTTCCCCTTGTTGAATTATTGTCTGTGTGATGTCAATTTCTCAAGACTGACACCACTTTGAGCGTCCCAGAATCATTTGTGGTTGAACATTTTCAAATCTCCTAATTCGGGTTACTTTTTCCAAGAAAGCAAAATAGAAGAACCGAACGGAAATGTGAATTTTTTCAACCAAAAGCGTTCAAGATTAAAGATTTGGTACAAGATTTTATCCATAAAACCTTGCTTACTGATAATGGTAAAATCTGAACCTGAGCCTTTTCTGAACCAATCTAATTTGAAAATTCGAGTAAGATTTCTAAAAATATAAAGTGGAAGAAATAGAAATGCGGAAAAGTATGTTTTGTAAATGATTTGCCCACCTAATTGAGCAAAAAGTTGACTTAAACCCGATGTTACGTAACGTCTATGATGATGATTTACCTCGTCGTGGGCACTCCAAAGCTCCATAAAAGCAGGAACTGTAATATAAAGCTGCCCGTTTTTTTTGCAAACACGAGCCATTTCTTGTACTGCCAAACCGTCTTCTTCGATATGTTCAATTACATCAAAACAACATACCAAATCAAACTCATTATCACCGAAAGGAAGCTCCGTTGCAGAGGCATTTACGATATTAATATTGAGCCGTTCTTTTGTAAATTCAAAACAATCTTTGTCATATTCAATGGAAGTTACCATGCCGAACTCTTCTAAAAGTTTACTGGTATGCCCCGTTGCTGCCCCAACGTTCAGAACATGAAGTTTTCCACCTGTGGGTACAGAACGACGTAGTGCCTCCATAATGATGTCTGCACGTACTTTGAACCACCAGTTTTCTCTTTCGAGGTAATAATATTCGTTATAATAATTTTTATCCATTTTTAGTGGCTATCAAACTTAAAGTATTGATTTTTAATAACTTACCAAACATTTTCTAAGTCGGCTGGCACGTATTGATGATCTCTTTCTTCGTAAACAGTTCCTTTCTGAGCTTTCAATTTTAAGTTATCTTTTTTGGTTAATTTAAACAAAAAAGCAACGGGCATCAAGAACACAAAGAAGATGATTGTCAATAAAACATGAGCATTGATATTACCAATGATTTGGGCAAATTTTGTCCAAGCCCACGTGATTTTTTCACTCAGAAAATCAGAAAACACACCAATTAAACCTACCGCAAGCGATGCAAGTAAAAGGTAATTTGCCCAAGATTTTGTTCTGAAAATATAATAGAAAACCAGTAAGCCAACCGTAATGACCAACATGGTTTCAAGATTTTTTTCTCTTTTCATGTGTACAATTTGTGATTTGTGATTGAGTGATTTGTGAATATTGTTCGTCCGATAATTCACAAATCACTCAATCACAAATCACAACTAATTTAAAATAACGTATAAATAAATGGTGCGATAGCTGAACCGCCACCAATCACGATGAGGACACCAATCAATAAGAGTACAAAAATGATTGGCATTAACCACCATTTTTTTCTTTCTTTCAAAAACTTGAGTAAATCTGTTAAAAAATCCATATTTGTAAGCCCCGTAATTTCTTTTGTTTGTACTATTTTGATTTAGTTTCTTGGGGAAGTTTAGAACCTAAATCTTTTATCATTTGCTTTACTAAAATAGTATTTGCTATTGCCGTTGGATGTTCGTCGAAAGGAATGGCATATCCTTTTTGTGTTGGGTCAAAGAGTTTTGAATAATCTAAAACCTGTACGTTTCTTTCTTTTAATAATCTGATAATCAGTTGACTATCTATTGTAGTTGGGTAAATTATTACGTAAAAATTATCGTTACCAAACTGCTTTTTGTAGGCTTGGGATGCCCCTGCCAACACGTCTGCCGTGAGGGCATAATCTTGATCTGTAATCTTGAATGGGTAACCAATTTTGAAGAATTTAAGAATATTACTTTTCAATAAAAATCCAAAAATCCACGTCTTCAATTTCCTACCATCTTTGAACAAACCATCATGTTTTAATTCATTCCCAACCTTATGATAATACGGGGCATTACCTCCGTTGTAGCTAAAATTAGTTAACGTTCCTAACACACGATTCACGTGGTCATTGATATAAATGTAATAGCCAACTCCCTGATTTTCAGATACTTTTGAGCGTAAAGTATTAGTTTCTAATCTTGCTAACGCTTGGTGCGGTCCATAACCACTGTACGCAAAGTTGTAAGATTTGTACGAAGAATCTATTTTCGAGAAATAATAGGGAATCGTTTCATCACTTTGTACTCCTTCTCCGAAAGTCATTGAACAACCAAAAAACAAAGCATATTTTGATGCTTTTGTATTAGCTACTGGTGTGATTCTCAGATTATTAGCGTCTGTTTTGTACGAAATATTATAAATCACTTGTCCATCTTTAGTTCTCTGACCTGTATGAGTAGTATCGGGCGAAGGCTTATAACCCAAAACAGAATCCATGACCATTGAGTGGCTTGGTCCTTCGATTTTTGGCATTTTTGCTGCTTGTTTCACTAATAAAATTCCGCAAACCCATTCCAACAGAGCAATCGTTAGAAAAGCCATCAGACCAAAAACTAAGATGTTTTGTAGCCAAGCCATTTTCTGCTTGAAACTTACCCAAAAACCTAAGATTAAGGACGTAATTCCAGTAATCCAAATAAACGGAGATAATGAAATATTTGCTACAATTCCGTTGGCATCACCTTTCAATAAATCCCTAAACCACAAGGCAGTTAGCCCACAAAAAGTAAGCAGACTAAGCCAGAATAGTATTTTAGGGAAATTGTTTTTCATGAAAGATTTTACTTTTGAAAATGAAACGTCATTTTAATATCCGAGTCCAAACTCCCCTTCTGGGGGTTGGGGGGCTTCTTAATCCAGCTTAAACTCTGTTTTCCAATCGTCTTTTTCTAACCACTCAGGTTGATTTCTCTTATCAAACAAGAAATTGCCGACTACCAAATAGTCCATTTCCGTACGCATGAGGCACTTGTAGGCATCTTCTGGCGTACACACAATAGGTTCACCACGTACATTGAAACTTGTATTTACGACAACACCATACCCCGTTTGTTTCTTGAATTCGTTAATCAATGTCCAGTAACGGGGGTTAGTTTCTTGGTGAACTGTCTGAATTCTTGCAGAAAAATCTATGTGCGTAATCGAAGGTAAATCTGAACGGAGATAGTATAGTTTTTCCATTAAATCCAATGAACGATAATTCGCTGGTAGGTCTGTCCTTCTACTTTCTTTTACGGGATGCACCAATAACATATAGGGTGATGTTCCTTCATGCTCAAAATATTCTGAAACATCTTCTGCCAAAACCGATGGAGCAAAAGGACGGAAACCTTCTCTGTATTTAATTTTGAGGTTGAGTTTCTTTTGCATTTCTGAGTTTCGAGCATCGCCCAAAATACTTCTACCACCCAAAGCACGTGGACCAAATTCCATTCTTCCCTGAAACCAACCTACTACATTTCCTTCCGACAAAATAGTTGCTGTTTTAGCTGCCAATTCATCAAAATTTTCAAAATATTGATATGAAGCCTTGTATTTTTTAGACATTTGCTTCGTATCGGTATCAGAATATTCTGGACCTAAATACGAACCTTTCATGCCGTCCAAAGCTGTTTTGTCAACCTTTCTTTCTTGGTCGAAATAAATATAATGTGCCGCCAATGCCGCCCCCAAAGCTCCGCCAGCATCGCCAGCCGCAGGTTGGATATATACATTCTCGAAGATATTTTCTTTTTCTAATTTACCATTTGCCACACAGTTCAAGGCTACACCACCTGCTAAACAAATGTTTTTCGAGCCTGTCAGACGCTTGGCTTCTTTTGCCATTTTAATCACAACTTCTTCTGTAACTATCTGAGCAGCAAGGGCAAAGTCACAATGTTCTGGTTGTAAATTAGATTCAGATTCACGACGAGCAAACCCAAAAAGTTTTTCCCATTCTTTATCATGAACCATTCTCAGACCTGTGGCATAATCATAGTATTTTTGATTCAACCAAACAGAACCATCTTCTTGGATTTCAATCAATTCCTTTTTCATGATTTCCACGTAACGCTTAGTACGTTCTGAATTTGGATCACCATAAGGAGCTAACCCCATCAGTTTGTACTCTCCAGAATTTACTTTGAAACCTGCGAAATAAGTAATTGCAGAATAGAAAAGCCCCAAAGAATGCGGAAACTTTAGTTCACGAAGAATAGAGAATTTCTTGCCTTGTCCATGACAAATTGAGGCTGTTGCCCATTCGCCAACGCCATCAATAGTAAGTACGGCGGCATCATCAAAAGGAGATGGATAAAATGCACTTGCAGCGTGCGAAAGGTGGTGTTCTGGAAAAAGTAGCTTTACTTTTTTCTTATCAAAATCACCAATCTTGAAGAGTTCGTCGTACAACATTCTCTTCAAAAACATTTTTTCTTTCAACCAAACAGGAATTGCTGTTAAGAAAGAGCGTAATCCTTTCGGAGAAAAAGCATAATAAGTTTCCAGAAGTCTTTCAAACTTCAAGAGGGGTTTATCATAAAAAACAATGGCGTCTAACTGAGAAAGAGATAAGCCTGATTCTTGCAAACAATACTCAACAGCTTTGGTCGGGAAGCCCTCATCATGTTTTTTTCGAGTGAAACGTTCCTCTTGTGCTGCTGCGATAATTTCACCGTTTTGGATAATGGCTGCTGCCGAATCATGGTAAAATGCAGATATTCCTAATATGTTCATGTAAAAGTTTTCTGGTGATATAAAAAGCTGTAAGCGAAGAGCAAATAGCATTAGTCAATTGGCTGTAAACAATATGCTTTAAAATCAGACAATTAAAAGTGTTGATTGTAACGTGACAATACACTAATGGATTTAGGTCAAAAGCTCAATGCTACAAGCTCATAACTCAATGTTATGATAACAGTAAAGTACAAATTTACGATTACCTTTTTAAAAAGACAATTTTCGAGAGAAAAGAAGGGTTTATAATTATTGAGAGGTCGAAAATCTACCAAATATTCTGTGGGCAAACGATTTTGTGACGATTATTGAGCATGATACCCACTACAATTTCATGTGTTCCTCTTGCCCGAACGTTAATATCTGAAAGAACGTAATCATAAGAATATCCTAAATTCAGTGTTCCGTTCAGGTTCACGCCTATCAATCCCACAAAGGCATCTTTGTTGCGATACGAAGCCCCAAACCAAAAACTATCATTATGGATAAACTTAGCATTGATGTCAACCGAAAGCGGAGCTTGTGTTACTCTTTTTAACAAAACAGAAGGTACAATTGCCCAAGTATCGCTGGGTTCAATTCTGTAACCTGCTGTAAGAAAAGTATGTTGATAATTTGTGCCAAGCCACGGTCTTGTATTATTACTTACATCTGGTTGGTTGTAATTAAAGTTTTCAAAAATTAATTGATTCATCGAAAACCCTAAGTAAAATTCTCTTGAATATAACCAAGCTCCAATATTTATTTGGGGTTGAATAGCATTGATTTTTCCTGTTAAAATGGCAGGGTCATTCGGGTCTTTTAATGTAACATCATCAAAATTTAAAGTATGCTGAGTAACGCCCAAAGACGTACCGACTGCTAATTTCATTGTTCCAGACATGGGTAAATGATAAGCATATATCAGACTGATAGAATTCTGAGAATTTGGTCCAGTGTGGTCAGAAGTAATGGTAATGCCCACACCATGATGCCCAGGTACACGAGCAATACCACTAAAAAGAGGAGTATTTTGTAATGGACGACGAATAGTTTTACTTACATTTGGCGTTGCACCCACACTGGTACGGTCGGGTTTGCCTATGGAGGTATGTGCCGACAAAGTAAAAGTTTTAGGAGAACCAGGGAAATCTGTCCACTGATTTCTGTAACAAGCCTTTACATCAGTATAATCTTCGATTCCTGCAATGGCTGGATTTAGTACAAAACCATTGAGCATATATTGGCTATACTGAGGCTTTTGTTGAGCCAAAGCACTGATAGTCAGAAAGAAATATGAAAAAACCAGTAAAAAGACTCGCATAGAATAGTAGTAAAAATTTGTTAGTAACGATTGTAGCGGAAAGTACTAAACGAAAAAGTAGTATAAAATTAGATGTAAAACCCCATCAACTTGATAAATATTTGTAAATCTTTTATTTTTTGGCAAAGTTTACGAGAAATTCGCTTCTTTTTCCAGTATTTTAGAGGACTTATTTCGATTTTCGTTTGTCGATTTTCGATGTTAGTCTTGATTTTCGTTTATCGATGTTCGATGTTAGGCAATGACACAGACCAAATATCAAGCAACGAAAAACGAACATCCAAAACCATCAACCATGCGATACGTTGCTCACACTCGTTTATAACGAGGGTGGACTCACACAGCGTTTGCAACGCTGAAATAAACAATCAACCATGAAATACCAAAAGATTATTCTTCTTCTGATTATCACTGTTTTATATTCTTGTAAAACGACTCAACCAGTTTCTCAGAACGCTACTCCTGTCAAAGAAGGAAACGGGTTTTACCAATTTCTGACAGATGACCCCAATGCGTCTCCGTTTTTTGCTAAAAAAGAAGCTGTCTATGGCAAAAATGGAATGGTTGCAGCTACACATCCTGAGGCTTCAAAGGTTGGTTTAGAAATTCTTAAAGCTGGTGGCAATGCCATTGATGCTGCCGTGGCTGTTAATTTTGCTTTATCAGTTGTGCATCCTGCTGCGGGGAATATTGGTGGGGGAGGTTTTCTGGTTTTTCGGGATAAAAAAGGAAAAGCATTTACCTTGGATTATAGAGAAAAAGCTCCTGAATCAGCTTCAAGAGATATGTATTTAGACCCACAAGGCAATGTAATTCAGGGGCTTAGCTTTGTTGGGCATTTGGCGAGTGGAACGCCTGGCACAGTTGATGGTATGGTAGAAATGCACAAACGTTTTGGAAAATTACCGTGGGCAACAATCCTTCAACCTGCTATTGATTTAGCTAAAAATGGAGTAAAACTAACTGCCAGAGAAGCCCGTGGACTGAATAGAATCAAAGACGATTTATTGAAATTTAATCCTGATAAAAAATACTTCCTCAAGTCTGATGGGACTGAGTGGAAAGAGAATGATGTTTTGTTACAACCTGATTTATCTGAAACTCTCAAAAGAATTCAACAACAAGGAAGAAAAGGTTTTTATGAAGGCGAAACTGCCCGACTTTTACTCGCTGAAATGCAAAATGGGAAGGGAATTATTACCCAAAAAGATTTGGATAATTACCATGCCCAATGGCGTGAACCTTTGTTGACTGACTACAAAAACTACAAGGTTATTGGTATGCCACCGCCGTCGAGTGGAGGCATTGCTTTGGCACAATTACTAAAATTTGTAGAAAAGTATCCACTCAATCGTTGGGGTTGGCATACAGATTCTACTACGCAAGTAATGATTGAAGCCGAACGAAGAGTTTTTGCAGACCGCTCAAAGTGGCTCGGAGACCCAGATTTTGTGAAAGTCCCCGTAAGTGAACTCATTGATAATCAGTATCTTGAAAACCGTTGGAAAGATTTTGATTTCAATAAAGCAACTGACAGTAAGTCTATTGGTGGCGGTGTAATTCCTGCATATGAAAGTACAGAAACAACCCATTTTTCGGTAGTTGACAAAGACGGAAATGCTGTCTCTATCACTACAACTTTAAATAATTCTTACGGAAACCGAGTTGTTGTAGGCGGTGGTGGATTTTTGATGAATGATGAGATGGATGATTTTTCAGTAAAACCTGGACACCCGAATGCCTATGGATTGATTGGCAATGAAGCTAACTCGATTCGTCCGAATAAAAGAATGTTATCTTCCATGACTCCTACAATCATAGAAAAAGACGGGAAACTCCTCATGGTCGTAGGTACGCCTGGGGGTTCTACCATCATTACGTCTGTTTTTCAGGTAATCTTGAATGTCTTGGAACATAACATGAATATGCAACAAGCGGTGGATTCGTTCCGTTTTCATCATCAATGGTTGCCCGATAAAACAACTTTTGAACAAGGAGGATTCAGTGAAAAAACCTTGCAGAAAATGAAAGAGAGAGGATATTTGATGGAAATGCAAAAAAATACCATTGGCAGAATGGACTGCATTCTGGTACTGCCTGATGGCAGATTAGAAGGCGGTGCAGATGTACGAAGCGATGATACTGCAATGGGGTATTGAAATAGAAAAAAAGAAAATTCTCCCAAATCTTGGGTATCTCAGAAATAACCTGTAATTTTGCAGTCTTTTCCGCAAAAAGTTTTGAGAAATAAAGTTTTAGATAAGTTCAAGATTGATATTTTTCGCCTCGAAAACAAACAGTATATCTATCAGTTTGAGGGCGACGATGAATTCTTTTTGCTTTATGAACAAGATTTAGTGCAGAAAGGAAACTTCAAAGCAGAAGTCATTTTGGATAAATCAGAAACGATGATTCAAATGAAATATGCGATAGAAGGAAGTGTAGAGTTGATATGTGACCGTAGTTTGGATGAATTTGATTTTCCGATTAATCTTTCAGAAAAAATGATTCTCAAATTCGGAGACCATAACGAAGAGTTATCTGATGAAATGATGTTGATTGACCGCAATACGCCCACAATCAATGTAGCACAAGATATTTTCGATTTTATCGCCCTACAAATCCCGATGAAGAAATTACATCCGAGATTCAGAAAAGATGAACCAATCATTAATTTTGACGAGGATGAAGACGAAGAAGATTTTGATTTATTTGTCGATGAAGAAGAAGGCGAGTTAGTCTATTCAACAGATGCAGATATTTTGAAAGATTTAGACCAAAACGAAGAACAAGAACAAACCAAAGAAAAGCCGACTGACCCACGTTGGGAAGCTCTAATGAAATTAAGAAATAATTAGTATCAAGAACATTATAAACATAACGACGTAAAGAGATGGCACATCCTAAACGAAGACATTCGACAACCCGCAGAGATAAAAGACGTGCAAACGACTTCATTAGCCCAAAGGCAATCACAACAGACCCAACAACTGGTGAATTGCACCTTCGTCACCGTTCACACGTGTTTGAAGGAAACCTTTTTTACAAAGGAAGAATGGTAGTAGAAGGATACGCACCGCAGGTTTAGTCTTCAAACAAAAAAGTGGAAATAATACATTGTGTTCTAACAATATATTGTTTCCACTTTTTTTGTGTACTAAAAACTGATTTTTGAGAACTCTAAGAATTTGATTTTAACAGCTTCTTTATAGATTTCTTTAAAAAATACTATTTCCCACAATCATTATTGTTATTTTTGTATTCTCTTCTGAACTTGCTAAGTAAGATTATTAGATTTATTCTGTTTGTAACTATCTGTAAATCTTATACTTAGCCCGTAATTAAAACAAAATAACTAAATGAATATAGGGATTGATGCCATGGGGGGAGATTTTGCCCCAGAAGCCATAGTGAAAGGGTCGGTATTAGCTGCCATTGATTTACCAGTGGGAACAAATATCATTCTGATAGGTAAAGAATTAGTAATCAAAGACTTATTGTCTAAAAATAATTTCACAGGTTCAAACATTATTATTGTTGATGCACAAGAAACAATCGAAATGGGCGAACACCCTGTAAAGGCTTTACAGACTAAACCCAATTCCTCGGTCGGAGTTGGGTTTAAACTTTTAAAGACAGGTGAAATAGACGTTTTCAGTTCTGCAGGTAATACAGGTGCAATGATGGTTGGCTCATTATTTTCAGTGAAAGCTATCGAAGGTGTACAACGCCCAGCCATTGCGGGTTTCGCCCCACAGACCAACGGAAAATTGGCAGTTATGGTTGACATTGGTGCAAATGCAGATGCCAAACCTGAAATGTTAGAGCAATTTGGACTGTTAGGTTCTATTTTTTGTAAAGCCACTACGGGAGAAGAAAATCCCAAAGTTGGTTTAATGAATATTGGCGAAGAAGCAGAAAAAGGGTCGCTCGTGGCACAGCAAGCATATAAGTTGATGAAAGAAAACTCTCAAATCAATTTTATTGGTAATATTGAGGGAAAAGATTTTTTCAAGGGCAAAGCAGATGTTATCGTGACGGACGGTTTTACAGGAAATATTCTCTTGAAAATGGGAGAATCACTCTACGGAATCATGAAAGACCAGGGCGTTAGAAATGACTTTTTGGACAAAACAAATTACGAAGCAGTAGGTGGTAGCCCAATTATCGGAATTAATGGAAATGTTGTAATTGCCCACGGGGCTTCGTCACCAACGGCAATTAAAAATATGGTCTATCTTTGTCAACAAATGGTAGAATCTAAAGTTACTGAAAAAATAAAAGAAGCGATGAGGATTTAGAAATTTGAAAATTTGGTAATCCTTCCTTCGTAACTATAAGGAATGGTATGTATAAGTTTAAAGTTGTAATACTTTAATTATCAGAATTTTATATTTTGAATTGTCACTAATCCACTAAATTAAAACTTTTAATAAATACCTTTAGTAATCATAATCTATTGAATGATAGATATTTACAAAAAAACTGAAGGTTACTTCTGTTATCATGACAAAAATTACTGCAGCAATTACGGGTGTTCAGGGATACGTGCCAGAGTATGTATTGACGAACGAAGAGTTAGAGAAAACCATAGAAACTACTGATGAATGGATAGTTACTCGCACAGGAATTAAAGAGCGCCATATTCTAAAAGGTGAAGGTTTAGGGACTTCTGTGATGGGAGCTGAAGCCGTGAGAGGTTTATTGAAAAAAACAAATACCCAACCCGAAGAAATTGATTTATTAATTTGTGCAACTGTTACGCCAGATTACTTTTTCCCGTCAACGGCGAATTTGATTTGTGATAAAGTTGGTATTTCTAATATCGCTTCTTTCGACATTGCAGCAGCTTGTTCTGGGTTTATTAATGCACTCACTACGGGTGCAATGTTCATAGAATCAGGGCGTTACAAAAAAATTATTGTGGTTGGGGCAGATAAAATGTCAGCAATTGTTGACTATACAGACCGTACTACTTGCGTGCTTTTCGGGGATGGAGCAGGAGCGGTTTTGTTAGAACCAAGCACAGACGGCAACGGATTGCAAGATTTTATTTTGAAATCTGACGGTTCAGGGGCGAATCACCTCATCCAACCTGCGGGTGGTAGTGCTTATCCGCCCACGCACGAAACGATAGACGCTAAACAACATTTTATTTACCAAGAAGGTCCATCGGTTTTTAAATTTGCAGTGACACGCATGGCAGATGTTTCGGCAGAAATTATGGAACGCAATAATCTTACAGGAGAAGACATTGCTTTTTTAGTGCCACACCAAGCCAACAAAAGAATTATAGATGCTACCGCCAACAGAATGGGCGTTGGTGCAGAGAAAGTAATGCTCAATATTCATAAATACGGTAACACAACGGCAGCAACAATTCCGCTTTGTTTATGGGATTATGAATCACAGTTGAAAAAAGGTGACAACCTAATTTTAGCAGCTTTCGGAGGCGGATTCACGTGGGGAAGCGTCTATTTGAAATGGGCGATTTAGAAGATTATGATTAATTTTGATGTTAACGGCAATATCATACCTTATGAAATAATAGAATGTTCATTAGGAAATCTTCAAGAAAATTTCACTTTTAATGGTCATAGAAAAGCAATTTTTGCGGAATATTTAACATTTTGTGATGTTATAAAATCAATTGGAGTTGAGGAATTCTATCAGTTCATTGATGGCAGTTTTATAACCCAAAAAGAGTTTCCTAAAGATATAGATGTTGTGACTTTTGTTGATGCTAATTTTTTCAACCAGAATGCTGTTAAATTGTTGAATTTAAGGGATAGCTTCAATAGAATTGATTGTTTTTTTGTACCAGTTTACAAGTCTAACGAAAGAAATTACTTTATTACACAATTTGGACTTTTTGAATGGGAACAATTATTTAATACAGACCGAAAAAATAGACCAAAGGGGATTTTAAAAATAATATTCAGCTAATGGAGATAGTAGAAAATAACCGAGATAAGATTCTTCGATTATTGGATTTAATCGAAAGGATGAATGTGGCTATAAAGACTCATGAAGTTATTGAAGGACCATCTGGTTGGGCGATGGTTAAACAGTATCAAATAATTAAAGATGATTTAACAAAGCAATTACAAGAAGTCTTAGCAGAGTTTGATGTCAAGTTTATAAAGTCGAATGCGGCGTAGGTAATATTCATGGGCTTTTGCAAGAGTGTTTAGTGTGGACGGCAAGTTATTATTCAAGGAATATAAAGATTATGAATCACAATTGAAAAAAGGTGACAACCTAATTTTAGCAGCTTTCGGAGGTGGATTCACGTGGGGAAGCGTTTATTTGAAATGGGCGATTTAGTTCAATGAGTGATTGATAGAATGAGTGATTGAGTGAATATTTGTAGCGGAAAAGGGGAGGGGATTGGTTGTAAATCAGATAAAGAAAATATTACGGATAAGGAATCAAGAGAGTTATTGGAGTATATTTAGCTCTTCCTGTGTCAACAATTAATACCTACTAATTTTTAAGAGAAAGTATATCACTTGAAAAATACTATAAAACTTGTTTTATCATTTGTTAATCAGTTGCAAATGCTGATTTGGCTTGAAAAATTTGAAAAGTTATTTGGTTTCTTTGTCAAATTACTTTGGATAGCCGCTTTCTTTGCTTTTAGTATTTACATTTATAGAGAATATCATAAAAACACTTTCTATTTGCGAGATTTTAAAGTTCCCTTAGCTTGGGTTCAGCAGGGTTATACAGGAGAAGTAGTGAAAGAAGCTATTTTAGATGAAATAGACAAAATCAGACAAATTACGCTGGCAGATTGGAAAAAAAATAGGACTACTAAATCGACCCGTACTAAAGATAATGACGATACACAGATTTTGAATGAAATCAGTGTTGAAGGTTTTAATGTAAAATCAATTGTAAAGACGATTTTATCGGTTTTGGGTAAAAAAGACAAAAGTATTGGTGGGTATGTAACTATGAACGATAGCACTCAATCAATTTCTGTTCAAATTACTGACCAAATGACTAAGCAGTTCATTATAAGTAAGAAAAAGTCAATAGATAATCTTATTCATGATGCAACACTTCATATAATGCGAATTAAGCAACCTATAATTTTACTTAGTTATTATCAAGTAAAAGGGGATTCGCTTGGTGCTAAAGAGGCTTATTACTATTTGGTAAAACACAGAGATATAACCAAAGATTTTGATTTCTACACTGCTTCTTCGTATATGTCCCTTTATGAGAAAAATTTTGATAAAGCCGATGCTTGGGCGGATTCATTGTTACAAAAATTTCCAGAAGAGATGGGTTCGTATAAAAGCAAAGCGAATGTCTGTATATATAAGTCCTATTATGGCAACTCTGATTCACTGGAAAAAATAAAGTATAATAATCTGTATGCAGAATACTTAAAGAAAGCAATTATCCATAATAATCATGATGGTGAAAAAGTCCCATTAGGAAATATCTATATAGAATTAGCAGACCATTATTTTAGAAATAAAGAGGACAAATTAGGCATAGAATATTTAGAAAAATCAAACGAAATAGAACCCCTACCATCTTACACATACAACTATTTGGGTTATAGATATTTAAAGCAAAAAAACTATGCCAAAGCAGAACTTGCTGTTAAAAATGCCATAATGATAGAACCAGACAATGGTAATTATTGGGATTCATTGGGAGAGTTATATGTTATTCAAGGAAAAGACTCTTTGTCAGTAAGTTGTTTAAAGAGAGCCTTAAAATCGGGTACAAAGGTAAAAGAAGTCTCTATTGAAGCATATAAAAAAGATCCTCGATGGCGAAGACTTCAAAATCGTAAGGACTTTCAATACTTACTTTCAAATAAAAATTATCAAGTCAACAATAAACTAAAGAAATAAAACAATACAGCAGTAAATCAAATCAACTAAAATCTGATTGCCGATTACTGATAACTAAATTACAAAATGGCAACTACCGCAGACATTAAAAACGGATTAGTAATTAAGTACAATAACGATTTATTTTCGATTATCGAATTTTTGCACGTAAAACCAGGCAAAGGTCCTGCTTTCGTGAGAACAAAATTGAAATCATTGACAACTGGAAAAGTGATTGATAATACTTTTAACTCAGGAGTAACAATATTTCCTGTACGAGTTGAACGTCATAAATTTCAGTACCTTTATGCAGAAGAATTCGGCTATACTTTTATGAATAGTGAGAATTTTGAACAAATTACATTAAACAAAGAGATGGTCGAAGCGGCAGATTTGATGAAAGAAGGTCAAGAGGTAGAGATTTTGATTAATACCGAAACAGACCTTCCAATATCTTGTGAGATGCCTATGTTTGTAGAATTGGTGATTACTTATACTGAAAATGGTATCAAGGGTGACACAACCAATTCTCCTAAAAAACCCGCAACTGTTGAAACTGGTGCAACGATTACAGTACCATTATTTATCCAAACTGATGAAAAAATCAAGGTGGATACCCGTACTTACGAATATGTAGAAAGAGTAAAATAATTCTTCTAACCCCAAAATATCCACCACATGGAAAATAAAGAAATCCAAAAATTGCTTGACTTTATTGCACAGTCTAATCTTGATGAGGTAAATATTGAAACCTCTGAATTGAAATTATCTGTAAAAAGATACGGACAAGCTCCTGTTGTTCATACAGTTGCGGCGGCTCCAGCACCCGTTGCGGTAGCTCCTGTTGTGGCACCTGTGGCAACTCCAGTAGCTCAGCCAACAGCACCAGTAGCTCCAGTGGTTGCAGCAAGCAATCGAGTAACGATTAAATCACCGATGATTGGAACATTCTACCGTTCGGCGAGTCCAGAATCTCCATTATTTGTAGAAATTGGTACAGAAATCGCAAAAGGTAAAACCGTTTGTATCATCGAAGCGATGAAATTATTCAACGAAATAGAGTCGGAAGTTTCTGGTAGAATCGTTGAGGTTTTGGTAGAAAATGCCACTCCAGTAGAATTTGATCAACCTCTTTTTGTAGTAGAACAATAATTTCAGTTATCAATTATCAGTAAACAGTTATCAATTATGTTTTACCAAAAGGCTGTTTACAGGTAAAGTTGCAAACTGAGAATGTTAACTGATAATTGTTAACTGATAACTGATAAGATGTTTAAAAAAATACTAATTGCCAACCGAGGTGAAATTGCCCTCCGAATCATCAGGACGTGTCGAGAAATGGGTATTAAAACAGTCGCTGTTTTCTCAACAGCCGACCGTGAAAGCCTTCATGTAAAATTTGCAGACGAAGCCGTTTGTATTGGTCCACCGCCAAGTCGTCAATCTTATCTGAATATTCCAGCAATAATATCTGCTGCAGAAGTTACAGGTGCAGATGCTATTCACCCTGGGTACGGATTTTTGTCGGAAAATGCCGAGTTTTCTCAGATTTGTGCAGAATATGGTATCAAATTTATTGGTGCTACTGCCCAACAAATCAATTCAATGGGAGATAAAGCAACCGCCAAGGCATCCATGAAAGCCGCAGGTGTTCCAGTAATTCCTGGGTCTGAAGGTCTGATTGATACCGTAGAAGAAGCCAAAGAATTAGCAAAAATTATCAAATATCCCGTTATCATCAAAGCAACTGCTGGTGGTGGTGGACGTGGTATGCGTATGATTCGTAACGAAGAAGAGTTTGATAAACTTTGGGTTGATGCCAAGACAGAATCAGCAGCGGCTTTCGGAAATGATGCCATGTACATGGAAAAGTACATAGAAGAACCTCGCCATATTGAAGTCCAAATTGTGGGCGACCAATTCGGTAAAGTTTGCCATCTTTCAGAACGTGATTGCTCGATTCAGAGAAGACACCAGAAATTGTGTGAAGAAACTCCTTCGCCAGCCATTACGCCTGAACTAAGAAATAAAATGGGAGAAGCTGCCATCAGAGGTGCTGCTTCCATCGGATACGAAGGTGCGGGTACAATAGAGTTTTTGTTGGACAAATACGGCGAGTTCTATTTTATGGAAATGAATACTCGTATCCAAGTAGAACATCCTATTACTGAGGAAGTTACAGATTTTGACTTAATCAAAGAACAGATAAAAGTAGCAGCAGGTATTCCGATTTCTGGGGATAATTATTTCCCAAAAGTTTTTGCTTTAGAATGTCGTATTAATGCCGAAGACCCCGCTAATAATTTCAGACCATCGCCAGGGAAAATCACCAATTTGCACCTCCCAGGCGGACATGGTGTAAGAATTGATAGCCACGTGTATGCGGGTTATACGATTCCACCCAACTACGATTCAATGATTGCGAAGGTGATTGTTTCTGGACAAAGTAGAGAGGAAGTTTTGCTAAGAATGAAACGAGCGTTACAAGAATTTGTGATTGATGGTATCAAAACCACGATTCCTTTTCACATAAAATTGATGGACGACGAGCGTTTCAAATCAGGAAATTTCACCACAGCATTTATGGACACTTTTGATTTGACCAATTTATAAAGAACATAAAAATCCCTCTGGAATCAGTTTCAGAGGGATTTTTTTGTTACTTCTTACAAATCACTTTATGATAAATTTCTTTCATTGAAATTCCCCATATTTCTCAAATCAAAAGAGAAAGTTTAAACAGCTTCGATTATTAAGGATGTCCATAAAAAATCTTTCCCACTATTCGCCAGCCTGTATCAAATTTCAATAATTGGAGGTAATCTGTATAAGTCAATTTACCTTTATTTCTGATTTCAATTTTTACGGCAGCAGCGTGTCCTGTCAGGTCAATTGACTTGATTTCTCCTACCCAATCCGTTCTTTTAGCGTATTCTGCGGGGTCAGCTCTACGTTTTGCGGTTCGTATTTGCCATTCTTTAATAGGCATTTTACCTAACTCCCCTTTTTCTTTTGGGAAATAGAAGGCAAATTCTGGATGAAATCCTTTTGCCATTGCGGTAGAATCCTGTTCGTTAAAAGCACCTTTGAAATAAGCATCTACTATGACTTTTTTGACCGCTTCTTCTTCTGACTTACCCTGATTTTGTGCCGAGGCTAATTGACTGAAAATCAGCATCATTAATGTTAGTATTTGTTTCATTTTTGTATTATTTATTTTGAAATGCAAATCTACACAAATTCTAAAGTTGCTTAAAACCATTTCTACCATTCATTAAATAATTTCGACCATTTCTGAGAATCAAGAAGCATCGAAAAAAATCGACAAAGTGTCTAAGAAATTTACTAATTCAGTCTTTTTTGACGAATTTTGAATGAGAAGCTGTGTAACTTTAAAAAACACTGAAAATCTCATTACTAACCATGATACAGACAGGTTCTGAAAATAAAACTGAAAAAATTCATCTCTCGCTCCAAATCATGTTGGGGCTATTGGGCATTACCTCTATATCGATAATCACGGTGATTTATTGCTTTATTTTTGGCGTTCCCAATACAAATTCTGAAAGCAAATCTGTTGAGAAAAAAGCGTATATTAAACCAGATTCTAATTTTGTACATCTTTGGAATGCACCTGCGGATTGGAGAATGATGAAATTGGACTCTTCTGAACGAGCATTAGTAAAATATGGGCGTGAACTGATTGCACATACCGCCAGCTATTTAGGTCCAAATGGTTCAGTAAAAAAAATGTCTAATGGGATGAATTGCCAAAATTGTCATTTGCAGGCAGGAACGCAACCCTGGGGAAATAATTATTCGGCTGTGCAGGCAACTTATCCAAAATTCAGAGAGCGGTCTGGTACTAAAGAGAACCAAGTAAAACGAGTAAATGACTGTTTCCAGAGAAGTTTGAATGGTTCGGCACTTGATTCAAATAGTAAAGAAATGAGCGGAATTTTGGCGTATATCAAATGGCTTGGAACGGATGTACCAAAGAAAAAAGTGCCAAGAGGTTCTGGAATTTTCAAAATAAAGGGCTTAAAACGTGCCTGTGACCCGATTTTGGGGAAAACTGTTTACGAAAAAAAATGTCAAAGCTGTCATCAATCAAACGGAGAAGGTGTTTTGGCTATTGATGGGAAAGGCTACACTTATCCTCCGCTTTGGGGTAAAAATAGTTATAACATTGGGGCAGGATTATTCAGAATTTCAAATTTTGCTGGCTATGTTAAATACAATATGCCGTTTGGGGTCACGTACGAAAAACCGCAACTTTCTGATGAAGATGCTTGGGACGTAGCCGCCTACGTGAATTCAATGCCCCGCCCAACAAAAGATTTAAGTAAAGATTGGCCTAATTTAGCAGGGAAACCGTTCGACCATCCTTTTGGTCCTTATGCCGATAATTTTTCAGAAAATCAGCATAAATATGGACCTTACAAGCCAATTAAAGAGTGGAAAGAAAAGCACAAAGATTTAAAAGTTAAAAATCCTGCAATCGCACAATTATGAAAAAAATAATCTTTTTCCTCCTGACAATCGTATTTGTCAATCATTCTTTTGGACAGACAAAAGAGAAAGAACACAAAGTTGTATTTCACTTGGCTTCGAGTGATACACTCGTACATAAATCCTTGGTGAAACAGCTTGGAAATGTGTTGGATTATTGGAAAAATGCCAAAATTGAAGTAGTAGTTCATAGCAACGGTATTGTTTTCATGAAACAAGATGAAGCTCGATATTTTAAGGAAATAGACGCTCTGAGAAGTAGGGGAGTAGTTTTCGCTGTTTGTGAGAATACGATGAAACAAAGAAAACTGGAAAAATCTCAGATTTTAACCAGTGCTACTTTTGTCCCCGTTGGTTTAGCAGAAATCGTTCTGAAAGAAGAAGATGGCTGGTCATATATTAAGGCTGGGTTTTAGCGGTGTGTATTTTGGTCTATAATCCCCACATTTTCAGATAGTTAGTTAATGAATCAAGTCCCATTTTGTTTCTTCTGAATTCTACACTATCTGGAGACACTAAAGGCAACAAGAAATATTTTTGAGTTTTTTCATCGAAGCCCATTTGAGTACCATATACTTGTTTTCTATTCTCTGAAATTTCGATTCTATCTATGATATAGGCTAATTGTTTTGGGGAAGCCTTAGCATTGTCAACGGCTTCTTTAAATAATGGCAAATATCTTTTCTGGGTTTCCAGATTTGAATGTTGCAGAACCAAGAAAAAAATTAGGTTTCTAAAACGCCCTACTTCTTTCTCGCCCAACCATCCATACTGTTTTATGACAGCCTCAATTTTACTTAGATTTTTTAAATCCTGCATATACATTAACTGACCTATCTCCTTAACTTTCAGTGATTTAAGTCCCAATTTATGGCTAAAGAATGCAAATTTTTGTCTTATAGCTTGGTCCTCAATATAAACTTTATCAAGTGTTTTTATTGATGGATGATAATATTTTTTGTCATATTGTTTTTTCAAGTTTGAAAATTTACTGACAACATCTTTCCATTTTGCGTCCGTATGGAGACTATCTAAGAAAATATCGCTTTCCAATAATAAATACATATCAAAGGTTTCATCTCCCTGAATTGACAAAAGTGCTGAAACTGCTTCATTTTGTTTATGAAGCATAGCACAACAACAGGCAAAAGTGTATTTTTCTTTATCTTGTAGTTTTTGAATTTTAAGTAAATCAAGATAGACCTTCTCGAACTTGTACAAATTAAAATCGTCATACACATTTCTAAGAATAGCCTTATTTTCATTAGAGTACAATTCACGTTCCTGATTTTTACATGAAGCAAAACAAATAATCAATATGAAATAGAAAAATATTGATACTCTCATTTTGGGAGATTGATTTCCTTGATTTATTCACAGCTAATTGATTATCAGATATTTGATTTTTAACCATCTCCCAAACGGAAATCTTTGCCTGCTTTGATGGTGCTGTCTTTTACGATATTTTTTTCTGAATAATTATCGTTGGGATTATTACCTAAATCTCCGATATGAACAGAGCCTTCTGCCGTAATATTAGATTTTTCGATTACGTTTTTACTGTTGGTTTGGTGCTGACTAAACTCCTGCAATTTTGCGGTTAATTCTTGCATAAAAGTTGTGTTGCCCTCTAAAGATTTTAGTTTTGCCTCAATAACTGGACTTTTAACAGCCTCTGGCAAAGCAGGATTTTCTACAATACTTTTTGTAACAGGGTCATCCTCCAAAAACCAAGAACGAATCCACTTCATTGAAGCCGAAACAAAATCTTTAGGAAATTTCTTAACTTCCTCATTTTCAGTAATAATACCGAGGATATATGCCGTTGCAGTTTCTATTAGTGCCATGTTATTGTTGGTTTTACAGTTTGAATTTACATTGAGTTTGTAATCTTCTTTATTGAGGCTAAGATAGATTATTGTTTGCTGATTACCCACAACTAATTCATCTCCTATTTTTGTATCTCTATTAGAAGCAATCTTACTATCATTCAAACTATTTTTTACCGTTTGAGATTCATTTTTAGAAAAACTCCCTTGAATATGAGTAATAATAAATTCTAATTTTTCTTTTTCTGCTTCTAAGATAATTTTATCTCTTTTTAACTCATAGTTTTCTGAGAATAATTGTTTACTATTTGAGTTTAAAAGTTTATTTTCTTTTTTAAGTCTATTAATTTCATTCGTTAATTCAATGAAATTATTTTTATATACTGCCAAAAAAACCTCCACATTATACTCATTAACCTCAATTTTATCCAAAGAGGAGATAAGAAAACTACTATTTTCATTTTCTATTGTATTGACCTTAGATATGATTCTATCTTTCATAAGATTGAGTTATGCTTTTAAAGCTACATCATCAATAATCTTTTGAAATAATTCTTCACCAATTTGTTCAATAATTGCTCCCAAGTAATTGGCTGGGTATTGACTATCAGGCGAACCAACCTTTTGAAAGATTTGATAAGATTGTATAAAAAACAGAATAGCATTTTCAATATCCCCTTTTTGGTTAAAATAGATTGCTCCCATATTATTGAGTGTAGTTGCCAAGCCAGCTATATCTCCGATTTGCTGCCTTATGATAAGTGATTTTTCTAAATAACCCAAAGCTCTATCATAATCGCCTTTGTCAGAATAGATTTGGCTGAGGTTATTGAAAGTAGCCCCCTCACCCTTACGGTCTCCGATTTGCTGCATAATGATAAGCGATTGTTGTAAATAACCCAAAGCCGTATCATAATCGCCTTTGGCAGAATAGATTTGGCTGAGGTTATTCAAAGTAGCCCCCTCGCCCTTACGGTCTCCGATTTGCTGCTGAATAATAAGCGATTGTTGTAAATAACCCAAAGCTGTATCATAATCGCCTTTAGCATGAGCGGTAGTTGCTAAGTTATTCAAAGTAGCCCCCTCGCCCTGACGGTCTCCGATTTGCTGCTGAATGATAAGCGATTGTTGTAAATAACCCAAAGCTGTATCATAATCGCCTTTGGCATCATAGATTTGGCTGAGGTTAT
>JAAFJL010000058.1 GCA_013298865.1 Cytophagales bacterium | reverse complement strand
AAATGCGTGGGAGTCGAGAGATGATAAAAATTTAAAAATGGAGGTTTATATTGATGGAAAATTGCACGAAACGGCTGAATTGCCCACCAGTTACATAACCCGAAGAAATGAATTGACTTGGAAATATAAATTATCAGATTCCAAGCATCACGTAAAATTAAAAATCCTTGACCCATCGCCCGAGTACATTTGTCGAATGACTGAACTAATTTGGTATTCAAGCAAACCACAGGAAAAAATCACAATTGGCTCTTTTGGAACTATAAAGAAGAAAACTAACTAAAACCACATAAAATCATGTTTATTATCGAAAACTATTCACTTGCCGTTGTATTTACTATTATCACGATGTTATGTTGGGGTTCGTGGGCGAATACCCAAAAACTTACCTCAAAAGATTGGCGATTTGAGACTTTTTATTGGGATTATGTCTTCGGAATAGTCTTGATGTCCCTCATTTTTGCCTTTACTTTGGGCAGTTCTGGAAGCGGAGGACGCAGTTTTTTAGAAGATTATCAACAAGCGGATAGTCAAAATATTCAATCCGCTTTGATTGGGGGAGTTATTTTTAATGCTGCAAATATTTTATTCGTCTCAGCTATTACGATTGCAGGAATATCGGTAGCTTTTCCCGTTGGAATTGGTTTTGCTTGTATTATTGGAGTGACTGTCAATTATATAGATCATCCTGTCGGGGATAAAAATTTCCTAATTTTAGGCGTAGGATTTATTGCCTTAGCCATTTTATTGAATGCCAATGCCTACCGCAAAATGCAAAGTGGCAATAGTTCAGTTTCTACCAAAGGATTAATTTTATCGGTTGCGGCAGGTATTTTGATGGGCTATTTTTACAAATACGTAGCAGCTTCGATGTTCCCAGATTTCAATGTACCAGAAACTGGAAAATTAAGCCCATACACCGCAGTAGTTATTTTTGCCGTAGGAATATTACTCAGTAATTTCATTTTCAATACCTATTTAATGTTTCGTCCATTTGAAGGAAAACCAGTTTCTTACGGAGATTATTTCAAAGGTTCATCTAAAAATCATTTGATGGGAATTTTGGGAGGAATAATTTGGTGTGTAGGAATGTCGTTCAATATTATCGCCTCTGGAAAAGCCGGGGCAGCCATTTCTTATGGTTTAGGACAAGGAGCAACCATTGTAGCCGCAATTTGGGGAATTTACATCTGGAAAGAATTTAAAGATGCCCCCAAAGGAACTTCAATGATTTTGAATATTATGTTGGGTTGTTATATTGTTGGCTTGGGATTGATTATTGCGGCGAGGTGAGATCATGGTTATTCACACTTTGATTTGGGGTTGAATAAGAATAAATTTAGGGAAATATATTTTCTTGAAACCAGTTATATTTGTACGAAATTTGCTTACTTAGCATTTATTATGAATGAATTAGAATATATAGAAATAAAAGTAAACGATGTGCTTCCTCATGAATTTGATATTTCCAGTTTAATGGATTTATTAAAAAATGTGGAAAATCTACTGTACCCTAATGACAAGAAAAAACGCCCCATAATATCTTATGAAGTAAAAGAAGGTAGCACACGTAACATAATCAGAACTATTGCTGGACCAATTATAGCTGTAAATGCAATACTCAATCAAATAGGAAATGAAAAATCAATTGATTCAATAGACCCAGTTCAAGGAAAAGCGATACAAAATATACAAGAGTGGGCAGCGAAAAATAATCAGAATCTTATTATTAAAACATCATTGAAAGGTACTTCAAATTTAGAAGTTAGTCGTACAACTCAATACTACCGAAGTGAAAATATTTGGCTTGATTCAGATTTATATCTGTATGGTAAAATTGTAAACATGGGTGGGAAAACAAACCCTAATATTCATTTAGCTACTGATGACCATGGTTTAGTAACTATTCAAACTTCGGAAGAAGTCTTAGCC
The DNA here is from genome assembly GCA_013298865.1 of Cytophagales bacterium. GTDB lineage: Bacteria > Bacteroidota > Bacteroidia > Cytophagales > Spirosomataceae > JAAFJL01. The sequence goes on along the minus strand of JAAFJL010000058.1, from coordinate 27,607 downwards.
AATCAAAGAGATAATCGTCTTTATAAGTATGCTGGTATTCATGTACAAGCTAAACAAAATGTAAAATCTGGACAACTTGATAAAAATGAGGTAAAACTGCTCGATTTCATAGATTATGAGCAAAGTTATGATGACAATTATCTTAGTTCACTAATTAATAAAGCCAGTAAGTCATGGAAGGATATTCCAGATACTGATAAATGGCTATCCGAAATCCGTGGTATTCTATGAGTATGAAAAAAGTATTTATTGACACTAATTTCTTGATAAAACTTCTCAACAATCAAGATTCGATTCATGATAATGCAAAGAAATATTTCAAGTATTTTTTAGATAATCAGATGGTTGTCTTAGTTTCTGCAATTGCGATAGGTGAATATTGTGTGAAAGGAGAAATTACCGAGTTACCCCTCAAAAATATTCAAACGTTGAATTTTAATGTTTTTCATGCAGTAAAAGCTGGTGCCTGTGGAGCAATTGCTTTTAATGCACGGAAAATTAAAGAAATATCAACAAATAGAGTTGTAATAACCAATGACATAAAGCTATTTGCCCAAGCTGAAATTGAGAAAGTTGACTATTACGTTACTGGCGATAAGAATAGTAGAGAGGTATTCGACCTTTTAAGAAGAGATACAGGTTTATCATATCAGTTTATAGACATTTATGATTCGGTTGAAGACTCCTTTGGTCTATTATTTCTGTAATGCTGATTTATATTTTTCTTCATACCTGTAAGCTAAAAATAAATTTCCACCACCCCAAATACCTTATTCCCTGCATTTCTCGTAATTTGCGTAACCATTTTCAAAATTTCGCTTTATGAGAAAACTTCACTTCATTCTAACTACTTTATTTCTTACTGTTGGGCTTACGGTAAATGCCCAAAATTTCTTCCCAAATATCAACCAACTATGGGTGGATTCGGTGATGAATACGCTTTCGACCGACCAAAAAATTGGACAGCTCATGATGCCCCGTGGCAACTATAACGCCAATTATGATACCACTCGTTTGTACCAAATCGTGCGAGATTATCATGTGGGTGGGCTGGTACTTTTCAGGAGTTCTCCTACCAAACAAGCCCTACTGGTCAACAAGTTAAATACCATGGCAAAAGTCCCACTAATGATTGGAATGGACTTGGAATGGGGGCTTTCAATGCGTTTGGATAGCACCGTTCAATTTCCTTACCAAATGACTTTGGGGGCAATGCAGGGCAACGATAACCTGATTGAACAAATGGGGAAAGAAATTGCTCTCCAGTGCAAACGTATGGGCGTACACGTGAATTATGCCCCCGTGGTGGACGTGAACAATAATGCCAAGAATCCCGTAATTAATTTCCGTTCTTTTGGTGAAAATCGAGAAAGAGTAGTTGAAAAAGCCTACGCCTACATGAAAGGTTTGCAGGAAAACGGCATTATTACATCGGCAAAACATTTCCCTGGGCATGGCGATACCGACATGGATTCGCACGGAGATTTACCGCTTATCAAACATCCTCGTGCAAGGTTGGATAGTGTGGAATTATACCCGTACCGAGAGCTAATAAAACGTGGACTAATGGGCGTAATGGTAGCACATTTGAGCCTACCAGCCTTAGATACAACCAAGAATTTAGCTTCTACGATGTCTAAAAATATTGTAACAGATTTGTTGCGTAAAGATTTGAATTTCAAAGGTTTAGTCTTTACTGATGCCATGGATATGCAAGGGGCAGTAAAGTATTTTCCAGAAGGAACTGCCAATGTAAAAGCAATTTTGGCAGGTAATGATATTCTGGAAACTTTCGTGGATGTACCAGCGGCTTTCAACGCAATTAAGAAGGCAGTTGACCGTGGCGAAATCTCGATGACGGATTTGAATGCTCGTGTTAGACGGATTCTGGAAGCAAAAGCATGGGCTGGTTTAGACAAATATAAACCCATAGAAACTATAAATTTATTGGCAGATTTAACCCCAAAATCTTCTGATATTTTGAACAGAAAATTTGCGGAGGAAACCCTGACTTTATTGAAAAATAATCAGAATATTTTACCGCTTCAAAACTTAGATACCCTAAAAATTGCTTCGCTTTCGATTGGGGCAAAACAAGTGACCGATTTTCAGAAAATGTTGGGAAATTATACCAATGTTGACCACTTTATTTTGGACGAAAATTCAACAGATAGTACCATTCAGCAAGTCCGTAATTCTTTGAAAAATTATAATCTTGTCCTTCTCGGATTACATGGTGTAAGTGTCCGTCCCACTAAGAATTATAGCATTATTCCTCGGATTGCTACCTTATTTGACAGTTTTGCAGATTCACCGAAAACGATAGTAACTATTTTCTCGAATGCTTACACGCTGGATAAGTTTCAAAGTACATCGAAAGGTAAGGCTTTGATAAACACTTTACAGGAATCTAACTATACACAAGAGGCTGCTGCACAAATGATTTTTGGAGCAATTCCTGCAAAAGGTAAGTTACCAGTAACGGTAAATTCAGAGTTTAAATACAATGACGGAATCATGACGCAAGCCCTGCAAAGATTCCAGTATTCAGTGCCAGAAGTTGTTGGAATTGATGCAAAATTTTTGAATGCTAAAATAGATTCTACTGTAAATCTGGCAATTAGAGAAAAAGCCACACCTGGGGCAGTTGTTTTGGTAGCGAAAAACGGTAAGGTGATTTTTCAGAAAGCCTACGGAAAACATACCTATGAAGGGACTGAAAAAGTCCAGTTGACAGACCTCTATGATTTGGCTTCTGTAACTAAAATTAGCACTTCGGTTTTGGCAATGATGAAGTTTCAGGACGAAGGAATTTTCAACCTAAATATGACGATGAAAGACCTAATGCCAGACTGGCAAAATAGCAACAAAGCGGGTTTGGTTTATAAGGATATTCTTTCGCATCAGGCACGTTTAAAGGCATGGATTCCGTTCTGGCAGGACTGTATTGACTCTACTAAAATGGTCTTGGGAAGTAAGATTTATAAAGAAAAGTATTCTGAGAAATATACAATTACTTTTTGGGAGAAACTCTTCTCAAAAAAGAAAGCAATGGCTCGGATTTGCAAAGCAATTCAGACGGATAAACAACTCTGGAAAGATTGTGTGAATTTGGCTCAGAATCCTACGATTTGGAAAGAAAAAACTTTTGCTAATCAGGAATCTCCAGAGTTTCCGATTCAGGTTGCTAATCAACTTTGGATTCATAAAGAGTATTCAAAAACGATTTTTAAAGCGATTGAAGAGTCGCCGCTCAGAGAGAAAAAGGAGTATGTTTACAGTGATTTATCTTATTATTTGTACCCACAAATTATTCAAAGAATCAAGGGGCAAGATTGGGACTCTTACTTGAAAAAGACCTTCTACGAGCCTCTGGGGGCAAAAACGTTGACTTTTAATCCAACGAAAATTTACCCATTGTCAAGAATCATCCCGACAGAATACGATTCTCTTTTCCGTAAAAATCTCATTCATGGACGGGTACACGACGAAGGTGCTGCTATGTTGGATGGAATCAGTGGACACGCTGGACTTTTCGGAACTGCCAACGATTTGGCAAAATTGATGCAAATGTATCTCCAGAAAGGTACTTTTGGCGGGAAACGGTTCTTGAACGAAGCAACTGTAAATCAGTGGACAAGCTATCCGTTTTCGGTAGAGGAAAATTCGAGAAGAGGAGTTGGGTTCGATAAACCAGACCGAAAGAAGGCTGGTATAAGTGCTGCCCCAAGTGCCAGTGCCGTAAGTTTTGGGCATTCGGGTTTTACGGGTACATACACATGGGTTGACCCCGAACAACAATTGGTTTATGTGTTTCTCTCGAACAGAGTTTACCCAACCAGAAACAATGCTAAACTCAGTGATTTGAATATCAGAACGGGTATCAATGAAGTAATTTATCAGGCAATAAAGCGAGGAAGCAATTGAAAATTAAAAGTATAATAATCTGATAATCAATAAGTTGTTTTAATTTTTAATAAAAAGAGGCTATTATCAGAATTGGTAATAGCCTCTTTTTTGTATTGTCTTATTCATAGTGATAACGACAACTTAGAGTATAAACCTCATCATCAGTAACATGATAAACAATTCGATGTTCTTAGGTAATTCGGCGAACCCGCAGAACCTTTTAAGTCATGTTTCAAGGGTCTTGGTTTACCTTTACCTTCAAATGGAGTTTTACGAATTTCTTCAATTAAATCATCAAGTTTGAAAAATACTTTCTTGTCATCATTCACCCATTCTACGAAACCCTCAATTACTAAGGAAATATTTGAAAGAAACACAGAATTGCAATAAAGAGGGGCATAGTTTTTTGTTTAAAAAGCTACAAAGATTTCATTTTTTTACTAAAAAGTAGGTTAATTTGAAAAATGATTGTGAAATTTAGGGCATTATTAGATTTTTTCATAAAACCCTTTTCCCAAAACACCCATCACACTATGTTTTCAGAGAAAGACCTTTCACAGATTGCTTCGCAAGGCATTAGTTTAGAGATAGTTAACCAACAAATTCAAGATTTTGCCGATGGTTTCCCGTTTATGCAACTCCAAAAAGCTGCTACCGTTGGGGATGGTATTCTAAGGCTTTCAGAAGAAGAATTAGCAGAAAACATCAAGTGTTTTGATAAAAAAGCGACAGATCTTTCTTTGCTAAAATTTGTACCTGCTTCGGGTGCGGCTACAAGGATGTTTAAATCTTTATTTACTTTTCTGGAAGAAGGCAAAAAAGATAAATCTATCGACCAGTTTTTCGAGAAACTCAATGATTTTGCCTTCATAGAATCTTTGAAAAAAATACTTCCTGAAAACCCAAATGAGAATACTATCGCAGATTATTTTCTCACAGAAAAAGGTTTGGGTTACGGTTCACTCCCAAAAGGTTTATTGGAATTTCATCAGTATGAAAATGCTGCAAGAACTGCCATCGAAGAACATTTGGTAGAAGGAGCAAATTACGCCAATAGTTCAGGAACTGTAAAACTACATTTTACGGTTTCGCCAGAGCATCAATCAAAATTTGAAACCCTGATTAACAGTGTGTTAGCAAAATATGAGGCAATTTTTAACGTAAAATATGAACTAATTTTTTCTCAACAACAACCCTCAACCGATACCATTGCGGTTGATTTAGACAATAAGCCTTTTCGTGAAAAAGATGGCTCGTTGCTTTTTCGCCCTGCTGGACATGGAGCTTTACTGGCAAACTTGAATGAGATTCATGCAGATATAATTTTCATTAAAAATATAGATAATGTTGTCCCTGACCGTCTGAAAGACACAACTACGCAATACAAAAAAGCACTGGCAGGAGTTTTATTGAAGAAGCAAGCCAAGATTTTTAGTTATTTGCACCAACTTAAAGAGTGGGCATCAGAGCCGCTTTTGGAACAAATTAAAGATTTTTTCGAGCATCAGTTATGTGTGACTTCGCCCGAAGGATTTTCTGATTGGTCGCATGAAGAACGAGTGAATTATTTCAACGCAAAGCTAAATCGTCCGATTCGGGTTTGTGGTGTTGTAAAAAATACTGGCGAACCAGGCGGTGGACCTTTTTGGTGTAAAAATCAAGATGGCACGAATTCCCTCCAAATTGTAGAATCTGCCCAAGTGGATATGAATGATGATTCACAGAAGACTATTTTTTTAGATTCTACACACTTCAATCCCGTGGACTTGATTTGTTCTTCAAAGACTTTCAAAGGCGATTATTTCGACCTTACTAATTTCCGTGACCCAAAAACAGGATTTAATACTCAAAAGACAAAAAGTGGCAAAGATTTGAAAGCCCAAGAACTCCCTGGACTTTGGAATGGTTCAATGGCAAACTGGAACACAATTTTTGTAGAAGTTCCTCTGATTACCTTCAATCCTGTGAAGACAGTGAATGATTTGTTGAGAGATGAGCATCAGTAGGGCTTAGAGCATTTTCACAAAAAAGAGGTCAGGCTTTTGTAGAAATTGATTGATAATTTCTGCAAAAGTCTGACCTCTTTTCTAATTATTTTCTGCTACAACATACTAATAATCAATCCGCCAACGATTGCCCCTGCAATTGGACCTGCCACGGGAATCCAGCTATATGACCAATCTGAATTTCCTTTTCCTGAAATTGGTAAAATTGCATGAGCTATTCTTGGTCCTAAATCTCTGGCAGGGTTAATCGCATAACCTGTTGACCCACCCAAACTTAGACCAATTGCCCAAACCAAAATCCCTACTTTGAAAGGTCCTAAGCCATTTTCAACACTCGGTAATGCCCCTAAAACAACAATTAGTAGAGCAGTTGCCATAAATTCTGCTAAAAAATTAGCGGTTGTACTCCTCACAGCGGGGGCGTTACAGAAACAAGCTAACTTTAGACCTTCGTCACTGGTAAGTTTCCAATGGGGCAAATAATGTAGCCAAACTAATGTTCCGCCCAAAATTGCCCCCAACATTTGGGCAAGAATATACATTGGGGCATTCGACCAGTCACCAGATTTTACAGCCATTGCTATCGTAACAGCAGGATTCAAATGAGCATCTGGACTACCAAAAGCGGTGGAAACAAAAATGCCAATTGTTACGGCAAAAGCCCAGCCAGCCGTAATAACAATCCAGCCACCGTTTTCTCCTTTTGAGCCTTTGAGTAACACATTGGCAACCACGCCATTACCCAAATAAATAAGCACCATTGTGCCAACAAGTTCACCTAAAAATTGAGATTGCATAATCTATTGATTTTGAAGTTGTTTGAAAACTTCGCTATTGTGGTTTTGAAAGATTTGAAGATACAAACTGCAAAAATTATCTCAGAATACAAACTTACAGACCATATTTTTGTAAACATTGCCCAATTACCACTCTCAAAAATGGGAAAAAATGAGTACTTTTGAATAATGCTGAAACCGTTCCACTGCTTAATGTAAATGAATGATTGTTGGTATTATTTCATAAATTCTTACAAAAAATTATGCGTGAAGATTATTTAAAAGGAAATACCGAAACCTTATCTTCGGTAGATAAAGAAATTGAAAAAGCCCTCAGACCATTGTCATTTGATGATTTTGCGGGACAAGATAAAGTGCTTGAAAACCTAAAAGTCTTCGTGACGGCAGCACGCCTACGTGAAGAAGCTCTCGACCATGTGCTATTACATGGACCTCCAGGCTTGGGTAAAACAACACTTTCAAATATTGTAGCCAATGAGTTAAAATCAAATATCAAAATTACATCAGGACCTGTATTGGATAAACCCAGTGATTTGGCTGGTTTGCTCACGAATTTGCAACCACATGATGTTTTATTTATTGATGAAATTCACAGATTAAATCCCATTGTAGAAGAGTATCTTTATTCTGCGATGGAAGATTACAAGATTGATATTCTCTTGGATTCTGGTCCGAATGCCAGAAGTGTACAAATTTCTTTAAACCCCTTTACACTCGTTGGGGCAACTACCCGTGCGGGAATGCTAACAGCCCCACTTCGTGCAAGATTTGGAATAAATTGCCGCTTGGAATATTATGATGCTAAATTGTTAACCTCAATTGTAAAGCGTTCTGCCCAGATTTTGAATACCCCAATTGATGACGACGGTGCTTATGAAATTGCAAGGCGTTCACGTGGTACGCCACGAATTGCCAACAATCTTTTGCGAAGAACAAGAGATTTTGCTCAGGTAAAAGGGAAAGGAATTATCACTATCGAAATTGCCGAAATGGCTTTGTTAGCCTTGGATGTTGACCAGCATGGTTTGGATGAAATGGATATTCGTATCTTGAAAACCATCATCGAAAAGTTCAAAGGTGGACCTGTCGGGCTTTCAACAATTGCGACAGCTTGCGGAGAAGAATCCGAAACTATTGAAGAAGTTTATGAGCCTTTTTTGATTCAAGAAGGTTTCTTGAAACGAACTTCCCGTGGACGTGAAGCCACTGAATTAGCTTATAAACATTTAGGAATTGTACCAAAATACAGAGCAGGAGAACTATTTTAGGAACAAAAAAGCCTTCTCAGGATGAACTGGGAAGGCTTTTTTGTTAAAATCTATTTCTTAAAACTTAATTGGCAACACATAATAAGAAGCAACTTCTATTCCTTGAATTTTTGCAGGATTCCAAGTTCCCATTTTCTTGACAACTTTAATCGCTTCTGCACTAAGCTGAGGAGATAAATCTAAGTCATTAGCAACAACATGAACCTTGCTGATTTCACCATAGCGTTCTACTAAAAATCTAATGAGAACAGTTTCTCCTTTCGAGTTTTTGGGACGAACCAAATTTTGTGAAATAAACTTCTTGAGTCCATCTGAACCATCTGGAAAAGTGGCTACATTTTCTACATCATAATAAATCGAATCACGGTCAACGACCATATTCTTAAAACGATTCAATTTATTCTTGTCTTTATCTTCCATCGACAAAGATGATTCCCCTAAATCCAGTACACTGGCAATCATAACTCTGTCTTTTTCAGAGAATGATGTGGGAATTAATACACTTTTTTGAGCTTTTAGCATCGTACCTGATAGCATCATCAAGCATAATATTACAGCGTTTTTCATACAAATTATAAGTTTAACCTACGTAAGGACAAAATTAATAACAGCTTAAAAATCTAAAAGAAACGAATGAGACTTATGGTCTCATCTGATTCCTGACTTTCATGGCGGTTACGGTCAAGTATCACGTAGGAAGGCAATAAACTCAATTTATATGCTTTTCCTGTTGTATGTCAGAATTTCAAAAAGTATGCCAATTATTAATTCTTTTGCGAATATATAAATTAAATCAGCAACAATCCAAATATTTACCAATATTTATTTTACTGATTTACAGATAGTTAGATGCTTTTAGCTATACTTTTAATTTAGCAACAAATAATTTAGAATAGTGGAGTTCAACTTTGGAATAGTGTTATTCTACTTTAGATAAAGTAAAATTTAAGAAGTTTTTTTGGTAAAGCACTTAATATCAATGCTTTAGAAAGAGATACAAAGATACTGAGAAATATGATTTTTTGAATAAAATCTATAAAATTTAACATTTGGGGTTTTGAGCCATTATTATTTGTCTTTATCACTGAAAAACCAACTTAATATTGAATTGACCAATGAAATACCAAAACTGAAAATAAGTGGAGGTACAAAACCATGAACTGTAAAACCTGGAATATAGTGCTTAATAACATAAACCATAATAACATTAATGACCAAAGCAAAAAGCCCCAAGGTTAAAATTGTTATTGGGAAGCTAATAAATTTCAACACGGGTTTGATAAAAGTATTAACAAAACCCATTGCTAAAGCAACGTACAAAGAGGTTTGAAAAGAATTAACTGCAATTCCGTCTATATACTTTGCTCCAACCATAATTGCTACGGCAATCAGGAGATATTTAATAATAAAATTTACCATAAGATTTGTTCAAGATTTGCCGTGTCTTGATTTTAATACTTCTATAATTTCATCAAAATCCATTCCTCTTTGTTCTAATAATACCAAATAGTGAAATAGTAAATCAGCGGCTTCACCTTTGAACAAATCATCGTTATTATCCATCGCTTCAATAACTAACTCAACTGCCTCTTCGCCTACTTTCTGAGCAATTTTGTTTGTCCCTTTTTCAAAAAGACTTGCTGTATATGATTTTTCGGATGGATTATCTTTTCTATCTCTGATAACCGCTTTCAAATGATTTAACCAACCCGCTTGTCCAGGTTCATTAACTTCATTCCAACAAGTATCTGCCCCTGTATGGCAGGTTGGTCCATCGGGATTTACTTTTATCAAAAGCGTATCTTCATCACAATCCACTTTAATATCTACTACGTGCAGAAAATTATTAGACGTTTCGCCTTTTGTCCAGAGGCGTTGTTTTGAGCGACTGAAAAATGTTACAATTCCTTCTTGCTCAGTTTTTTCAAGAGCCTCTTGGTTCATGTAGCCAAGCATCAAAACTTTATCAGTTTTGGCATCTTGAATGATGGCGGGTATTAGACCCGACTGGATAGTCCCGCCTTGTTTATTGAAATCTAAATTCATTTTCTAAATTAATCGTTCTATATGTACACGAAGCCCTTTTAAGATTCGGTAAATATCAAAAATTTCATTGTCTGACCCTACAAAAACATTACTGATGGCATATTCTTTCCCTTTTAGTACCATGAAGTGCCAACTTTTTCCTACGATGTAACATCCATAGACTGGATTACTACTATCATTATGATGTTGTCCTACAATCATTGCGATAACAGCTTGCCCCTGTGGGTCTCCGTTGGGGTCAGTTTGTCTCTTATATTCTTTCAAACAAAAATAAGGCTTTTTGGGATTTCGATATCCAGATGCTATCATGCCATCTACTTTTCCTGTAAGTTCGTATTCACCGACTACTCCTGACAGTTCTCGTTCTAAGAAATAGGCAAATTTTTTATTGTCAATATCTGCAAAAACGATGAGTGGACTAATGAATTTGTTTTCGAGTTCGACTTCATTCCAATTATCACCGCCAAAATGGAGATATTTATCGGCTAAGGTTGTGAGATAACGCTTTTCATAATCACTGAATTCATACTCAAAAGCCAATAATTCGTCTAATTCAGGAATGTTATCAACTTGAACCGTTCCGAAGGCATCATCAATTTTGTCTAATGTCCATTCACTAAAACTACTTTTCATTATGATTTATGTTAAAATGTTCTCGTAAAGATACCAAAAATTATAGTCTCATCGAAATCCCTCTGTCTTTCAAATAGGTCTTCAAATCTATAATATCAATTTCTTTGAAGTGAAAAATACTGGCGGCGAGTCCTGCATCTGCTTTTCCTGTGGTGAAAACGTCGTAAAAATGCTCCATCGTTCCTGCCCCACCTGATGCGATGATGGGAATTGAGGCATTTCCAGAAATGGTTGCGGTTAGTTCATTGGCAAAACCTGCCTTTGTACCGTCGGTGTCCATGGAGGTTAAAAGGATTTCACCAGCTCCACGGTTTTCTACTTCTTTTGCCCATTCGATGGTTTTGAGTTCGGTTGGTTTTCGCCCTCCGTGCGTATGTACCGCCCCCCAGCCCCCAGAAGGGGAGTCTATATGACGAGTATCAATTGCTACAATTATGCACTGCGAGCCAAATTGTAAAGCCAATTCGTCAATCAATTCTGGTCTTCTGACGGCTGAGGAGTTTATCGAAACTTTATCTGCCCCCGCATTCAGCAAGGCAGAAACATCTTGAACCGAAGAAATCCCTCCACCCACGGTAAAAGGAATATTGACGTTTCGGGCTACATTTCTGACTAAGTCTATCAAAGTTTTTCGATTATCAACCGTTGCCGTGATGTCCAAAAACACCAATTCATCCGCACCTTGTTCGGCATAAATTGCCCCCAATTCCACAGGGTCACCAGCGTCTCGGAGATTAACGAAATTTGTACCTTTCACGGTTCGCCCGTCTTTAATGTCGAGACAGGGGATTATTCTTTTTGTAAGCATATTTTTTTAGTAGCAATTTATCAGAATATCTAAACTATTGATTATAAACATATTACCCCTCATTCTGATTAATAATCTCCAAAATAAAGTCATTATACTCATCTCTCATTGGAAGCTCAAAATCTGTTGAAAGCTGTCTTCTGGTTACAATTACTTTCTCTTTTGTTTTAGGGTTAAAGCCTTCTTTTTCGATGTCTTTCCAATAAACGCCAATGCCTCTTTTTTGCCAATTTGGTAGTTCATTAAAGTTGATTCCGTAACTAAAAAGCAACTCATTTTTATCCGCATTACTAATTCCTTCAATTCGTTTTGTGGCTTGTCCTTTCGTAAAACCGTCTTGTCGCAAACGCCAGTAACAATGAGCATTCAAGGCATTTCTGTGGGCATCTTCGTTACGCCAACGGAAATAATCAACCACTAAATTCTTGTTGGGTAATTCACAAATCCGACAGTCAAATGAGGCTACACTTCCTAATAATGTAGAGAATTTTGCACTTGCTTCGCCCGCTAAAACTGAATTATATTTTCTGTGTTTTCGTGAAAAAGTAGTTTCGTTAAAGTCAAAAAGTAGCGAGATTTCATCACTTTCGGTAAAACCATAAATGATATTGAAACCACAATTCATCAAGTGTTTTACGGTTTCGACCATGTAATCTCTAAATCTTTCATCAAAAGGAGCTTGGAATTGATGAACGTCTTTGGTCAATTTTGTAAAACTCCGCCCGTCTATACGAGCGACCATATACATTTCGGGCAAGACACAAACATCATTTGCGGTCTCGTAAACCCTCATCTTTGAGTCTAAATCATCAAATTTCATTCGTCCATTCTTTTATTGTAAAACCATCATTTCCTATTTCAACATAATAAAGTTCGTCAAATCCTTCTGCCAAATCAGGTACTTCTAATTTATTAAAAGTGGCTTTCACACCTATTTCTGAGATATTTTCTTTACCTTTTCTCTTACTATTTCTTTCAAGAGATTCTGTCAGTTTTGATTGAAAATAATACCCAGTTACCTTATATTTATGTGCTTTTGCTTTGGAAATGTACTTCTTTCGTTCAACTTTTGTAGGATTGGTATTATCCACCACAAAGCGTTGTTGAGTCTGAAAACATACCTCCAAAAATTTATCTTCACGATGTCGAGTTTTCAATAAATCAAGTGAAATATGAACGTGAGTTTTGAAGAAATTTTCTTTAAAAAAAGTCGTTTTTCCACTCGCTTGGATTCCGCAGAAAATGATTACTTCCATGGTTTTTAATAGTACAAAATACACTTCTGAATATGCTGACAATTAACTCAATAGTGTATTTTTCGATTTCACATATCCTAAAACATCATTACTTTTAATATTATACTCTGCTAAATCTCAATTAAAATATAGCACATTTAGCAAAGTATAGTAAAACATACTCTGCTAAATCTCATTAAAATAAGCACATTTAGCAAAGTATAATAAAACATACTCTGCTAAATCTCATTAAAATAAGCACATTTAGCAAAGTATAATAAAACATACTCTGCTAAATCTCATTAAAATAAGCACATTTAGCAAAGTATAATAAATTGTACTCTCTTATAATGTATGAGTTTTTACCGATTAAATTCCGCCAATTGCTTCAATGTAACACGTCCCTCATAAATCGCTTTTCCAACAATTACCCCAAAAATATTCATGTCATTGAGCTTTACAATATCCTCAAATTCTGCTACTCCTCCAGACGCAATTATCTGTAAATCAGCAAATTGGTCTTGGAGGTTTTGGTATAAATCAAAACTTGGACCTTGGAGTAATCCGTCTTTGGCAACGTCCGTTGATATGGCGTATTTTGCTCCTTTTTTGATGTATTCACCCACAAATTCATAGACAGATTTTGTGGTGGCTTCTTCCCAACCTGAAATGGCAATTTTCTCATCACGAGCATCTGCACCCAAGATGATTTTTTCGCCTCCGTAGGTCTGTAACCATCCTTCAAAAAGTGCTGGATTTTTCACGGCTACGCTGCCGCCAGTTACTTGTTTTGCCCCTGAATTAAAGGCAAGTTCAATCATTTCGTCCGACTGTACGCCTCCGCCAAAATCAATGTGGAGATTGGTTTTGGTGGCAATCAATTCCAAGACTTTATGATTGATGATTCGCTTCTGTTTCGCCCCGTCCAAATCCACTAAATGAAGGCGAGTAATACCTGCATCTTCAAAAGATTTGGCAACTTCAAGCGGATTTTCGTTGTAGGTTTTTTTCTGAGAATAATCTCCTTGTGTCAGACGGACGCATTTACCGTCTATTAAATCTATGGCTGGGATAATTTGTATCATGTTCTTTTTGGAGGGGAGTACAAAGTATTAGGTATTAAGTCCTAAGTCTGTTTACAGAATAGCTAAAAGTCAAACTATGTCAGGACGGGACAACTTAAATTAATACTTAAAACTTCGTACAATTAACTGATTTTTAAAAAGTTTTCTAAAATAAGTTGACCTTCTTTTCCGCTAATTTCTGTGTGAAATTGTGCGGCATGAAAATTATCTTTCTGCAACATTGCCGAAAATGGTTGGACATAATCACATTGGGCAACTGTTTCTGGACTGATTTCGGCATAAAAACTATGCACAAAATACATGAAACTGCTTTCTGAGAGACCTTTCGTTAAAGGTGATTTAAAATCATAAATATTATTCCAACCTACGTGTGGCACTTTGTAAGTATCTGATTTAAAACGCTTTATGTCAATATCAAAGATTCCCATACAGGTTGTATCGTTCTCTTCTGAATAACGGCACATCAGTTGCATACCTACACACGTACCCAAAACGGGTTGTTTAAGAGTGGGTATAACTTTGTCCAATCCTTTTTCTTTAATATACGCCATTGAAGTACTTGCTTCGCCCACGCCAGGAAAAATCACACGGTCTGCCGAACGAATTTCTGATTCGTCGTTCGTCCAGAGGTAATTTACTCCAATTCTATCCAAAGCATACATCACCGACTGGACATTCCCTGCATTGTATTTTATAATTACTGTTTTCATTGTCTTAGTTACATCTCTTTTGCTGACAAAATCCCCCTCTGGGGTCAGGGGGCTAAAAAAAGCCTGACTCTTGTAGGAATCAGGCTTTATATATTGTTGAATTTTTGTGTCTTTTGTCTATGCACAATACTCATCAGCCCTTCCTTTTTAGGAAATCAAGTGGTGATGGTTTGTGTTTGTGTTTTTCATGGCACAAATATAATGGAATAAGTAGTCTTGTTTAAATAAACAACGTTTATTTTTACCAAGTGTAAATCACCACAAAAAGGGTTATGTAGAAAATCCGAGGTATTGAGTTAAAAAACTGCGACAAATACTTAGGACTTAGTACTTAATTCATAGTACTCCTCTAATCCTATCCCAATTTCCAACCATCACGATATTTTCGTGCTACAAATTGGTTGGCAAAGTCAAAATTGGTAATCTTCATGTTTTTTCCGTCCCAGAAGAGTTTCTTACGTCCTGGGAATTTCCCTGCACGCCCTGGCTCGCCTTCTCGGTAGGTATAACTTCTGATGGCAAGATTTCCCATTAGAATCATTTCTGTTAATGGACCAGCAAACTCAAACGGCGAACTTGTCTCCATTTTTCCATAGCCTGCTTTACACGCCTTAACCCAATGATAATTATGTCCAGATGCCTGATTTTCAATGCGATACAAAGTTGGCTTTACATTTTTCACCTCAGAATTTTCCATTCTTGACTTTGGTAATAATGTAGGATTCTGGTTGTATAATTCATTCGCCATTTTACCTTTAGTACCTTCATAAATCACGCCATTTGTCCAAAGTGGTTCATCGCCCCATTCTGCTGGAATGTCTGGTTTTATACCACCATCGTACCAAATAATCTCTATGTCAGAGTTATTTTTGGCAGTTTTTGGGTACTTGAAAGTTACTTTTGAAGACGGCGGACAGCTATCTGGCAAATATTCTGGTACCCAATCTTTCGTAAAAATTGCTCCCACGCTGCACTGAACTTCAGTCGGATAGCCCAAACCTAAGACTTTGAAAACACCGTCCAATAGGTGACAACCCATGTCGCCCATTGCACCAGTACCAAAATCCCACCAACCACGCCATTTGAAAGGATGATAAGCCGTTGGATGAAAATCACGACTTGGTGCAGGTCCTAACCACAAATCCCAAGGGAAATCTGTTGGCACGTCAAACTTACCCGTTGGCGTGGCAATTCCTTGTGGCCAAACAGGGCGGTCTGTCCAAATATGTACCCTCGTCACCGTCCCAATCAATCCCGCATTGAACCACTCCTGCGTTGTTCTTAGTCCATCATTCGATGAACCTTGATTTCCCATTTGTGTAACAACTTTATATTTTTGAGCTGCCTCTGTAAGCATACGAGCCTCATGAATATTATGCGTAAGCGGTTTTTGCGTATAAACGTGCTTACCTAATTGCATTGCCGCCAAAGTAGCCGCCGCATGATGATGGTCTGGTGTTGAGATAGTTACGGCATCAATATTATTTTTTTCTTTCTCTAATGCTTCTCGCCAGTCTCTATATTTCTTGACATTTTCGGGTAATTGCTTCAGTGTATCTGCTGCACGGTTAAAGTCAACATCGGCAATGGCTACAATATTTTCTGAACCTTTATTGTACGAAAACATAATATCTGATTGTCCTTTTCCGCCTGCTCCGATACCCAGGATATTCAGTTTATCAGAAGGAGCAATAAAGCCCTTGCCTATTACATGACGAGGCACAATGTAAAATGCTGCGGCTGCCAAAGAGGCTTTCTTGACGAAATCTCGCCGTGAATTTGATGATGGTAGTTCTTTTTCCATTGACTGCTTGCGAAAGTTTTTTTGTATTTATTTACGTAAATATATGATAGAATCGGGTTTATACAAAGAAGTTGCCGAGAACTTTAGGAACTTATAAGTAATGGGCAATAAGTTATGAGCTTTGAGTTTTGATAAGTGAGTTATTAAGTTTTTGAATAAAATAAAAGGTAATTTTGTATGAATAATCACGATTGCTAAAAACAACCACTAATGAATCTTTTTACCGCATTTCCATTCGTTCGCTATACACTTTTATTGATTTTAGGAATAGTTACTCAGGTTTATTTCCCTTACTATCATCTTGCTTTGTGGCTGGTGTTAGTGGCATTTTTGGGTATATTTTTTGCCCTTTACTCGCTCCGTCGAAAGATTTTATCTCCCATCATTCGGGGTATTGTTGGTTCGTTCATTTTGGTTTTGCTGGGGTATCTGCTTACCTACACACGTACAGAAGAAAATTCACCCAATCATTTTTCCCATAAAATTAAATATCTCACTCATTATCAAGCAGTTATTGAATCCGTTATCGAAGAAAAACCACATTCTTGGAAAGCTACCGCAGAGGTAAAAGAAGGAATTATTAACGGAAAAAGAGTTGCTATTTCGGGAAAAATTCTTTGGTATTTCGACAATCAAAATATTCCCAAACCGCATTATGGAGATGTCTTTTTTGTGAAGGGAAAACCAGATGCCGTTGAAGCTCCCAAGAATCCAGAAGAATTTGATTATCAGCGATTTTTACATTTTCAGAATATAGATTTCCAGCATTATCTCAGAGAAGAAAATATTGAAAAAGTAGGGCATCAAACGCCCAATTGGTTTACAAATTTGGCAATTTTCACCAACACAAAAGCTGATAGTTTACTGACCACTTTTGTAGGAAAAAAACAAGAATATGGTGTTGCAAATGCCATGATTTTGGGGCTTAGAGATGATTTGGACAATGACCTTGTTCAAGCCTATTCTGCTTCTGGAGCAATTCACGTTTTGTCGGTTTCGGGCTTGCACGTGGGGGTAATTTTTATCGTTTTGGCAGGGATGTTAGGGTTTTTGAAGAAGAAAGGAAATATTGGCAAAACGTCTTTCGTAGTAATTATACTCGGTATTTTGTGGTTCTATGCCTTTGTTACGGGGCTGTCTTCGCCCGTGTTGCGTTCCACGATAATGTTTTCGGTTATCACCATTGCCCAGACTTTTCAGCGTGACCATAACAGCTATAATACCGTTGCTTTCTCTGCCTTTATCTGTCTGATTATCAGTCCATTCTTTGTTTTTAATGTTGGTTTTCAGTTATCTTATTTGGCAGTTTTTGGGATGATTTATTTTCAGCCAATCCTCAATAGTTGGGTCGAAATTGACAAAAGAAAAAACGTTTTTTACTGGCTTGCCGACCGTCTTTGGAAAGTTTCTACCGTTGCCGTAGCGGCACAAATTGCTACTTTACCCATCACGATTTACTATTTTCATCAATTTCCAGTCTATTTTTTGTTCGCCAATCCCATCGTGATTTTACTTTCGTCAGTGGTATTAATCGGAGGCTTAATTTTCGTGCTTTTGGGAGGAATATTTTTGCTTTTGGGCTTGGAAAATGCCGTAAGTTTCCTCGGTAAGATACTGGAATATCTCACTTGGATTTTGAACGAATCAGTCCTTTTCACGGAACGATTACCTCATTCAATCATCAATTTTATCGGGATTCATTCTTGGGAAATGTGGCTACTATATTTTCTGATTTTTAGCCTAATTTGTCTTGCTGAAACTCGTAAAATTGCTTGGCTTTATCTTAGTGGTATTGTGTTGGTAGTTTTGATTTCTTGGAATATTTATGAAAAAATCCAACGCCCCAATCAATCAATTTTGGTGTTGCATTCGGTCAATAAACATACTGTAATTTCAGTAATTGCAGGAAGTGAAGCCTTTGTTTTGTCGGATGAAATATTTCTGAAAAGCAGGAAAGATATTGGTTATCGGCTCAATAATTTATGGTCGAAATACGGTATTAGGGACACCTTAAAAGTAAATTTATCAGCTACCCATGTTTCCCAGAAACGCCCCTACTCAATTGCTCATTTTGAAGCTGGAGAAGTATTAGAATGGAAAGGAAAAACTTTTTTGATAATTCGTGAGTCACTGAAAAACAAAGACTTACAAATAAAAAATACTTCATTCGACTATTTGGTTTTAGCCAATAAATCAGTCAAACATTTAGATGAAATTATGGGAAAAGTCAACTTCAAAACCTTAGTAATTGATGGGTCATACACCAAATATTACGCCAATCAATTAGTTCAAGAATCAAAAATATTGAGTCTAAAATACCACGATTTAGGGCATGAAGGAGGATTGGTTTTTGTGGGGAGTGAATAGGTGTTACGCTCTTACGGGGTTGTGTAAAAAGTCTAAAGTCTATGAGTTGAAAGTTTTCAAGCAGAAATATTATTCTGCAAAATTTAATATTTCCAAATAATATACTTCAAATTGAGATTTCAAAGATTATTTCAGAATATTATTTGGTGAAAAAATACTTTCAACTTTTAACTCTATACTTTTTACACAACCCCAATCTACAATCAATCTCTACTCATAAATCTTTTGTTCAAATTCTTTTTCTACCAAAACCATTCCTATTCGCTCTAAAATCTTTCTGATTAGGACAATATCTTCTGGGATTCGGCTCATAGTCAGGATAAAACGGTGGTTGACATCTGTATTATTTTTTACGGGAATTTTCAGTAAACTACTGATTTCTGCCGCTAAATCTTGGGTCGTTGCCGTAGAGACGAATTGGATATTTTTCTCTGCTTTTTCTGGAATCTTGTCTTTATTGCTTACTTCCAAAACGTAGCCTTTTACTCGTTCTGTGCGAGTACTGATTTTTTCTGGAAGACGTTGTTGTAAAAACTCCAAAGCCAATTCGGCTCGGTGAGCGGCATTTTCTTCATCAACAATAAAATCCAAACAGTATAATCTATCGGTTTGTGATTCAGAAATATTAAATCGAGCCATCGTAGCTTGTCCCCAATTAGACAACATTCCTACCATTTGTCCAATTCGCATATTGTACATCACGATTCTCCTGCCTGCGTATTCGCCCACATATTCATCTTTCATAAAGCCAGGAACATCGAGACGAAATTCAGTAAAAACTCTCCGATTTTGTAGGTTTGTCTGGGCAGTATCTGCCACGTTTGGAATCGTGAAAGTATCAGGTTTTTCAAAAACAACAGGTCTATCCGCCATCATATCTCTGATTACTTTTGGCGTAACAGACTCTGAATTATTGATGGTTTTGATTTTCCCATTTTTGTCTAAAACAATCGTGAAGGGCAATGCCCCAACTTCAAATTTCTGAGAAATTACAGAAGCATTATCCACGACAAATTTGAATGAAAGGTTTCGTTTCTGAATAAATGGAAGAGTTTTGTCGAGAGATTCATCCGAAATAGCAATGATTTCTACTTCATTCGGAAACTGATTTTTGAGGCTTTGGAGATAGCCCATTTTAGCGATACAACTACTACACCAAGTTGCCCAAAATTCTACAATTCTAACTTTTCCATTAGAATTTGACAACTTTTCCTGATGCGTAATTCCTGTCTGAACATCATCAATCACTGCCAAATCTAACTCTGGCATTTGTGCTTCTTGCTCCAATAATTTTGACTGACCATGAACCAGCGAAAATATAGCAATTTGGATAAAAATTAGCAAGATAGATTTACGAATAAGCATAAATATCGGGGTTTGAATTCGGTTTCAATAATTTTAGTCAAAAGAGTAAGTTTAAACAGCTTCTACTACAAAAGTCACTGGGCGGCATTCCACAAAGAAAGTAAAGATTGCACTAATTTGCTTTTGTTTTCCTCGTGATTTTGAAGATATTTTCTTTTTGATAAAGTCCACAATCTGTTAAAAGATGTTAAACCTATTTTGGACGTACCAAAGGGCTTTATATTTGCGTTTGAATTAGGGACTGTGTATGAAATAAACTACCCTTTAATACGACACTTTTTCAATTATACTACCCATCTTTTTCATTAAAGAGCGGTGCTATTAGCAGAAAAAGATGATTGTTTAATCAAAAAATTGCCAGTCTAAAATTGGTAGTTTATTTAATACACAGTCCCTTATGGCTTTGAGATATTTCTATCAGAATGACAAAACGTAAAATAAATTTTATTATTACCCTTATGTCGGGTGCATTGCTGGGGCTTATTGCCTTTCAGATGTACTGGATTAGCTTTACGGTGCGTTCAAAAAATGAGCAGTTTGCCAGTGATGTACACGATGCTATGAATCAGGTAGTGAGGAAGTTAGAGAAACAAGAGATGTATTTTTTGGCTCAACGAAAGGTAGAAGCCGAAGAACAACAACGACGTTTACAAGCATTGGTTGCCAAGCCAACACCTGTCCAAAAAGATAACAATAAAGTTGCCTCCAGTAAAATTGTCAAGCGAAATAAAAACAAAATTGCTAAGCCAGATACTGCCCCCTATACAATTGGTTTAGACGGTTTAGCCACAGGGACTTTGCCTTCTGATATTTTAGTTTCCAGAAATATTGAGGTACTGCCCAATGGTGAAATACGTGAATATGAAGAGTTTTCATTGAATATTGATGTTGAAGATATTCAGAAAAGAATCAATGAAAGTAAGCAATTGGATGACATCGTGTCGAGCGTCATGCAGGCACGTGACGAGCAGTTACGAAAAGAAGATTCCCTGAGAAGATTGCGGGTTTTACAAGCTCAGAAATCAAGAAAATTACCGCATCAGATTGCCCCTAAGCCTTCCGAAGAATACACCAAAGCCTTGAACAAAACCGAAATGGCAAAGGAGGTTTTTAATGACTTTTTATTCAAGAAAAGGAGTATCTATGAACGAATTAATTACTTTATTCTGGATTCACTTTTAAAACAAGAAATGAGAGCCAAAGGCATAGATTTAGCTTTTGAATATGGTATTAGGGCTCAGGAAGAACCATTATTGCATTATGCTTCTTCGGCAAATTTCAAATATAATGGGTTGAAAAACTTTAAAGATTGCTACAATGTCAATCTTTTCCCGAATGATTTTACCAATAATGAAAACTTTTTGACGGTCTTTTTCCCGAATCAGAACTCCTTCGTTTTCAAAAATATGTGGATGACTTACCTGAGTTCACTGTTATTGATGGTGGTAATGATTGCGTGTTTTTATGTGGCTTTGAGTACGATTTTGAAACAGAAGAAATTAGCCGACATCAAGAACGATTTTATCAATAACATGACCCATGAATTCAAAACTCCAATTTCTACGATTTCTTTGGCTACTCAGATGTTACAAGATAAAGATATTGCCGCTACGCCTTCTATGTTTAACAGGTATTTGAATATTATTTTGGATGAAAATAAACGGCTGGGGGCTCAGGTAGAAAAAGTTTTGCAGACTGCACAGATGGATCGTGGAGAAGTAGAATTAAATCTTGAAGAAGTCAATTTGCATGAAATTATTGAGAAGGCTTTAGAAAATATCAGTCCCCAAATTGAACAACGAGATGGCATGGTTGAATTGGATCTACAAGCCGAAAAAACGATACTTCAGGCAGACGCTTTACACCTGACAAACGTGGTACTGAATCTGTTGGACAATGCCAATAAATATTCGCCCGAAAGTCCTCAGATTACGATTACCACAAGAGACACTCCAGAAGGTATCTCTCTGATAATCAGTGATAAAGGCATCGGTATGACAAAAGATTCAATCAAAAGTATTTTCGAGAAGTTCTATCGTGTCCCCACGGGAAACATCCATAACGTGAAGGGTTTTGGTTTGGGTTTGAGCTACGTAAAAAAGATGGTAGAAGAGCATCACGGCAAAATAAATGTACAAAGTAAATTGGGAGAAGGCAGTGAGTTTGAAGTGATCTTGCCTGTTTGAGTGATGCGTTAAAAACGCAAGAGCATTTCCACCCCGACAATTCCATTGGGGTTATAAATCGTGGTTAGCGAGGGTGAACTTAATTACATCTTTAAATCAAATTTTTTCGTGGTGTCAGATTCTAAAATCTGATACAGGGTTCTTAAACCCCTATTTATAATTTTTACACAATAAACTCCTCAAAATAATGAAAAACAGACTACCAATTCTCAGCCTAATTTTTACCCTTTCGTTCACACTTAGTTTTGGAATGAAACCTGCAAAGGATTATGTTTATACACCAAAACAGTTTGGATTTTCTTATAACGAACTGAAAATCAAAACGATAGATAATTTTGAGATAAATACGTGGGATATTACGCCTAAATCGACAATTAAAAACACGACTATTATTATATGTGGAACGGACGCAGGGAATATGAGCTATTTTATCAGTCAAGCTCTGAATTTAGCAAATGAAGGCTATAACGTAATTACATTCGATTACAGAGGTTATGGTCATAGTCAAGACTTTAAAGTTGATACCACAAATTTGCTTTTTCATAATGAGTTTTTGCTTGATTTTGAAGCAGTTGTGAGTCACGCCAAGCAATTATATCCTAAAAATAAAGTGGGTTCTTTGGGCTTTTCGATGGGGGGATATTTCCCTTTAATTACCAAAATAAAATTAGATTTTATAATGGCTGATAGTCCATTGATTTCTCCCAAAACCTTCCTAAAACGCTTGGCAAGAGCAAACATAACGCTTCCAGATAAATTCCTTGAGCCGATTGACAAAAAAGAACCACAACTATATTTTGTGGGGAAAGATGATAAATTTCTTCTTTTGGATGATATTCCTGTAGATTTCGCAGTTTTGTACAAAGGGGGGCATTTAGGTGCAGAACTGATTTTGAAAGATAATTTTTACTCAATGATTGATTCGTTTTTATCAAAGTTAAAATGAAAGTCATTTGCACCTCCGACCCACAAAGACCTAAAATTCCCATGCAGGAGATATGACTTGCGTAGGTGGAATTGAGAAAATTAAGGAGTTTAGAACCATTTTAAAAAATAAACCTACCGTGAAAAAATCAATCTTGACATTTTTAATTTCATTCATTGCAGTAACGACTTATTGCCAAAATAAAGAAATAACTCAAAAACTTAACCTTGATTTTGAGACGCTTCAAAATGGAAAGTTAACTGGATGGAACGACTTTGAGCATTCAGATTATACGCTTTCTCTTGATTCAATAAACGTAAAAAGTGGAAAATATGCTGCATCAATTGAGTTTAAAGAAGGAAATCCAACATTTAAGGCTTGGTCGTTTCAACTTCCAAATAACTACTCTGGTAAGAAAATAACGCTAACTGGTTACATCAAAACTGAGAATGTAACCAATGGTTACGCTGGTCTGTGGATGAGAATTGACCCTTCTCTGGGTTTTGAAAATATGAGTAAAAATGGAATAAAGGGTACAACAAACTGGACACAATATTCGATAACACTTAAATTGAATCCCCAACAAACAGAACAAATTATTATTGGGGGATTATTGGCTGGAAAAGGAAAAGTATGGTTCGATAAATTTAATGTCACTATCGACGGAACAGATATTAAAGACCTAAAACCGTTTGAAAAAAAGTTGCTCCCTGCCGAAAAAGACACAGAATTTGATAAAGGTTCTCGGATTGCAGATATTCCCATTAATAAAAATCAGATTGAAAATATTAAATCCCTTGGCTTAATTTGGGGCTTCTTAAAATATTATCACCCAAATATTGCCAAAGGGGAATACAACTGGGATTTTGAACTTTTCAGGGTTCTTCCTAAAATTCTAAATTCGGAAAGTAAAAAAAATAGAGATGAAATTTTGATTAAATGGATAGAAAATCTTGGTCTTTTTTCCGAAAGTAACAAAACTGATTACAAATCGTCAGATGTTAAAATTAAACCCGATTTAGATTGGATAACAGCTTCCAATTTTTCAGAGGAACTCGCCACTCTGTTGCTAAAAGTAAAGAATGCGAACAGACCAAAAGAGCATTTTTACATAGAGCTACAACCTGCTGGTAACGCTAATTTTATAAACGAAAATGCTTATCGGTCAATGGACTATGCTGATGCTGGATTTCGTCTATTGGCTTTGTACAGATATTGGAATATTATTCAATATTACTTTCCCTACAAAAACTTAATCGAAGAAGACTGGAAAAATGTTTTAGAGGAGTTTATCCCCAAAATTATTGAGGCAAATAATGAAACCGCTTATACATTGACCCTTTTGGAGCTTATTGGGCGAGTACACGACACCCACGCCAATATTTGGGGTAATTACAAGGCTTTGAATAATCATTTTGGGCTTCGTTTTGCTGCCGCCAAACTGACATTTATTGAAAATAAACCCGTTGTAACAGGTTTTTATGATGAAAAATTAGGAAAGCAAACGGGTTTAGAAATTGGTGATGTAATCTCGATGATAAACAATAAGCCGATTGAAGCAATAGTAAAAGATAGATTAAAATATGCTCCTGCATCAAATTACCCGACAAAATTAAGAAATATTGCTGCCAGCCTTTTACGAACAAATGACTCTACGATTATCATTGAGTTCATAAAAAATGATAAAGTAATGATTCAAACCTTAAAAACATTCGATTCAAAGGAAATCAATTTAGAGAGTACACATCAAGTTTCTGATACTTTTTTCAAATTGATAGATAAAGACATCGCATACATTGATAATGGTTCACTGAAAAAGCGATTTTTACCAAAAATTTGGAGAGAAATTGAAAAAACCAAAGGAGTAATTATCGATATTAGAAATTACCCTTCTGATTTTCCGATTTATGCTTTGAGTGACTATTTATTGCCCAGAAGTACTTCATTTACTAAACTTACAAAGGGTAGCATTGAAAATCCTGGTCTTTTTACTTTTACTAAACCAATAAAAGTAGGCAAACGAAATACAAATTATTATAAAGGTAAAGTCGTTATTTTAGTAAATGAGATTACCCAAAGTTCGGCAGAATTTCATACGATGGCATATCGGGTTCACCCAAATACTGTTGTTATTGGTTCAACCACAGCGGGAGCAGATGGCAATATTTCACAATTTTATTTGCCAAGTGGCATCAACACCTGGATTAGTGGTATCGGCGTTTATTATCCAGACGGAAAAGAAACTCAAAGAATCGGCATCATACCTGACATAGAACTTAAACCGACAATTCGAGGAATAAGAGAAAAACGAGATGAATTGTTAGAAAAAGCGATAGAAATTATAGATAGAAAATAAAAAAGGTGTCAGGTATAAGTGATTGAAAATCAGTACATTAGTCAATATTTGAACCATCAGGCAGGATACCATGAAAATCATCTGCATTTCAGATACCCATAACCTCCACAAAGACCTAAAAATCCCCGATGGAGATATTCTAATTCATGCAGGAGATATGACTTGCGTAGGTGGAATTGATGAAATAAAGGAGTTTAACGAGTGGTTAGGGACATTGCCCCACCGTCACAAGATTGTTATTGCGGGTAATCATGATGTGTACTTGGAATCCGTACCGTCAATGGCTAAGATATTGATAACCAATGGAATATATCTAAATGATTGTGGCGTTGAGATTGAAGGATTAAAAATTTGGGGTTCGCCCATTTCGCCAAATTATCAAGGTTGGGTTTTTGGTCGAGAACGTGGAGAGGAAATCAGAAAGCATTGGGAGATGATTCCAGAAGACACCGATATTTTGATAACGCATTGCCCACCTTTCGGGATTTTAGATTTTGACCCCAAAGGAAAACACGAAGGTTGTAAGGATTTATTAGAAACTGTTCAGCAAAAAATCAAACCTCGCTTACACGTATTCGGACACTTACATGATGCACATGGACAGGTACAAATTGGCGAAACAACATTCATAAATGCCTCAATAGTCAATACGATTCAGTACGGTAAATCAATGAAAATAGTGAGAAATATAGCGATACAGATTTTCCAGATTTTGAAGAAAATAAAGCATATTTTTATCAATAAATCAGGGCTGAGATTGAATCGAAAAGTTTATGAATTGCAAATGGAGGTGGTATTCAGCCCTATCACATTAGAAATTTAACCAATCATCTTACCAATGAAATTTATCAATAAGACCTTCTACCAAATCATATTTTTTTGCTTCATTGCAGAATCATTTTCTAAAATTATATTGTTAATCACTGGCATTTTAGTCTATAAAACTATTGGTTTTGATGGTTACATAATAACTCGCAGAGGACCCGCAGGCTGTTTAGATGTAAATTGGCAGATGTCTTTTATGTTCTTTTGGCACATAGTTTATGCCTATACTTTATTATTCGCCAGTTATTCCATTAGTAAAAAAGGTTTTGAGACTCAGAAAACCATACTTATTCTGATTGGTTCTCTTCTTTTCTTTCCTATGTTAAAAGGCACAGTTGAAACGATTGTGGCATGGTACAATCATAATCCTCTATGGTTTTTAGTTAAAAAAGTGGAATTTTCTAATAAATTATTACCCCTTTTTGGAAATTTATATAACCTAAAAATAGCTCAATTTATCTCATGGATTATTCAATTTCTAATAACGATTTTTGTTGGTTATCAGATAGTTAAGAAGTTTTGGAATAAAGAACTTAGAATTAAATTCTTCACGATAGGGGCAGTTGCAGCAGTTGGTGGAGGGTACTTTTGGTATCAATTTTTAGGAAAATTAGTAGTAATGATTTTTAAGTAATAACAAAACCAATTTTAGCAAAATGACCAAGATTCTACTTGCTGAAGATGACTCCAATTTAGGAGGTTCGTACATAGTAGTTGGGTTTTGATGTTTAATACTCAAAACCATTAACAATTTCCAAAAATTCATCAAGACTAACAGTGGATACTTTTGGAAAAGGAATTTCTTTCAAAACTTTGAAATGACCATCAACGGTTACGATATAATCGCAGATTGAAGAAATAGCAGTATCAACAAATTTATTATCATCATAATCAGCTGTAATCAATACCCAACGATAAAAAATATCTGTTTGAATAACATTGGGCTGTTTTAAGATGAGTTCTATAAGGTTTTCTGATATTTCAGCCGTCATTTTTTGAGTAAAAATTTCAGAATATTCATTCAAAATTTCAGTAGAAATAGCCAATTCAAACTTTCTTTGACGAAAAGCGTCAAAGATTGGTCTATAACGGGATAGTTTGGGAATAATAGCCAAGAAACAATTTGTGTCGATAGCAACTCTCATAATTAGTGAACATAAGGTGTTCTTGAATGCTCACTAAGCCATTCATCAACTTTTGAAGCATCCCAGTTGTTGCTTTCAAAAAGTGCATCTACTTGATTGTCAACTTTTTTGGCAAAATAATCTGCCAATAACTGTTG
>JAAFJL010000057.1 GCA_013298865.1 Cytophagales bacterium | reverse complement strand
TTATTGGCAGATTGCATTTCAAAAATATATTCTCCTTGTCGCAAATCAAGGTTTAGTTGTTTGCGGTTGTTCATTGTACCTACATTTTCTTCAAAAAGTATTCTTCCTAAAAAATCATACACTCTTACGGTTGTGCCTTCCCAAGGATAGGCTGATTCTATCTGAAATCTACCCGTGTTCGGATTTGGAAAAAGTGATAATCCTGCGTCGTCGTACTTGATAATTCTTTGCTGTGGAGTGGACTTTGATTCACAAACTTTTTCCCCATAAAAGCGTGTGGAATAAATATTTCTTGCACGTACTCGGTACAAACCTTCTTGGTCGATTCTCTGAAACTGTGTCTTACTTTTCAGGGGAGTATTATCTTGTCCAAATTCCCAATAATACTCATTGGGGGCTGGAGCGGAGGTTTTTTGATTTTGGGCTTGTAAAGTATAAGGGCTTAGTCGTATCAAATTTAACTCATCTGGGTTGGGTTTTACCGAAACAAAAACTTTATCCGATTGCTTAGAAACACAACCGTTTTGGTCTGTTGCCGCTACCTGAAAGCTCCCCGAAATATTTACTCCAAATTGTTCTGTCCGATAATCTTTGGTGATTCCTTCCTGAGCAATTGTCCATGTAGTCACGTGCGATGGATTTGCTTTGTTTGAAAACAAGGTAATATTTCTTCCTTCACAAAAAACGGTGTCTCCATTTGCAGTGATTTTTGGTGTTACTGGTGTCGGATTCATCTTGGTAATAACTGTCAATGAGGGTTTCGAGACACAGCCAAACAAATCAACGGTTCTTACAAACAAAGTATCTGATTTATTTACAAAAATACTGCGGGCAGTCTGTCCTTTATTCCAAGAAACTTTTGTTGCCTTTTCGTCAGATGTTGTCAGAGTCACGCCTTTGTCTTCGCAAAAAATCGTGGGTGCGTCAGCAGTAATTGCTGGCGTTGGGGGCAATGGCAAAGCTGTAACTCCAAGATTATCAGACTTTTGCGAAACACAACCATTCGCATCAATTACTTGTACATTATATTCCGAAGTCGTATTTACTTTAATACTGCGATTATTCGAGCCATTACTCCAGACATATTGATTAGCAACTTGGTCAACTTCAAGCGTTACACTGTTGTCTTCACAAAAAACTTTTGAAGATAAATTATTGATACTCGGCTTGGCAGGAAGTGGATTTCTTTTGGTAGCAATAGTGCTTGAACTCTGAGACTGACAACCATAAATATCCGTGATTTTTACTGAAAATTGCCCCGTTTTATCTACTGTAATACTTGGCGAATCCGTACCGTCACTCCACTGATAACTCAAAAAGGTAGATGATTGATTTGAGGTCAATTTTACTTGTTTACCTTCACAAAAAGTAGTTGCCCCTTCCACATTTATAGATGGTGTACCAACGGCTGCTGCCTTGACTGTGATGGGCGGAAGCATCAAAAAGTTACCGTTATTGTCTTCTAAACGGACATAGTACGTTCCGCTATTGAGATTAATGGTGGGCGTGCTGGCAAAGGATGTAAAATTATTACTTCTCGACCACCCGTAAGTTTTATAACCTTGTGGTAATTCTACCTTTGCGGCATTATTCTGAACATCACAAGTAACAAAATAGTCTGGCACTAATGCTGGAGCATGAGGCTTAGAATTTGCCCAAAAATTGTCATTCAGGGCGGTGTCCCAAGCATTGGCTAAATCAATTAATCCTTGATTGGCAAAATGAGTACAATCTGGGCGACCTGGGTTTTGAATATTGTCAGTGTTTGGTCCTTGAAAAATATTGGCGGTTTCTCTGATAACTGCCTTTTGTCCTTCTAAAACTTCCTGATTTGATGCTTTGAAAGTATTAAAGCAAGTTTCTAAACCATTGCCTGTTGTTACCGAAGTGAGGCTGACAACCCAAGAAATTTCCTTGCCGTAGTCATCTCTGGTTTTTTGAATGACTTTTTTCAATCTTGAACTATAAACAGCCCTTGGCGTTGAGGCGGGGATATTATCTGTTTCTCCTTGAAGCCACAAAATAGCCCGAATTCCCAGTAAATGAGAATAATAATGTAAAACATCCCTCATGTTAGAATAGGGTGTTCCGTTCAAATAGACCGCACTGGATACATAATCACTGGTGGTGATGCCTGTTTCGGCACTTTCTTGCCAATTCCTGACTGATGTTCCATAGAAACCAACATTAAAAAACATAATTGGCACATTCAGACGAGCTGCCAATAAATCTCCCAATCTTCCCCAATGTGATGCCCCTTGTCCACGTGGGGCAATTTTTACGTTACGCTCTAATTTTGAGAATGGATTTAACTTTACATAATCTATTCCACCTGATACATAATTATTTTCAGCATTGTAGCAATTCACACGGTCATCTACTGCCCCTTGTTCTCCTTTATTGAGTAACCCTTCGGCGTTGGATTGTCCAGCTATTACAAAAACCTCCCCTACTCCTACTCGTTCAAGGCTTGTTTGTCCTACAATTATGCCTTTCAAACTGCCCCGTAGTTCCAGTTTATACCAACCTTGTTTTATGGTGAATGAAGAGATAAAATTTCCATTAATCAATTTTGCGGGAAATTCTGTCCAATCCACCGCAGTACCCTGATTAGCAATGACTTGGCTCAGTTTTATTTCAATTTTATCAATCGCAGTAGTATAAGTTCCTGTGATAGAGACAGTAGCTTGCCCGTCTTTACCACGCTGATACACTGCCCGAAGTAATGGCGAAGTAATAGAAATTTGTGCCGATATGACATTAGTCAGCAAAATAATAAAGGCAATACAAAGAATATTTTTTTTCAATGAAAACATAAAGAATTTGAAAATTTGAAAGTACAATCATTTAGTAATGGTTGTAGCTTCAAAAGGGTGGGTGAGTTAATTTGTATTGTTCATTAAAGAACAGTAACGTATTAATATTAGGAGTTTTGAAATACAAAAATAAGAAGTCAGTTCGACCATCTATTCTTTTTTGCAAATAATTAAACGGAAAAATATTCAGAATAGATATATAAACGACTGATTCTGTACTAATGAATAGGGAAAAATCATGTTTTAAGAGTCTCATAGAAAAGGTATTTGTTTCCATTTTCACGCAACCGTTTCCGCAAACCTTTGCATTAAAAAAAACCAAGATTACCCTTGTTTATTAATGAATATAGGTCTAAATCGGTAATTATTTCACCATTACTTCAAAATATGAGTATTTTAACACTGTTTAGTTTAACAAATAAAACTGCCCTCGTAACGGGTTGCAACAAAGGCATTGGTAAAGCTATGGCGATTGCTCTGGCAGAAGCTGGGGCAAATATCATCGGAGTTTCTGCTACAATTGCTTTGGAAGGAAGCGAAATCGAGCAAGAAATTAAGGCTTTGGGACGAGAGTTTAAGGCGTATCAAGCTGATTTTGGCGATAGGAATTCGGTTTATGCTTTTTTGGGGAAACTTTTTTCTGAACAAAAACGCATTGATATTTTAGTCAACAATGCTGGAACAATTATGCGAAATCCTGCAGCTGAACATTCGGATGATTATTGGGATAAAGTAATGGCTATAAACTTGGATTCTCAGTTCGTGATTAGTCGAGAAGTAGGAAAACACATGATTGAACAAGGTAGTGGTAAAATCATTTTCACGGCTTCATTGCTTACTTTTCAGGGCGGAATCAATGTGCCAAGTTACGCCGCAAGCAAAGGTGCAATTGGTAGTTTAGTAAAAGCATTAGCCAACGAATGGGCTGGTAAAGGTGTGAATGTCAATGGAATAGCCCCTGGTTATATTGCCACAGACAATACCGAAGCCCTAAGAAATGACCCCAATAGAAGCAAAACGATTTTAGACAGAATTCCCGCAGGGCGTTGGGGACAACCAGAAGATTTTGCAGGAGCAACTGTCTTTTTAGCCTCCGCTGCCTCCGACTATGTACACGGAACAATACTGACCGTTGACGGCGGTTGGATGGGAAGATAGGAAAGAGCTTTCGGCTGAATGACACTCGCTTTAAAACTTTACTGATTATTCATGGTAAGTACTCACATTTTAACAACTTATCAACTCAAAACTTAACAATTTCAAATGCAACCAATCCCGATTTTAGAAGCAATAAGCACAAGAGAAGCCGCAACAATGAATACGGCAGAATTACGAAAGAACTTTTTGATGGAATCTCTCATTGAAGACAATGCCATCAATTTTATTTATACCCATTATGACCGTATGGTGGTGGGTGGCGTAAAACCTACAAATCAAACTATTAATCTTGGTAATTATGACAATCTGAAATCGTCTTTTTTCTTGGAAAGAAGAGAATTAGGCATTATCAATGTTGGTGGCACTGGAAAAGTAAACGCTGATGGAGAAACTTTTGAATTGGATAAATTAGGCTGTGTTTATTTAGGAAAAGGCACAAAAAATGTCACTTTTGAAAGTAATAATGCTGAGAATCCTGCTGTTTTTTTCCTACTTTCCTCGCCAGCACATCAGGAATATCCCAATCAACATTTCAACAAAGAAGAAGCCGCTAAGGTAAATTTGGGAAGTGGCGAAACCTGTAATCAAAGAACTATTTACAAGTATATTCACAACGATGGTATCAAAAGTTGTCAATTAGTGATGGGACTAACAGTTTTGGAAACTGGTAGTATCTGGAACACTATGCCTGCACACATACACGACCGCAGGATGGAAGCCTATTTTTATTTTGATGTTCCTAACAATCAAACGGTTTTTCATTTTATGGGACAACCCCAAGAAACCCGACATTTATTAGTACATAATCACCAAGCGGTTTTGTCGCCACCGTGGTCAATTCACTCAGGTGCTGGAACAGCCAATTATTCGTTCATTTGGGGAATGGCAGGCGAAAATAAGGACTTCACAGACATGGATGCCGTTGCAATTACTGACATTAGATAAAATAGAAAAAGCAAAAATAAGGTCATTGAAAAAATCAATGACCTTATTTTTGCCTTACAATGAGTAATCGGACAGTCCATTCCTGAACCTATTTCGTATATTTGAAGACAACATACTAAAACGTTTTCTTGCAATGAAAAAGGTTTTCTCAATCCTTCTTTTTTTACTTTCGAGCAGTTCAATTTTTGCTCAGCCTACTGTCTCTCTCAATTCTGTTATTACTGGGCTTACGCAACCTATACAGATTGTCCATGCTGGAGATGGCTCTAACAGAATGTTTATTCCCCAAAAAGGTGGAATCATTAAAGTTTTTAATAAAAATCTTGCTGCTTTAGGTACTTTTTTAACAATAACAGGAATCTCGACTGGAGGAGAACAGGGTTTACTCAGTATGTGCTTTCATCCGCAGTATAAGACTAATGGTTTTTTCTTTGTTTTTTACACTACTCTTACTGGTGATTTGGAGGTGGCTCGTTACAAGATTGGTAGTACCAATGATTCTACCAATTTGGCAAGACCTTCTTCTAAAAAAATAGTCATTACAGTACCTCATTCTACTTTTTCTAATCATAATGGGGGTACTTTACGCTTCGGAAAAGATGGATATTTGTACCTTTCCACTGGCGATGGTGGTAGTGGAGGAGACCCTTTCAATTACGCACAGAATAACAGCGTGTTACTTGGCAAAATGCTCCGTTTGAATGTCAATACTTCGGAAACCCCTCCTTTTTATACCATTCCGCCTGGTAATCTTGTGCTTCCAGGCAATACTGCTCCTAACGAAGTATTGGCTTATGGTCTGAGGAATCCTTTTCGTTGGAATTTTGACCGACTCACGGGTGATATGTGGATTGGTGATGTTGGACAAAATGCTTTTGAGGAATTTAATCATTGTCTCAAAGATTCTTTGGCGGGGGTCAATTATGGCTGGCGTTGTTATGAGGGCAATAGTAATTATAATCTTACAAGTGGTTGCAACGCTCCAAAGTATAAATTCCCATTTCTGACGTACCCGACACTTGGTTCTTCTGCTATCGGTGGGACTGTGTATCGTGGAGAGACGTTTTTTTCGATGAAGGGTTATTATTTGGGAGCGGATTTTTTTTCAGGGCAATTGTTTAAAGTGAAGTACGACTCATTGACTAAAACTTATGATACCTCTTCTCAGACGATACCCGTAGGTGGTATTGCAGACATAGGAGAATCTGAGGATGGAGAACTGTACATTCCATCGCTTTACACTGGAACAGTTTTCAGGGTTCAGGCGAATGGTCCTGTTCAATACACTTTCACGGGCAATGGCAATTGGACAAATCCTAATAATTGGAGTAATAACACTGTTCCACCTTCAACATCTGTATCGGGGAGCATTATCGTGATTAGACCAATCACTGGAGGAGAATGTATCGTGAATGTACCTGTGACAATTGCAACAGGTACAAAAATTGTGATTGAAAATAATAAGATTTTACGGATGAGTGCAAATCTGGCGATTCAGTAACAATAGTTTGAATGAAACATAGAGGAGTAGAGAATTAGAGTTAGTATTTCACCTTTTCTCTAAACTTCTACTCCCCTATTATGTACCAAAAAAGTCACCAAATTAATTGCGGATGTTAGCATCCACCTTTTCTCTAAATCTCTACTCCTCTATGTTCAAACCCCAATCCTTATTTTTTTGTAATCCAAGCCCAAAGCATTTCACATTCAATTGGCACTTGCTGGGTTTCGTCTGTTACAGAAACGGCTATTAAAATCTCGCCTTTGTCTTGGGTTTTCATCAATTGCTTTTGTTCTTCTGTAATAGTAGCAACGGCTCTGATACCTCCCTGAGAACGCCTGACAAAATTGGTTTTGATAGATTTTATCAAAGGAATTTTATGGTCTTCTATATTCATACCAACTAACATTCCTGTGGCTGTTTCTGCCAATAAAATCATTGCTCCTGCGTGTACTTGCCCAATATGGTTCCTGATTTTAGCTTTATTCTCAATTGAAGCAATTACTGTTTCGGTAGTCATTTCCTCAAAAGAAATTCCTGCTGTACCGACAAAACGGACGGTTCTTCCAATGACAAAAGATAGTATCCATTTAGGGTAATTTTTAACTTTATCAACGGTTTTGGCTAATCTGTTCATGGTTTTATTATTTGAAGAAAGTTGTAATTTTTAACGGAACTATGTACATACTAATGCGAAACCTCTCCCCCGACCCCTCTCCTGCTGAGAGGGGAGAAAATCGGAGACAAATGCTCCCCTCTCAGCAGGAGAGGGGTTGGGGGAGAGGTTTAAACGAGCAAAGATTTTAGTTGCATTAATAAGTATACTGTTCCGATTTTTAAAGTCTATTGCCTACTGCCCAAAGCTACCCAATCACCATTTTTTCTATCAAAAGGATAAAAATATGAATGACTTTGATATGAATTTCTTGAATTCTATCTGCAAATCCGAAATGAGAAACACAAATTTCTGCATCAGCTTTTCCAGCTAAATTTCCGCCATCTTTTCCTGTCAGAATTATTACTTTCATTCCTTTTGCTTTGGCTGCTTCTACAGCATTGATAATATTGGCAGAGTTCCCACTCGTAGATATTCCGAGCAGCACATCCCCTTCATTGCCGAGTCCTTCAACAAATCTGGAAAATATAAAATCAAAACCATAATCATTACCCACACACGAAATATGCGAAGGGTCAGAAATTGCAATTGCTGCTAATGAACGTCTATCGCCACGGTATCGCCCAGATAGTTCTTCGGCAAAGTGCATGGCGTCACAATGAGAGCCACCATTTCCACAAGAAATAATTTTTTTACCTGATTTCAAAGCATCTGCCATCAAGGTTGCGGCAGCATGAATATTGGAGATATTTTTTTCGTCAGAAAGGAAATTTTGAAGTACCTGTTGAGCCTCATTTAACTCTTGTGCAATGATATTTAGCATATTGGGGAATATTTATAGAGGCACAAAGTTACAAAGGAGCAAAGGAACAAAGAAGTAAAGTTTAAGAAAGTGCCAGTTTTCGATTAACGGACACTTTAGAGAATTGATAAATTAAAATCACCATGGTACTTTTTTAACCACAAAGGCACAAAGAGAACAAAGATTTGAATTAATTTACTTTCAACATGGTGGCAGCTTCTAAAAACTGACACCACGCAAATCAAACCCATATCTATCTAATTATCAATGACTTGCATTTTTAATTCTGCATTTTTAATTTTTAATTCAATTAATAATCTCCGCCAGCACCACCGCCGCCAGATTCGCCACCACCAAAACCTCCGAAATCGAAGCCGCCACCGCCGCCACTATCAGAACTACCCCAACTTCCAGATGATGAACTCCCCCAGCTTGAAATCGTTGTCGGGAAAAACATACCTCCGTCTGAATAGTTTCTTCTTCCTCCTCCTCTACCGCCACCGCCTTTTGAAATTCCGTAAATGATAAAGAAAATGAAAAGCATTACAAGTAAAATTACCCAAAACGGAATTTCTTCTCCATCAACTGCGTCGGCTTTAAATTCTCCTGTTAGCCTTTGGAACATCTCCGTCGTAGCTTCATCGAGTCCCAAATAAAACTGATTACTTTGGAAAGCTGGTTTCAGAATTGTATTAATAATTCGTTTGGCAATGGCATCTGGAATTGCTCCTTCTGCTGCCCTACCCGTGATAATTCTGAGTTTACGGGTTTCTGTTGCCCACAACAAAAGCACACCATTATTTTTCCCTTTTTTACCAATTCCCCAAGTATTAAAAATCTTCATTCCGTAATCAAATGGGTCATAATCGCCTGTGTTCTTGACAATTACAACCGAGATTTCGGTTGAAGTAGAGTCACGGTAACCCCTGAGTTTTTGCTCTAAAGTCTCGGCTTCTACACCGTTGAGCTTCATCACAAAATCATTCAACATCCTCGGCGGATTGGGCTGCGGAGGAATATCTTGGGCAATGGCTTGGTTTACAAAAAATAATAAAATGAATGCTTTAACCAAAAACATTGGGTTAAAATATGTATTGAGCTTCTTGAGCATGGGGGAATTTCAAAAGAGTGGATGTGTATTGAATACAATGAGTGAATGAGCGAATGACAGAATGAGTGAATTCTCGTTTGGTAATGCTCTATCTTTGATTAATAGCTTTCAAATTTTAATCTCCAAAAGAAATATCGTCTGAGATTTCGTTTACGTCGTCGGACTGATACGGGAAATATTTTTTTAGGGCTTCACCCGCAATAGCGATGCCCTCGGTTAATCCTGCCACGAATTGATTCATCACAAAATTACTTTGAATGGCATCTCTGGTAGTTTTCCAAAAATCTGCTGGAACAACGGCATTGATACCTTTGTCGCCCACAATGGCAAATTTTCTGTCAACCATTGCCCAGTAAATCAAAACTCCGTTACGTTGTTCGGTTTTATGAAGTTCGAGATGGGTAAAGACCTCTGCCGCACGAGCCATCAATTCAATACCTGTATGGCTTTCGATATGCACTTTTATCTCGCCAGAAGTTTGTTTTTCTGCCAATTTAATTGCCTGTACAACCTGTGACTTTTGTTCGTCTGTGAGCATTTTTTTAGCAATAAAATTTTGTAACTAATTGATAATTAATGTTTTATGTAAATAGTCCTAAGTATTAAGTCCTAAGTATTTAGAAAAAATAGTACACTAAGTAAATTTTCTTGGGACTTAATACCTAATACTTGAGACTTTTACATAATCCCAGAGCTTTTACTTTGGAAAATCAACTGTTGGAGCTTTTTGTGCTGAAGCATCTGCCTCGAAATAGCCTTTCTCTTTGAAACCAGAAAAACTTGCAATTAAGCTATTCGGGAATTTTACGACATTGCTGTTGAAATCTTGAACCGCACCATTGAAAACATCACGTTCTGTCTTGATACGATTTTCTGTACCTTCTAATTGAGCTTGCAATTCTGAAAAATTCTGAGTCGCCTTCAATTGTGGGTAGCTTTCTGCCACTGCCATTAATCTCGACAATGAGCCACTCAATTGTGATTGTGCTGCCTGAAATTTTTGAATGTTTTCAGGTGTCAAATCACTGGCGTCCAATTTCATTTGTGTTGCACCTGCACGAGCATTGATCACATCTGTAATAGTTGATTTCTCGAAATTAGCGGCACCTTGAACGGTTTTCACTAAGTTAGGAATCAAATCTGAACGACGCTGATACGCAGACTGGACATTTGCCCATTTAGATTTTACAGTTTGGTCACTGGTTGCCATGCCGTTTCTGGCACTGATACCCCAAAATACAAGGATTGCTGCAATAACTAATCCGATGATAGTTCCTTTTGACATAGTTTTGGAAATTGTTTTGTGGAAATTTTAAAAAGATGAATTTTTCTGAGAAGTAAATTTGAGCGTTTCAATCATTACACTTAGAAAAGCACCTAAAAACTGCTCAAATGTAGTGATTCTGACTAATAATCAAAATAATCTATGTGGTAAATGTTGTGTTTGTTTCGATGAATGGTAAAAGTAAGCGTTTAATCCCAACATTCCATCATCAATAAATCGCCTGTTTGGTATGCTATTTTGATAAAACCATCTTCCAGCACCTCGTTACTGCTTCCCGTTCTGTAACCTAATTGTAATGATTCATTTTGAAGTGGATATTTCAAATTTTCAGTCCGAATTCCTGTTACTGTTCCAATCGGAATTAAGGAAATAATTGTGCCTGCGGGATACCATTTTTCGTAACTATTTGGCAACAAAAAAACCTTGGAATAATCATCCAAAACAACCACTTTTATTTTGTTTCTGTATTGAACAATATTGGTCAAATTTGTCATCGTGTGGTCTGCCCTCTTACCTGTTGCCCAAACTACATTTGCCGCAGTAAAACCTCTGTCAATCAGATAGTTAAGAGCTTTTTCGAGGTCTGTAAGTTCTTGGTTTGGTGTGTGGACAATCTCTAAAGGAAATTGTTTTTCGAGGTATTTTTCTGCTTGAAAGTCTCTGTCAAAATCGCCCAAAAGTACATCCACTTTTATGCCTAAATCCAGTACTCTGTCAATCGCAGAATCCAAGACAATCACCAAAGGCGACCACTCCAATAACTGCCCGATTAATTCAAAATTGCAACTTTCTCCGTTGGCAATAATAAGGGCAGGTTCTTGTTCATCTCTGATTACATGGTGACTCGACATGGGAATAAATTGTTTTTATGAAACCGCAAAAACGTAATTGTTGCAAAATGTTTTAGTCTATCTGCTGTTGCGGTTAAATTTTCTTTACAAAAGTATTAGAAAAATTGAGCTTGCACACCATTTCAAAATCCCTGTCGTAATAGGTTTTATACTGAGTACAAATTTTACAAACATTTTCAACATTACATAATCATGAAATTTTTAAAAATACCAATCACTATCTTACTGACAATCAGTACATTAAACTCATTTTCACAAGATTCCACCAAAGTGATTCCTGCATCCACAGAAGCAAGTAAGAAACCTTCTGACGATAAAATGAAGACGCTTTTATCTTTGCCAAAAATCAAATATTTAGGAAT
Organism: Cytophagales bacterium; assembly: GCA_013298865.1. Taxonomy (GTDB): domain Bacteria; phylum Bacteroidota; class Bacteroidia; order Cytophagales; family Spirosomataceae; genus JAAFJL01. The sequence goes on along the minus strand of JAAFJL010000057.1, from coordinate 18,486 downwards.
TTATATTGCCCCAGAATACCAATTGGGTTCAGTAGCGGGCGAATTCACTTCTATGGGTGGTGCTTCGGTGATGATGGTTATTAACAAAAAATTGTCGTTCGGTCTTGGCGGATATATGACCAATCGCAATTTTACGCCAACTCAGTTAAGTGCCGCTAAATTTTACAATTTTAACGCTCAATACGGCGGACTGAAATTGGAATATACGCCCAATCCGAATGCCCCAATTCACATATCATTTCCTTTGATGGTAGGTATGGGAGTTGCACAAATTGATACGGCTGGCAAAACACAAAAAAATAATGGCTGGGGTGGCAGAGGAAAAGACCGAGACAATATGGGTAGAAATTCGCAAGGAAGAAATGGGCGTGATGGTTTTTTCTTGATTCAACCAGGAATAAATATTGAAGCAAATTTGGTGCGTTTTGTAAAATTATACCTTGGTGCAAGTTACAGAATTACGGGTGGTACAAGCGAAACCGTAAGTACAACAAACCCAGCACTAACCCCCACAGCAAGCCAATTAGGAGGTTTTTCACTCTCGGCAGGTTTAAAAATTGGTATTTTTGATTACGCCCTACACGCAAAAAGAGAACGCAGAATGAAGCGGAAAGGGAAATAGTTATTGCGGTATTATGTAAAAAGCCTAAAATTTAAAGTTTAAATAGTTTCACTATTTCAGCATATTATTCTGTGTGAAATACTTTCAACTTTTAACTTTAGACTTTTTACACAACCCCGTAAAATCCCGTTAATTCTACTTTTTATATTTCAGTCCACGCCCATCTTTTATTGTACCTTTCCAGTTCATTCCGAAACCAAAATCATAAGTATTTCCTTCTGAATCTTTATGGCATTCCATGTCGAACGGGACGTCTTCTGCTTGTTTTTCAACAGCACTCATACTCGCTGGCATTTGCATTGGTAGCAATGCTGAAGGTTCAGATTTCCCTGCAATGGTCTCTAAAATCGCTTGGTCTTGTACACCAAAACTTAGTAATATTGCCGATGAATTTTGTTCAATTTCAGCAAAAATCATGGGGTTTGTGGTATTCACCGACACAATAACGGGCTTGCCTTTCATTTTATCTTTAGTCTCTGAAACCAAAGTTAAATCGGTCATATTTGCAGTTTTCGTAGATTTATTTTTGTACGAACGATTCGCTGATTTTTCCATTGGGTCGCCACCTGCAATACTTGTCTCACGGGCATCAGTAGCAGTATAATCCCCGTATTGGAGACTTATAGGCACATATCCATTACCTCCGTTTTTCAAATCTTCCTTATCATAACCCATATTTGCAACAGGATTTTGTATAAAAACTAAAGCAAAATCTGCTCCATCTGGATTTTCTGTAACTTTAAAATACTTCTTTACAATGTCCATATTTACTGGGTAATCCGTTGAAGCTGGTGTTTCCATTCCTAAAAAATTCCGACTGGCGGCTGTAAAACGTTTTGGTACGTAAACCGTTTTTGTTGAAGCTAAAGGCAAGGATTTATTTTTGTTTTTCAACAAAACAATCGATTTCAATTGGGCATCGTAACCAGCCTTCATAAATTCAGCTTTTCCAACAGTCGCTTTAGTCGTTTCTACATCAACATAAGGGTTTTCAAAAACACCAACCTTGAAAATATTCCTTAACAAACGCACCGCAGATTGTTCCATTCTGGCTCTCATTTTGGTTTCGCCGTGTTCGGCTATTCCCATTTGGTAGGCTTCGATGATAGGTTTTGCATCATTATTTCCTCCAAATTGGTCAACCCCTGCCATCAAAACTTTGTAATGACGTTGGGCAATTGTAAGGTTTTCAATTCCCCAAGGTTTTCCATCCACAAAATTATCCATCTGAGTATGGTCATGAGTAATGTTCCAATCTGTACAAGCCACGCCATCGTAGCCGTATTTTTCTCTCAGTAAGTCATTGATAATGAATTTATTATAACTATTACCAACGTTTTCTCCATTTTTTGTATCCTGATTCCAAGAGATAGTATAGTAAGGCATAACCGCCGAAGCCGAACGAGTTTTACCCTTTAATTTGAACGCCCCATTGATGAAAGGAATAAAATGAGTCGCAAAATTATTGCCTGGATAAACCGCAAATTTCCCTGCTGCGTAGTGGGCATCACGCCCAGCCTCGCCCGAACCACCGCCAGGCCAATGTTTTACCATGGCATTCACACTACCAAAACCCCAACCATTGGCAATTTCTTTTGTTCCGAATGAAGTCTGGAAACCATCACAATAAGCCTGTGCCATTGATGCCGAAAGGCTCGGACTTTCGCCAAAAGTGCCGTTGAAACGATTCCAACGGGGTTCAGTAGCAATATCTATTTGGGGCGAAAGTGCCGTTGTAATGCCCAAAGCACGATATTCGGTGGCTGCAATGTTGCCAAATTTTTCTACCAAAGCAGGGTCAAAACTTGCCGCCATTCCCAACGAACTTGGCCACATGGAAATTTCTCCGCCCGCAGCAGCATCAAATTCTGCCCTTGCTTTTGTACCATGCCGAGGGTCCGAACTATTATTGGCAGGAATCCCAAAGCCGACACTTTCACAAAATGCCTGTAATTTATTGTTCCATTTTGCGGCAATTTCTGGGCTTTTCACCGTTGTAATTAGCACATGACGCAGGTTGTCTTCCTGCAAAAATTTCTTCTGTTGGTCTGTCAAATCAGAAGGGTCAGTTTCGCCTTCTTTAAAAGGTTTTCCATTGTAAGTTCCTGCAAAATAACCACCCGCCCGTGCTGGCAATGATTGGTGCGAAGAATAGAGCATCAAACCTGCAATTTGCTCAATACTAAGTTTTGATGCTAAATCTTTCGCTCGTGCATCCACGGGTAATCTCCAGTCTTCATATTGGTCTAATTTTCCATTTTTGTTCAAATCTTTAAACGCTAATCCATTGACAGACAATATTTTAATACCCGAAATTGATGAATAGCACAAAGTTTGCCCCCCTTGATTTTTCACTAAATTATAGTCTCCATTTTTAGTTTCAGACCATTTTTGTTGTCCAAATAAAGGAATACAGCATAAGCCAATTAGACTTGAAAGTATCAGTTTTTTCATTTTTTGGTTACGTAATTTTGGTTAACAGAAGAATATTTTCTCATTAAATGTCAATGAAAAAAGGGTATAATTTTATTATTATCTCATTATGAGACAATATTATAAATTTTTATGCTGTCTTCCAAAGAATTTCGTATTTTTGCTAAATAACTAACCATAAGGAATGACTGAATCAGAACTTGCTGCATTTTTAAATAGTAGTAACCACTACTTACCACAGATTTCGATTGACTGTGTAGTTTTTGGATTTCATGATAATCAACTCAAGATTTTATTGTTAAAAATGAAAGGCTTGGACGTTTGGAGTTTGCCAGGTGGGTATATTCCGCAAGATGAAGATGTGGAAACTGCGGCGATGGGTATTTTGGAAGAAAGAACAGGTTTGAAAGAAATTTACTTGGAACAATTTGGTATTTTCGGTAAAAAAGAACGGTATACAAAGCCTTTCATGGAGTCTTTTTTCAAGAAGAATAATATCCAAGTTCCAGAAAATCACTGGACATTACAGCGATTTGTTTCTATTGGTTATTATGCCTTAGTGGATTTTTCAAAAGTTAACCCAACGCTTGTGAATTTTACGGAGGATTTTGATTGGTACGAAATCAATAAATTACCTAATTTGGCTTTCGACCACGATGAAATCATCCCCAAAGCCTTGCAAACTTTGCAGTTGATGTTGGATCATAAATTAGTGGGATTCAATCTGTTAGGAGAAGTTTTCACGATGATTGAACTACAAAGTCTCTACGAAACTATACTTGGAACGAAACTGAGAAGAAATAATTTTCAGCGAAAAATGTTGAGTTTAGGAATTTTGGAAAGAGTCGAAAAACTCTATACTGGTGCCGCCAACAAAGCTCCGTATTTGTATAAATTTAATGATAAAGTTAAGAATACAGAGCATTGATAATCAATTAGTTACAACTATTTTAAATTGAAGTACGCTTTAGCATAAGTTCATCATTAATCCCATGCCTTTGGGATGGGGTAGTATCCCAAACCTCACCTCAATGGCTTTTGAAAAATTGACAAATCAAGGTTTGTATTCACCAAAACCTCTTCTGTTTTATAGTAATTTTTTTGTCCATTCGTGAATCCATCAGAAGAAAAACTCATCTTGAAAGGAAACTTCAAGCCATTAACTGTCTTATAATCAGACAGTTCTACCTCAACTTTTCTTAAAGAGCTTATTCCTAAAATAGGGATTTCGCCCTTAATCAAAAGTAAATCATGAGTGATTGTTGAAATATAATATTTGATAATTCTGCTATCGTTAGTTGCCATTCTGAGAAAGTAACAATCTACTCCATCCACTCCCCTCATACCCTCATACGTAAGGACAGAACCTTTTGCTTTGTAGTCTGCCAAACCAAAGAGAAAATCTGTTTGAATCTTATAGAAACTCACATCGTCCTGAGCCATATCCATGACCTGTAACTTCCCAAATTCTGCCAAAGGAGCATTAACTCGCCAGCCTTTTTGGTCATAAAAGCCATAAATCATCTGACTTTGACCCGTTTCCAAAACTGTCTCATAACGCAATGCTTTCTGAGGAATCACTGAAATAATTGACACGAAATTCTCCCCTTCCTGAAAGCTATTAGAGCGTTTCATACGGATATTCTTTACGGCTTTCCATTGCTCTAAGCCTCCCATATTCTTGATATATTTTTCAATAATATCTTCGGGAGTTTGGGCGAAAATTGTTACACAAAGTATTGATAAACAAATGGTTATAAATATTTTTTTCATTAAATTTGATAAATTTAGCTTTAAAGCCAGAAGGTTGATTAGCATTTTTATCATAACACTCATCTCAATAAACCCCTGATTTCATGAAAAACCTCTTCCTATCTTTTGTACTGATTATGATAATTGTTTCTTGTGAAAGAAAAATGAATCAGCCCTCTCAAAATCAAGCAATTATCAAACAATTGTATCAAGAGTTTAATCAGCATAATTGGCAAAAAATGGCTGATTTCTATGCTGAAACTACCGATTTCAAAGACCCTTCTTTTGGAACAGAAATAACGAAACAGACTCGTCAGCAAACTATTCAGAAATATACGGATTTAGCCAAGATTTTTCCTGATATTCATGATGAAATTGTTCAAATATATCCTTCTGCCGAAAACGTAATTGTGGTAGAATTTATTTCCACAGGAACAGCCGCAGATGGTACAAAATTCAAATTGCCAATTTGTACAATTTATACCTTTGAAAATGGAAAAATTGTGAAGGATTTTACCTATTACGATAATCAGTAAAAGTTTAATGCTGAAAACCAATTCCATTCTGAAAGAGCAATTGAAAATCACAATAACTTATCATTTCACTGTTACCAATCAGTGTAGAAGCGAAAAAAATCTTGCGTTTAACTTCTAATTTTTTCACTTAGATTGGTATTTATTAAATGTAAAAAATAACTCAAACCAAAGGCTTTTTAGCTTAGGTTTGGGTTATTTTTTTTTCTAATTTACTCACTAATCAATAGTTTCAAAACTCTATTTATTTAACTATGCTTCAAAAAAAAGACAATTTATTCTGGAAATTAAATCTTTCTTGGTGGGCAATCGACATGGCTGTTGCCACCTTGCCTACCTACAAACTTCCAGAAGGTTCGCCCTTAACCATTTTTTTCTTTTACATACTACACTATGGGGTTATGGTTTTACTAACTGGCTTGTATAGAGTAATTTACAATAAAATTAATCCTGATGAAACAAAAAAATATCTTCTTATTTTGTCTTCTGTAATAGGAGTTATAATTGTAGGTGGGGCATTTTTTCTGTTAAATTCCCATGATTTTATCTACCATTATAAATTTTGGGAAGGAACAGAATATACCTTTGCCATGCGAATAGACTACCTAACAAGTACTATTTGGCAATCAACACCGTGGTTTATGGGTTATCATATTATTCGGTATGCTCGTATCTCAACTGAGCGAGAAGTTAAACTTCAAACATCCCTACAAAATTCTGAATTAGAACGTTTACGGAAACAATTGAATCCACATTTTCTTTTTAATGCCCTCAACGGAATTAAAGCGTTAGTGATTTCTGAACCCGAAAAATCACGTGATGCTATCGCACAACTCTCTGATTTACTGAGACTTTCATTAAAAACTAAACTAAAAGAAACCATCATATTAAGTGAAGAACTCAAGATTTTAGATAGCTATTTGTCCATCGAAAAAATCAGATTTCATGAAAGACTTAATGTAGAAATTGACATTCCGAATGATTACGGAAAATACCGAATTCTCCCTTTTTGCCTTCAGATTTTAGCAGAAAATGCCATTAAACATGGTATCGGAAAACAAAAAAAGGGTGGGTTCATCAAGGTTTTAGGAAGTAGGGACGAAAATTCTCTGATACTGAAAGTCATCAACTCTGGAACATTATCAGAAACTCCAGAAACTTCAGAGGAAAATAATGGAATAGGACTCGAAAACCTAAGAAAACGTTTGAAGATTAATTTCGGAGAAAATGCTATTTTCACAATTCAACAGATTGATAATGAGGTTGTTTCAACAATGAGTTTTCCATTGGAAAGCTGAGATTTAATACAATGCAACGAGTGATACACAAAAAGCGTGTGAAAATATAAATTCATCAAAATCACAGATTCGTCACACAAAAGTTCATACTCCAAGTATTTTCTTTATTTTTGTAAAGAGTTTTATTTTTGGTCAAATTTTTGACAAAGATAAACTTCAAGAAACAAACCACACGAATGTATGACAGCAGGTTAAAACAAACCTGATTATTAGAAGTTTAACAAAAAGAAACAGGTACAATCCTGTCAAAGAATCGCATGATTAACGAAGAAGCAAAAGAAATTATCGCACCAAGCGAAACCGAAGTAACGCCTGTTGAAGTTACCGAACAAACTGCAGAAGCAGTAGTTGAAGAAACCGTTGTGGCAGAAGCAGTTGCTGAAACTCCAGAAGCAATTGTTGAAGAAAACGTTGTGGCAGAAGCGGTAGTCGAAACCCCAGAAGCAATTGTTGAAGAAAACGTTGTGGCAGAAGCGGTAGTCGAAACACCAGAAGCAATTGTTGAAGAAACAGTTGTGGCTGAAGCAGTAGTTGAAACCCCAGAAACAATTGTTGAAGAAACAGTTGTGGCAGAAGCAGTAACTGAAGTTCCTGTTAGTCAGGAAGTTGCAGAAATCGCCACGATGGTAATTCCAGAAGAAACTGAGGAAATCATCGAAACAGAACACGCAGATTATTCTTCTTTTCAGAAAAAAGATTACGTTAGTCTGTTAGAAAAACTGTTAGTTGATGTTAGGGAGAATCCTTCGGTGGGGGCTTTCCGTAAATCAGAAGATACTTTAAAACAAGTTCGTCCTTTGTTCGAGCAAATTAAAGCAGCCGAAAAAGGAGAAGCTCTTGCCAATTTCAAAGCCACCAACGAAGATTCAGAAGAGGGCTTTGAATTTAAGTATGATTCAGAAATAGAAACTTTTGATAAATTATTCAAATCACTCAAAGATGAACGTGCCAAGTATTTTTCTGGCATGGAAAAAGAGCGTGATAAGAATTTCAATAAGAAAACCGAATTACTTGACCGTCTCCGTGCTATCGTAGAAGGAGAAGAAAATGCAGATCCGTCTGCAATCAAGACAGATTTTGCAGAATTCAAGAAAATTCAAGAAGAATGGAAATCGGCAGGTAATATCAATTCGCCCCACAACAATACACTTTGGCAAACATTCCACGCCTTAGTTGATCGTTTTTATAGCAATAGAAGTATCTATTTTGAACTATTGGAATTAGACCGCAAGCGTAACCTCCAACACAAAATAGAACTTTGTACCAAGATTGAAAAAATATCAGAGGCTGCTCAGACAGAGGTAGTTACAGGCAAAATGTTAGACGAAGCTGTTGCAGCTTTTGAAGAATATAAGCACGTAGGACCTGCTCCGAAAGAAGAAAATGAGTTAATTTGGCAAAGAGTAAAAGATGCCTTAGACGTGATTTATGGAAAACGTCGTGAGCAAATGGAATCTCAGAAAAACGAAGCAGAACAAATTTTTGCTTTGAAACTTGCCATCGAAGAATTAGTTGCTCCATTTGCGACATTCAACTCAGGTTCAATCTCTGAGTGGAACGAGCGTACCAAAGCATTATTGGCGTTGCAAGACCAATGGAACAACGTGAAGGGCTTTATGCCAAGAGAAAAAGGAAAAGAATTGAGTGATAAATTCTGGGTTTCTATCAAGACTTTCTTCAAAAATAAAGGTGATTTCTTTAAGGCATTAGAAGGAAAAAGAGACGAGAACCTTCAAGCAAAAAAAGCCCTTATCGAAGAAGTGGAAGCTATTGTAGCAAGCGGAGAAGATTCAGCAGAAATTACTCAGAATATCATTCGTATTCAGAAAACTTTCCGTGATATTGGACACGTTCCTGAGAAAGATAAAGATGCTATTTATGACCGTTTCAAGAAAGCCTGTGATGGTTTCTTCGATGCTAAACGTTCTAAGAATCAAGGAGTTGAAAAAGAGTTCGAGGCAAATTTAATCAAGAAAAATGCCCTTTGTGACGAAATAGAAGCACAGGCAAAAGAAGGTGCAAATACGGCTCAATTATCTGAATTCAAAGCTCAGTGGTCTGCGATTGGTTTCGTACCAAAGAAAGATATGCAGACGATTCAAAAGCGTTATATTGCTGCTGTAAATCAGTACGTTAGCGGTATGGGCTTGACAGGAAAAGAGCGTGAAAAACTCACAATCTCGACTGAACCAAGAGGAGATAGAGGTGATAGAAATGACCGTAATGACAGAAACGATAGAGGTAACGACAGAGGAAATCGTGGGAATTTTACCCCAAGAAACAACGATGGACAAAGACGTGACCGTGACCAAAACTCAGGTGGCGGTTCAGGAGATGTTCGTCGCAAGATTCAGACATTAGAAAACGACATTGTGATTTACAGAAATAACCTTGAGTTCTTTGCTCGTTCTAAAAATGCCGATAAACTTCGTGCAGACGTAGAAGCTAAAATTGAAAAGGCAGCTCAGGAAATCCAAACATTAAAGCAGCAGTTATAAACTATCTGCTTTCAGAAATCTACCAATAATAGCGACTCAAAAGGTCGCTATTATTGGTTTGTAATAGTTTTGTAATCCATCGGTTATGATTACAACTTCAATTCTTAACTCATAATTAAAATGATTCTCCAAACCCCCACAGAACGCTTCCAGAATTTGAAAGATTATCCCTTTCAGCCCAACTATGTTTCAGTAGCAGAAGGTGTAAAAATGCACTACATAGACGAAGGAAACCCCACTGGCGAAGTAATCCTACTTATGCACGGCGAACCCACATGGTCGTACCTGTATAGGAAGATGGTTCCTAGTTTAGTAGCAGCAGGTTTTAGGGTAATTGCACCAGATTTGATTGGTTTTGGGAAATCTGATAAATTTTCAGAATTTGAGGATTACAGCTACCAAAATCATATTGATTGGGTAAAAAATTTCTTGCAAGCTACTGATTTACAAAATATTACACTTTTTTGTCAGGACTGGGGCGGATTACTTGGGCTAAGGATTGTAGCAGAAAATCCAGCACTTTTTGTACGAGTAGTCGCATCAAATACGGGCTTGCCCACAGGAGACCAACCTTCTTCTGATGCCTTCAAACAATGGCAAGAATACTCGCAAAGCGTACCCGTTTTGCCAGTAGGAAATATTGTAAACGGAGGATGTGTAAATAAAATTTCAGCAGAAGAAATAGCGGCTTATGATGCCCCTTTCCCTGATGAAAGTTATAAAGCAGGACCAAGGATTTTCCCGAAGTTAGTACCAACCACACCAGAAGACCCTGCTAATCAAGCTAATCGAAAAGCATGGGAAGTATTGATGAAATTAAAAAAACCATTCCTAACTTGTTTCAGTGATTCAGACCCAATCACAAAAGGGGGCGATATGGTTTTACAACAACTAATTCCAGGCACAGCCAATCAAAACCATACAACAATTATCGGGGCAGGGCATTTTCTGCAAGAAGAAAAATCGGAAGAATTAGTAAAAATCATTATAGATTTTATAGAAAATAACCCAAAATGAAAAATATTTTTTTTGGCAAACTTTTTGACTATCAATATGATACGCAGTTCTTAGCAAGAAAATTAAACAGAATTGAACAAAAATCTTTCATAAAGATTTGTTTAATAAGGCAGAAAGCTATAATTTTGCACCACGTTAAAACAAAAAACGTTGAAAAAAGCCTCCATAGCTCAGCTGGTAGAGCAATTGATTTGTAATCAATAGGTCATTGGTTCGATCCCGATTGGAGGCTCAAGTACAAAAAAACTCGAAAGAATATCTTTCGAGTTTTTTGCTTTTACACTTTTCTAAAACTTTATTATCTTCCTCGTAATCTACTTCCCCAAACTTAATCCGAACATTATTACAATACATACGGTTATGAAAATATCATGTAGTAAATTTGTGTAAAGAAAAAAATTAAGATTATGACCGTAGTTCCCTACAAAGAACAGGATGCTTCCAAAAAAGAACAGGTAGCGAAAATGTTCGACAGCGTTTCCCACAAATATGATTTTTTGAACCACGTCCTGAGCGGAGGTATTGATATTCTTTGGAGAAAAAAAGCCATAAAAATATTGCGTCCAGAGAATCCACAAAGTATTTTAGACATTGCTACTGGTACAGGAGACTTTGCCATTGAAGCCCTTGCTTTGAAGCCCCAAAAGATTGTGGGCGTGGATATTTCGGAAGGAATGTTGTCTTTTGGAAGAGAAAAAATTAAAAAACTTGGCATGGAAAATGTTATCTCTATGCAAAAAGGAGACTCCGAAAGATTACAATTTGAAGACAATACTTTTGATGCTGTCATCGTTAGTTTTGGAGTAAGGAATTTTGAAAATCTTGAAAAAGGACTCACTGATATGTGTAGAGTCATGAAAACAGGCGGTACTTGTATCGTGTTGGAGTTTTCAAAACCCAAATCATTTCCGTTTAAGCAACTTTATAACTTTTACTTTAAAAACATTTTACCCGTTGTCGGTAAAATTATTTCCAAAGACCCTGCGGCTTATACTTACTTGTTCGAGTCTGTGCAGGCTTTCCCAGATGGAGATGATTTTCTGAGTGTTTTCAACAGAGCGGGTTTCATCAATACCAAATGCGTACCACTCACTTTCGGCGTCAGCTCCATTTACATTGGCAAAAAATAACAACAATCACATTGTTGTTGTTTTGTTGCACGTTTTCGAGTTTTAACACACACGCCCAGAATCAAGAAATCCGCCGCATTTATGACGAATTCTATGACGATAAACCTGTTCACTTTGGGTTTTTGTTTGGTCTGTCGTCTTCAAGATTCAATATCACTCATAGCGAACGTTTTGTTACGGGCAATACAACGGCTGATACCGTGGTGTCGTTGGTGTCGCCTGGAAACTTTGCGTTTCAGGTAGGGGGTATTGTGAATCTGAAATTATCTGAAACTTTTGACCTTAAATCGGGTATTAATATTGCCCTTTTTGGCAGACAAGTTGACTATCGTTTTCCAACAGAACCATCAAGGGTTTATTCAGAATTCAGAGAATCCACATGGTTGGAGATTCCTATCATGCTAAAGTTTAAATCACAAAGAAGAGGGAATTCGAGGATGTATATGGCGGCGGGTGTTAAATACGGAGTTGAGGCAAACGTCAGAAAGAGTGTTAATAAAACAAGGCTAAACACTACCACAAGTGATTTAACTTTAGAATATGGTATTGGCTTTGAACGGTTTTTCCAATATTTCAAGTTCACCCCAGAACTCAGATTTTCTACGGGACTGGTCGATATGTTCGTTCAACCAAGTGGGAATTCCAATCTTTATAGTCGAGGAATCGACAAGCTATCATCGCATACAGTTACTTTATATTTGATGTTTGAGTAGAAATCTAATGAGTGAGTGATTGAATGAGAGAATGAGAGAATAACTTTCAGCTAATCTCATTGTCATTGCCTAACATCGGACAACGAAAATCGAATAAACAAACCCCCTAATTTTTAAAAATGGCTACTTGGTATTTAAGTAAAATACGTTATCAGAGAGAAGACGAGGCAGGTTCATTGAAAACCATCAATGAAGCCTATTTAATTGATGCAGTTTCTTACACCGATGCAGAAGCACGCACCCACGAAATTGTGGCAAGCAATACTCCTGATTTTCAGTTAGTTACCCTCACGAGAATGAAATTGAGTGAAGTTTTCTTTGAAGAAGATGGTGCTGAAACTTGGTTTAAAGCTAAGGTCCAGTTCATTAGTTTTGATGAGAAAACACAGAAAGAGAAAAAAGTGCCTCATGCTATGCTTATCAATGGCAATGACCCAGGTGAGGTTTTTACTTTACTGAAAAAGAATTTAGGCAATTTGAACGACTACCAAATTACGGATATTAACATCACAACAATTTTGGAAGTTTGTCCTTATGTACCTGAAAATGAGATGCTTAAAAAAGGGAATTTCCGACCAGTAGCAGAAGTTATGGCAGAGAAAGAAGCAGAGGTTTAGGTTTAATTAGCTTTTGGCAATTAGCTATTGGCTTAGGTTCAAATCAAAAAGTTTAAACAGCTTCACAGTAAAAACGCCACATCAATTGATTTTGATGTGGCGTTTTTCATTACTTAGCCGATAGCCAAAAACTAATTCCCTCCGTTCTTCACCCGCCCTTTTTCATCCTCCAAACCCGTCTGACGTTGGCGAGCGGCTTTTACTTTATTATTGCCAAAACGATAGGTGAACGACACACGAGCAGTACGACTTTCCCAACGGTTCATTATCTGAACATCAATATCATTGAAAGCAAAACTACCTCTAAATCTTTGAGTCCAAAATACATCATTTACATTCAATTTTAAGGTTGCTTTGTCTTTCATCATTTTCTTCTGAATTCCAAAAGAAACTGAACCCATTGGCTTACCAACTAATTGCCCCTCCACAAATCCTGATTGATACCAACCACTAACTTCCAACGAAAATTTCTTAGGTAAAGTAAATTGGTTCGTCATGTTAAAATTGTAGGTAGTCGCACGGGCATCCAAAGGTTGGTAAATGGTATTTTCCGTTCCATTGGCTTCAATCGTAACTTTTGGAATATCACCTACGTAATGGTTGTTGTACAAATTGAAATAGGTATTGCTAAACCACCACTTCGTGATAGGCACTGGCACGGAGAACGCAATCCCAAAATTGTCCACATATCCGATGTTATATTTGGTGACGTTGGTCAATTTTTGAGCATTATTTTGTTGTAAAATATCCGTCATTACGCCATTGGTTCTACTGTAATTGATGGTCGTTGTGATGGCATCCATGAAGGTATGCGAAAGCTCTACGGCATCGGTATATTGAGGCTGCAAAAGTTCATTTCCTTTCTGGAAAGTATAAGGGTCGAGGAAGTACAGGAATGGGTTTAAATCTTCATAACTTGGGCGGTCAATTCTACGGCTATACGATAATCCTAATTGATGTTTTTCAGATAATTTTTCTCTCAAAAACACGCTTGGAAACAAATTGGTATAGTTTCTGTTCAAAAGTTCCTTACCTTTCAATGTGCCTTGTCCGATGGTATTTTCAACTCTTAATCCCAATTGTACACTCAATTTTTTGAATGCTGTTGAGTAATTTACATAGCCGGCATTGATGTTTTCTTTATACAAAAAATCACGAGAACGAGTAGGGTCTGGCACACGGCTGTTGAGGTCGCCAACCAAGAATTCAAAACGCATATCGTTGTTAGAATTTACGTAACTTGACTTTAATCCCGCCTCAAATTTTGAGGTTTTGGTGATAGGATAAACCAAGTCGGCTTTGATAGAATAAATATCAATTTTTGAAGCCGTCATACCGTCCTCGTTACGAGTTTGGCGAAGGATATTCGAGAGGTCAAATTTAGAAGTGCGGTACTTCATATCACTGTTATTGTTGTAACGAGCGTAGTCGGCATCCATCGTCCATTCTTTGCCCGTAGAGTCGATTACGTGTTTGAAATTAATGTTGGTAGAATAATTCGACCAGCCGTTGCTAATATCTCCTTTGGTGATGGAAGTAGAGTCTTGTTGCCCTAAACCATTTTTTACAATAGCCTGATTATCAAGAATTTCACTATGATTTCCACTCATACCATTGAATAAAATTCCGATGGTATTTTTTGAGTCCAAGAAATAATCTGCTCCCATTTTTGCTGAAAAAGAATGGTTTTTCTTGTCAGAATTCGCCACTTGGTCGAAGCCCGAAAGTGATTTTCCATTCTCCACAAAGCGTCTATTGATTTCATTTATCTGAAAACTCTTACGATTATTTGCCGAGAAATTTCCAAATACATTCAATTTTCCTTGACGATAATTCAGGTTCAAGCTACCATTTTCTTTGGGTAAAGATTTATAAAAACCATAGCCATATCCTACGGTTGCCGAACCATTTAAACCCATATTTTGATTCTTTTTTGTCCGTAAATTTATCACCCCTGCATTCCCTGCTGCATCATATTTGGCGGGTGGATTGGTCATAATTTCAATCTTTTCTAATTGACTCGACTGCATATTTCTCAATAAATTCGCCAAGTCCGTTGCTGACATATACGTAGGCTTGCCGTCCATCAAAACCATGACGTTTTGCTTGCCTTTCAGAGAAATATTGCCGTCCTTATCAACAGTTACGCCTGGGGCTTTTTCCAAAACCTCCAAAGCCGTAGCACCTGCCGAAACGATGGAGTTTTCCACATTCACAACGGTCTTGTCAATCTGTTGTTCGATAAAAGGTTTCTTAGCAACTACCTGTACCTCAGCTAATTGCTTTGAGTCTTCTGATAAAATTAAGTTGGATAATTTCACCGAAGGGTTATCAGCATCCAAAGAAAATTTGGGTGTATAAAATTTCTTGTAACCCACTTGCGAGATGTTCACCAAGTATTCTCCCGAAGGAATTTTCTCAAATTTAAAAGAGCCACTACCATCAGATAACACGCCTTTCACGAGGGTAGAATCTTTGGCTTTCAATAAAATAACGTTGGCAAATTCAACGATTTTAGATTTTTCATCAGTGATTTGTCCACTGATTTTTCCCTGTGCGTTCGTTTCAGCATTTGAGATGAATAGGAGGGAGGCGAGTAAAAAAAGTACAGTTTTCATAACGAGTTTTTTGTTACAGATGATAAGGTTTTGAGTAATGATTAAAATTTCTGCTTCAAAATTATTACAATGCAAACTACCTTGCATTACAAACTACCCAATCGGTTCTCTCAAAGGATAAGTGGTAAAAAGATTTCCCAGAAAGTTTTTGTGAATAGTGTTGGAATTGGTATTTGTAGATGAGATGCAGTGGAGTGTGAAAAGGTTGCAGGGGGAATAAAAAATCCATCATTTTTGTAATGATGGATTTGGGATGGCGTACCTTGTGTTATCAAGAAATCACGATATTTTACAGTCAGAGGTAAATTAGAATATACTTTAAAACCTACAAAATAACCCTAATTTGGGCATTTTTGGCATAGATGATTACTTGTTAAATGCAGGTAAAATATATTTTTTAATCAATTCATCACTTGGCGACGGTGAGTTATAATTGCCGCCTGTGATAACGATAACCATATTTTGCTCTTGGAAAAGGTAAATTTTTTGTCCACCATTGCCTTGTGCGGCATAAGTATAATACCTTATTCCATTGGCATCCAAATATTTGTTCCACCACAAATAACCATAATCAACACCCTGTACAATTGAATATTTTTTTAAAGATTGATTGACCCAATCTTTCGAAATGATTTGTTTGCCATTCCAACTGCCTTTGTCAAGGTATAATAACCCAAATTTTGCCATATCTCTTGAAGTTAAATTCACTTGACAAAAGGTTTCAACGCTCGACCTGTCAGGCTTAAAATTCCAAACATAATTCTTAATGCCGAGTGGGTTAAACAAGTTTTGCTTTGCAAATTCAGGCAATGTTTGTTTGGTAGCTTTTTCAATAATACGTCCAAGTACAATTGGATTGCCCGAACAATACATTCCTTTTCCACCAGTACTATCACTCATAGGCAAGTCTAATGTAAATTTTATCCAATCATCCGAATTGTTCATGGTGGTTTCATTCCCCACAGATTTTGGATTACTCACATCACAATCAAGCCCACTTTGATTGGTCAAAAGGTTTTCAATTGTAATTCTTTTTTTAGCATTAGAATTATTTGCAAACGAATACTCTGGAAAGAAAGATAGAGCCGTTTCGTTTTTACTTTTTATAAAACCTTTGTCAATAGCAATACCCGTAAGTGCAGAGATGAAACTTTTTGTGGCAGAACGAAGCTCATGTAATTTATTTTTATGATGTTCATAGAAATATTCTTCAAACACAAGTTTACCATCTTTAACGATTAAAATACTGTGAACATTTGGATGTTTTCCATCAACAGTTTTTTGCATCATTTCATTTAACAGAGATTTATTTAAACCTGTATTGTCTAAATTCCCTGTATTTAAACCATCTTTGTCGTTGGTGGGCTGCTGGTAGGAATATTTATAGCCATTTGAATTGATAAGTCTTGGATACCACATTTCTTTGGGAAACTCCACTCGTGAATCCAATAAGTCAAAAGTGCCTTTATTGGTACGATAGGCAGTAATTTTACTTTGCTTATTCCTTAGAAATTGAATTGAGTCTTTGGTCATATCCAAAAATAAATCCTTTTTAACGGGTATAAAATAATATTTACTTTCGTTGATAATTGCATACAAAATGGTGTCTTTGGGAGAAGCAGCAATTTTAAGGGTTGTATTGTTTAAGTATTGATAAAGCCCCTGATATTCCTGCAATTGGGCATAAGTAACCTTATACTTTTCTTGTGCTTCACAAAAGAAAGATGCTATAATTAGAATGGTCAGCAAATATGTTTTTTTCATGTTTGGTTTTAAAAGGGTTCTATCGGCATAATGCCATTGGTAAATTTAACTGATGTTTTTGGTTTTCTTTCAATTCTTTAATCTTTCAATAATTAAATATGAGAAACTTTTCACTCCTATCCTGATACATTCTTCATCGACCATAAAATTCGGAGCATGAATCATGGCTATCATGCCTTTTTCAAAATTGGAACCACCAAAAAAGAAATATACCCCTGGCACTTTTTGTTGGAAATACGAAAAATCATCATTGGAAAAAGGTATTTGCCCATAATCAAGAATAACAGTTTCTTTACCGTACATTTTATCTAATGTATTAATGGCAATATTTGTGAGTTCTGGATTGTTGTTGATAGTAGGATTTTCTTTAAAATAGGTCACTGAAACTAATTGAACGGATAAACCCTCACTTTCAACTACTTTTTTAATGGCAGGAATAATCTGATTTAGCCTATCCTTATCTGTTTCATATACATCAAATTCAAAAAACTGCGTATCGTTTTTGGAATAATCTACAAAACCCTCATCCATGATAAAATAATCTTTATATATCGTATTTGGATTGGTTGGTCCAACCGTAGGGTCGAGAAAGTGTTGAAGTTCCCAAGGTTTACTATTATTAGTAGTTCGGGTAAGAGTGCTACGAATTTTTTGATGGAGTACAGTCAATTTTTCTTTGGACAAATTATTTTTAAACTGAATCCTAACTCCTTTTTGATAGGCATACATTTCATTTGCTTTTACCATTATTTGCCCCACTGGCAATGGCGTAATATGTAATCCATAGATTTCACTTGGATTTATTTTAGAAAACAGTTTATTATCTACCATACCTTTTGCCCCTATAAACGACTCCTCTTGTGGTTGAAAAATAAAATATACTGTCCCTTGTAAGTCCTTCTTATGCTTTGCCAATACTTCGGCAATACCTAATGCAATGGTCATGTGGACATCATGCCCACAACCATGCTGAACCCCTTTTATTGAAGATTTGAAATCAACATTATCAGGAAAATCGTTTGGTAGTGCGTCCATATCAGCTCGCCAAGCAATGCTATTTCCTTTTCTTGCTCCCTTTAAAATGCCGACTATGGCATAACCATAAATATCGGTTTGTACTTCAAGCCCTAAATCCAATAAATATCTTTTGATGGTTTCTTGAGTTTGTTTTTCCTTGCCTGCTAATTCGGGATTTGTATGAAGTTCTCTCCTTATTTTGACTAATTTTTCAAAAATTTTGTCAGTTTCTATCCTAATAGACTCATGCGTTAAACCTACCACTGATTTTTGTTGGCAATTAGCTTTTTGATAGCATACAACCGTAATTACAAATAATAATTTTAGAATTGCCTTTTTCATATTTATGTTTTGCTGTCCGTCATTAAGTTTTAGATTCATTAATCCGACATTTAAGTTTTAGTCGTTCTTTGACATACTGTTAAATTCAAAATAGCCTGCTTCGCTAAGTGATGAGCTATTTTTCGTTTGATT
>JAAFJL010000056.1 GCA_013298865.1 Cytophagales bacterium | reverse complement strand
AGCTCCGATAGCTGCAAGACCAGCACCCATACCTGCAAGACCTAATGCTTGCGAAACTTCTACTAAGATTGACAAAAGTGACATGATTGTAATTGTTTTATATTAATTAATTTGAAATGATTCTAATGGTGAGCCTCTTCTACTGCGGCTCCGATATAAGTTGATGTTAATACGGTGAAGATATATGCTTGTAAGAATGCAACCAATAGCTCAATTAAGTTCATGAAAATTGAGAATGGCACAGCAATAAAAGCTACTCCTATACTTTTAAAAATAAAAATCAAAGATACCAAACTCAATAAAATTAAGTGTCCCGCTGTGATGTTAGCAAAAAGACGAATCATTAATGAAATTGGCTTCATGAAAACTCCAATAATTTCTACGGGAGTCAATAAAATTAATACCCATTTCGGTACTCCTGGCATCACAAAAATATGTCCCCAGTAAGTACTTTTTCCATTGAAGTTTGTTACGAAGAAAGCAATAACTGCTAATACCAAAGTGATAGCAATATTTCCTGTTACGTTCGCACTACCAGGCAATAGACCCAAAAGATTATTAAAAAGAATAAAGAAGAAAACCGTTAACAAATAAGGCATGAAACGCTTGTAATGTTTTTCGCCGATATTTGTTTTGGCTACTTCATCTCTAATAAAAACGATGATTGGTTCAAAGAAAGATTGAATTCCTTTAGGTGCTTTACCCACACGTTCTTTGTAGCTTTTGGCAACAGTCAAGAATATGAATAGCAATAAAACTACGCTGATTAATAATGAAGCTACATTTTTGGTGATTGATAAATCAAAAACCGAAGAGCCATTCTCTGCAACAATTTTGCCGTCATCTAATTTTAAGCCTTCATAAACTACTGGATTATGATTTTCATCTTTTAATTTACTCGAAGAGAAAAATTTGATTCCACCTTCATTATAAACGATACAAGGCAATGGAATAGAATAATGCGTATGCCCAGCCGTAGCAAAATGCCATTCGTGTTCATCTGCAATATGTTCCATCATCATTTCACCAGGATTGAATTCTTCTGCTTTTTCGTCTCCTTCATGATGACCTGCAACTTCAGCTGAAGATGCAGTAGTTGTAGCAGTAGAATCAACAGGATGTTCTTGTGCAAAAAGAGTGCTGGAAACTAAAAATAAAAAAGCAAAAATATTTGAAAAATACACTTTCTTCATCACGGCTTCTTGTAAGTATATGGTTGATTAATAACTTTGTCTTGACTTATGGTTTTGTTGTTTTCGTTTGATTATCAGATACTTATGAAAAATATTGATTTGATTCCTACGAAAAGAGTCGCAATTTACGATACAAATCGTAAATTTCAAAACCAGTGTAACATAAATAGAGTGCAAAAAAGTTAACAACGAAAATATTTGGATTAGCCATCCCTGAGTATAAGTAAATACCTATGAAAACCAAACTCAAAATCATTCGTGCGGTGATACTTCCAAGATAAAATTGAACAAAATTTTCTCTATTTTTAGATAATCCCATCTGTGTTAGTAGGTTATTGAGATATGAGATAGCAAAAAAGAATGCTAAAATCTCCCACTTCTTGGGGTGAATCCAAGATTGTAAACCCATTTGCGGAGCAAAATAAAAGAGGATAGCAATCACAAAAGTGACAATAATAATTCTGAGCATAAGATTTTTTGATATTTTTACAAAGGTATAGAAAACACATTTTACAAATAATTATTTATCCGTAAATGATTTATGAGTAAATTGCAGACTAATTTTTGAAACAAGACCAATCATAAAATTTTCCAATTCAAAGCTCGAATTGTAATTCATTGAAATACAAAATCTTATGAACTACCAACCTTCCGATTACCTTCCGATTCTTGTCCAATTAGGTGCTGCCATAGCCTTTATTGTAGCAACAATGTTGGCTACACACTGGCTCGGACCCAAACGCCATAGCAAATTAAAAGACGATGTTTTTGAATGTGGAATCGAATCCATAGGGGATGCACGTACGCCAATTTCTGTAAAATACTTCTTGGTTGCTATCCTTTTTGTCCTTTTCGATGTGGAGATTATCTTTATGTATCCTTGGGCAGTAAATTTTAAAGCATTAGGCTGGGACGGTTTCATGGAAATGATTGTCTTCATGGGCTTACTTTTATTAGGCTTTATTTATGTAATCAAAAAGGGTGTCTTGAAGTGGGAAAAATAAATACAATTAATAGTTATCAGTAAACAATTATCAGTAAACAAAGTATTATAGTATAGACTTTTTGTTTACTATTTTAAGCAAACTGGTAATTGTGTAGTTGTTTGTTAATTGATAATTGTTTATTGATAATTGAAAATATGAGTGATAGAACAATAAAAACAGTTGATACCCCAAATGGCGTAGAAGGACAAGGTTTTTTTGCGGGGAAATTAGACGATTTAGTAGGTTTAGCTCGTGCTAATTCTCTTTGGCCTCTACCTTTTGCTACATCTTGTTGTGGTATCGAATTCATGGCTACGGCTGCTGCTACTTACGACCTTGCTCGTTTTGGTTCAGAGCGTATGTCATTTTCTGCTCGTCAGGCAGATGTACTGATGGTGATGGGAACAATCTCTAAAAAAATGGGACCAGTCCTCAAACAAGTATATCTCCAAATGGCAGAACCACGCTGGGTAATAGCTGTGGGTGCTTGTGCATCATCAGGAGGAATTTTTGATACTTATTCAGTTTTACAAGGAATAGATAGAGTGATTCCTGTGGATGTTTTCGTACCAGGATGCCCACCAAGACCAGAGCAAATCTTAGACGGTTTTATGCAAATACAAGAAATTGCAAAATCAGAACAAAGAAGACGCAGAGAATCTGAAGAATATAAAGCCCTTTTGGCTTCTTATGGAATCGAATAGCAGTGAACAATTATCAATTAACAGTGAACAATTATCAAGAATTAGAAAATGATAATTGCCAGTAGTTGGTTGCTAATTGTTAATTGTTAATTGTTAATTGAAAAAAATGAGCAACGAACAAATCGTACAAGACTTAGTCGCACAATTCGGAGAAAATACAATTTATGGTATTATGGAAAACTATGGATTACTCAATGTCCAAGTTCAGCCAGAAACTGTTGTTCCTTTGATGCACTATCTTTATCAGCACCCCACTTTCAAGTTTCAATTTCTAACTGACTTAGCGGGGATTCACTTTCCCAATGCTGAAGGGCAAGAACTGGGAGTAATTTATCATTTACACAGTTTAGAAAACAATGTCCGTTTGATAATTAAAACGTATGTCCCAATCTCAAATCCTGTCTTGCCAACACTTACAGGTTTGTACGCTTGTGCCAATTGGATGGAGCGAGAAGCATTCGATTTTTACGGAATACTATTCTCTGGACATCCGAATTTGATAAGGATTCTCAACGATGACGCCATGGATTATCATCCGCTTCGTAAGGAATATCCATTAGAAGATGCAACCCGTGAGGATAAAATTGATGCCTTGTTTGGTAGATAAAATTAAGAACTATGTCTGAAATTGCATTAGTGTCTAACCCGAATGTTGGTTTAGAAAAAGCACAAGAAAATAAAAAGTACGTCAACGACCTAAGTACATTGAATTTAGGTCCGACTCACCCTGCAACACATGGTATTTTTCAAAATATCCTGACGATGGACGGTGAGACAATCGTTGATGCAGAACAAACCGTTGGGTATATTCATCGTGCATTTGAAAAAATTGCAGAGCGTCGTCCTTTTTACCAAATAACGACACTCACAGACCGTATGAACTACTGTTCGTCACCCATCAATAACATGGGTTGGCACATTACGGTTGAAAAATTACTGGGTATCCAAGTTCCGAAAAGAGCAGATTATATCCGAGTAATTATGATGGAATTAGCTCGGATTGCAGATCATATTATTTGTAACTCAATCTTAGCAGTTGACACAGGTGCGATGACAGGTTACTTCTATGTTTTTCAATGGAGAGAGCATATCTATGAAATCTACGAAGAAATGTGCGGTGCCAGACTGACAACTAACATGGGGCGTTTCGGAGGAATGGAAAGAGACCTTTCGCCAGTTGCTATTGCTAAAATTCAAAAATTGTTAGATGAATTTCCAAAGGCTTGGTCAGAGTTTGGCGGACTTTGTACTCGTAACAGAATCTTCATGGACAGAACCCGTGAAGTAGGAGGAATTTCTGCAGAACGTGCATTAAACTATGGTTTTACGGGACCTAATCTTCGGGCAACAGGAGTTGATTATGATGTTCGAGTAATGAATCCATATTCATCATATCAGGATTTTAAATTTGATATTCCAGTAGGTACAACAGGCGATACTTATGATAGATTTTTGGTTCGTCAGGAAGAAGTATGGCAGAGTATAAGTATTATTCGCCAAGCAATGGAGAACCTTCCAGAAGGACCATTCCATGCTGATGCACCACAATATTATTTGCCTGAAAAAGCCCAAGTATATCAAAATATGGAAGCCTTAATCTATCATTTCAAGATAGTTATGGGTGAAATTGATGCTCCGATTGGAGAGGTCTATCAATCAGTAGAAGGAGGTAACGGAGAAGTAGGCTTCTATTTAGTTTCAGACGGAGGGCGTTCACCGTATCGTTTAAAAATGAGAAGACCATCCTTTATTTACTACCAAGCATTTACTGAAATGATTAAAGGTTCAACGCTTTCAGATGCAATTATTACGATGTCTTCAATGAATGTAATTGCAGGAGAATTGGATGCTTAAATAGCTTTTAAATTTAGATAACTCTAAGAATTGATTTTAAAATATCAACAACTTAAATTTAGGAGAGGAGGTTCATCATGGTCAAAACTCACGATTGGGGATATTTAGCTGCTTCATCGCATTATGTATTGGCAAAGGAAATCAAATTTTCCTTGCAGGAAGGAGATATTGCAGATGCTATCGAAGGATTGGATGAATTAATAGATAGTATATCAAAAATTGCAATTCGAGAGATGAGAAGCCATTTGCTTATCATTATGATTCATGTATTAAAATGGAAATACCAACCTCAAAAACGGAGTAGAAGTTGGTTTAAAATCATTCGAAATGCTCGTTATGAAATAGAAGCCGTTCAGGAAGAAACACCTTCGGTTACGGAAAAAGCTATTGAATTTGAATGGGATAAAGTATTCAAAAAAGCTATCCGAGAAGCGTCTGATGAAATGGGAATGAGTAAAGGTGAAGAAAGAAATTTTAATCCTGAACCCTTAACTTGGGAAGAAGTTTTTGAAAAAGAATATTATTTAGAGGATGAAGATTAATACGTTTCAATAAATCATTAAACATTTGATTGTTAGATATTTACGCAAATCGAATATCGTAAAAAAATTAAAATGACCAATACGCAAACTATACAGTTCCCAGCAGATACGTTGGAGTTAGTACATAAAATCGTTAAGAGGTATCCAGAAGGAAAACAAAAATCAGCTTTACTACCTGTGTTGCACCTTGCACAAGCAGAGTGGAAATGGTGTTCACCAGAAGTTATGGATTATGTGGCAGGTTTACTAAAACTAAGCCCTGTTGAAGTGTATGAAGTAGCATCTTTTTATACGATGTTTCACCTTGAACCAGTTGGTGAACACGTAATTGAATATTGCCGTACAGGACCATGTTGTTTGATGGGTGGTGTAGAAGTTTATGACCACCTGAAAACTAAATTAGGAATACCAACAGGAGGAACTACGACAGATGGTAAATTTACAATTAAAGAAGTAGAGTGTTTGGCGGCTTGCGGCTGGGGACCAGTTTTTCAAATTCGTGAAAAATTTTATATGAATTTGACGACTGAAAAAGTAGATGAAATTATTGAGGAATTATCAAAGTAAAATCCGTTAAGTTCATGCTTGACATACCTCTATATATGGGCGTAAATGCACCAAGAGACCATCAAAGGGTAATTACTAAATTATCTGCTCAACTATATTGGCTTTTCATAAAAGGAGAGATTTCTTTTGAACCTTTGGTAGAAGCCATGATTAATGAGTCCGAATCAAGCCCAACACCAGATGTTATGTTGTTAGATAATGTTTTGGACGAAATAAAAGTAATCATTGAGATTACCTCTACAACGGGTGTAAAGAAAGATTTTAATAAAATTGCCGAACTGATGTTAGACTACGAAATAGAAGAGGGTTTTACTTACGATTACAAGAAATTTCGTTGGCGAAAATATAAAAATGGTGTTGGTGAAATTCTTGAGAATCCCTCATTTTGTGATACAATAGGCTACGACTTAAATGATTTTGTGAAATAAATTTCAACATGAAAATATTAACCGAACATATTGACGTTCAAGGCATTGAAACCATTGACGTTTTCAGAAAGCATGGTGGTTATACTGCCGTTGAGAAAGCCTTGAAAAAAATGACTCCTGACGAAGTTACGGAAGAAGTCAAAAAATCTGGACTTCGTGGACGTGGTGGTGCAGGTTTCCCGATGGGAATGAAATGGTCGTTTTTGGCTAAACCCGAAGGTGTACCTCGTTACTTAGTTTGTAATGCCGACGAGTCAGAACCTGGGACTTTCAAAGACCATTATTTAATGATGAAATCGCCCCATACTTTGATTGAGGGCATGATTGTATCGTCGTATGCTTTAGGAGCAAATACTTCATACATCTACATTCGTGGAGAGTTGATGTATGTGGCTACGATTCTTGAAAAAGCTATCCAAGAAGCAAAAGATAAAGGGCTTTTGGGTAAAAATATTTTGGGTTCGGGTTACGACCTTGACCTCCATGTTCAATTGGGCGGAGGTGCATACATCTGTGGAGAAGAAACGGCTTTGTTGGAATCATTAGAAGGCAAAAGAGGTAATCCACGTAATAAACCACCATTTCCTGCTGTGAAAGGTTTGTGGCAATGTCCTACGGTTGTTAATAACGTAGAATCAATTGCAGCAACTTCTTGGATTGTGAATAATGGAGGAGACGAATACGCCAAAATTGGTATTGGTCGCTCGACGGGTACAAAATTAATCTCAGTTTCTGGACACGTCCGCAAGCCTGGGGTTTATGAATTGCCTTTGGGATTGTCAGTTGAAGATTTTATCTATGCTGATGAATGGTGTGGAGGTATCAGAGATGGGCATAAATTGAAAGCTGTAGTCGCAGGAGGTTCATCAGTACCGATTTTACCCGCAGAATTAATTTTGAAAACTACCAACGGTGAAAATCGTTTAATGACTTACGAATCCCTTTCAGATGGAGGTTTTGTGTCTGGAACGATGTTGGGTTCAGGAGGATTTGTGGTAATGGACGAAACTACTTGTATTGTCCATAACACCTTGACATTCGGACGTTTCTATCATCACGAATCATGCGGGCAATGCTCCCCATGCCGTGAAGGAACAGGTTGGATGGACAAAGTTTTATACAGAATCGAACACGGAAAAGGTCGCCAAGAAGATATTGATTTATTGGTGGACGTTGCCAAGAAAATAGAAGGAAATACCATTTGTCCGTTAGGGGACGCCGCCGCTTGGCCTGTTGCTGCCGCAATTCGTCATTTCCGTGATGAGTTTGAATGGCACATCAATCATCCAGAAAAAGCTACACAAAAAGGAGCAGTTTTCATGCGTGAAGGAGCGAGTTGGAGTATCTAATTTGATAATTTGAAAGTGTGGCAATTTGAAAATGTTGCCCATAAATTCAAATCAATGTTCAAATTCCCAAATTAATATTGGAGGTTTGCATCCGTTTTCAAATCTTCAAATTATTAAATTTTCAAATTAATACATGAAAGTTACAATAGATAATATTACGATTGACGTAGAGCCTGGCACTACTATCATGCAGGCTGCTCGTCAGATTGGTCCTCATATTGCTCCCCCAGCGATGTGCTACTACGAACCACTAAAAGGTTCGGGTGGAAAATGCCGTGGATGTTTAGTAAAAGTTACAGCAGGTTCTGAAAAAGACCCTCGCCCAATGCCAAAACTGATTCCTTCGTGCATGACACAAGTACAGGAAGGAATGATTGTAGAAAATACCATCAACGAACAAGTATTAGAAGCACGCAAAGGTATTGTAGAGTTTTTGTTGTTGAATCACCCATTGGATTGTCCAGTTTGTGACCAAGCAGGAGAGTGTCATTTACAAGATTTTGCTTTTGAGCATGGCGTTGCTACAACCCGAACTGTTGAAGAACGTAATACTTTTGAAGCTGTTGATTTAGGCGAGAATATCAAATTGAATATGAACCGTTGTATTTTGTGCTATCGTTGTGTTTATACGGCAGACCAAATCACAGACGGACGTGTACATGGTGTGATGAATCGTGGCGACCATGCTGAAATTAGTACTTACATCGAAAAAGCAATTGATAACGATTTTTCTGGAAATATCATTGATGTTTGTCCAGTAGGAGCTTTAACAGATAGAACATACCGTTTCAAAAACCGTGTTTGGTTTACTAAGCCAGTCGATGCCCACTGTGATTGTGGAAAATGCTCTGGACAAGTACAATTATGGTATCGTGGCGAAGAAGTGGTTCGTGTAACAGCACGTAAGAACGAATGGGGCGAGGTGCTTTCATTTATCTGTAATACTTGCCGTTTTGAAAGGAAAAAAACTTCTGATTGGGTAATTGAAGGACCTTCAAAAGTAGCCCATAATTCAGTAATTGCTGCTAATAAATATGGAGCAAATACAATTAAACCAGCATTTGGAGCTTTACAGGCGGCTCAGCAATATAAAAAAATAGACGACAACCGTGACCGTTCTTTTTTAGGACCAGCACAACCACCTGTTAAGCAATTGAATTAATTTTAGAAGAAAGGTTTTTATAAATCTTTAGGTTCATAAAAAATATATGGAAATTACATCATCATTATTTACTGCCAAAGCCATTTATATCGGAATTCTATTCCTGGTAACTCTTGGGATTGCAGCGTATTCAACTTATGGCGAACGGGTTATTGCAGCTTTTTTGCAAGACCGTGTTGGTCCAGACCGTGCTGGTCCTTGGGGAATAGCACAACCACTTGCCGATGCAGTCAAGATGTTTATGAAGGAAGACTTTATTCCCTCAAAAGCTAATAAATGGTTATTCATTGCAGGTCCTTGTGTATCAATGCTTACGGCATTGTTGACTTCTGCGGTGATTCCTTTTGGGGGTAAAATGACGGTTGCGGGCGTAACTTTTGATTTACAAGGAATAGATGTAAATATCGGGATTTTGTGGGTTTTTGGTATTGTCTCTTTGGGTGTTTATGGCGTTTTGATAGGCGGTTGGGCATCAAATAATAAATTTGCTTTGATTGGTGCGATTCGTGCGGCTTCTCAGAATATCTCTTATGAATTAGCAATGGGACTTTCAATCATTGCAATTTTGATGATTACAGGTTCACTTTCTACCAATGCTATTGTAGAAAATCAAATGAATGGACATTGGAATATCCTTTACCAACCGCTCGGTTTTATCATTTTTATCGTTTGTGCTTTTGCAGAATGTAATCGTACACCTTTCGATTTACCAGAGTGTGAAACTGAGTTAATCGGTGGGTATCATACAGAATATTCTTCCATGAAATTAGGTTTCTATTTGTTCTCAGAATATATCAATATGTTTGTTTCTGGAGCAGTGATGGCTACTTTGTATTTTGGTGGATATGATTTTGGATGGAATAATGAAGTAAATGAAGCAATAGGAATGTTCTGGGGACCATTAATAGGTGTATTAGCCTTAATGGGCAAATCTCTGTTTTTTGTGTTTGTATTTATGTGGGTACGTTGGACAATCCCAAGATTCCGCTATGACCAATTAATGAACTTAGGTTGGACAGGTTTAATACCGCTTTCAATGTTCAATGTTGTATTGACAGGTTTGGCATTTATGTTAGAATATACTTACGGTTTTAACCATTGGATTACTTCTGCCATTATTTGGGGAGGTTTAGTGATAACCATCACGGGAGCTTTAATGTACGATAACGCCACTTATAAAAAGAAGAAAGCTGTAATTGCTTAAAATTCAATCAAAAATGAAATTAACAGATAGATCTAAAGTTTTAGAACAAGACGAATTAACCTTAGCAGAACGTTTATATATTCCTGCGGTTGCCTCTGGAATGTTGACTACTTTAAAACACTTTTTCAAGAAACCAATCACGATTCGTTATCCTGAACAGAAGCGTTACTTAGGTCCAGTCTTTCGTGGACAGCATATCCTAAAACGTGACGAAGAAGGTGCAGAACGTTGTACAGCTTGTGGTTTATGTGCAGTAGCGTGTCCCGCAGAGGCAATTTCTATGGTGGCAGATGAGCGTATGAAAGGTGAGGAAAAATTATATCGGGAAGAAAAATACGCAAAAGTTTACGAAATCAATATGTTGAGATGTATCTTTTGTGGTCTTTGTGAAGAGGCTTGCCCGAAACAAGCGATTTATTTGCAACATGATAAAATGGCACCTCCTTTTCTTGGACGTGACGAAGTGATTTTTGGAAAAGATAAGTTGGTCGAAAAAATGGATGACCGCTACCTGAGAGAGGGCTGGAAATAGTTACAGTTATCAGTAAACAATTATCAGTTAACAATTTGCTAAGTAATGGTGAAATAATAACTTATAAAATTTTAGGGTGGGTATTTTAGCGATAGTTTTATCCACTTTTGAAGCGAATAGCAACGCTATTTAATGAAAAGTGGACGGTTCGACGTTTCGATAAAAATAGTGGTAAAAGAGTCGCATAAAAATTATAAGTTATTGTTTCACCATTACTAAACATTTAATTACTGGTGAAAAGTAATTAACATTTAGGTTTTAGAAATAGGATATAGGCTAACAACCTACTACCTATGACCTACTACCTACTACCTAAAATAATCATGAACATTTGGTATTTCTTAACGGCATTAACACTTCTAAGTGCATTAATGACAATTATTGCAAAAAACCCGATACACAGTGTACTGTATTTGGTATTCACATTCTTCTGTATATCAGGACATTACGTTCTTTTGAATGCTCAATTTTTGATGGCTGTCAATATTATCGTTTATGCAGGTGCAATTATGGTTTTGTTCCTGTTTGTAATCATGATGTTAGATTTACGAAAAAATATGCCTGACTCTAAGTCTAATTTAACCAAATTAGCAGGAGCAATTCTGGGCGGTACATTATTGGTAATTTTTATTGGAACAATGCGTAAAGCCAGTTTTAATCAGGCTACTATTTTAGAAAATTATACCTCACAAACTGGTATGGTTGAAAGCCTCGGTAAAATTCTTTATCGTGATTATATTTTGCCTTTTGAATTAGTTTCTGTGCTTTTCTTTGTGGCAATGGTAGGAGCTGTAATGTTAGGCAAACGTGAAGCAGGAGAGAGAAATTTCTAAGAAAAACATATTTTCATAAAATAAAAAACCCTGCAAGATTGATTTCTCGCAGGGTTTTTTGTTTGAAAAATTTCCAGATTAAACCATTTCCACCAATTCTTCCGATTTGATTTCGCCCCCTTTTAATTTCAAATCCCTCGACATATAACTGTACACCACAGGAATGATGTACAAGGTCAAAGTTGTTGCAAATAACATTCCACCTACTACGGCAATTCCCATAGAAACTCTACTCTGAGAACTCGCTCCTAATGATAAGGCAATAGGTAAAATACCCAGAATGGTACAAAGTGAGGTCATCAGAATTGGTCTGAAACGTGCTACTGCGGCTTCGTGGGCGGCTTGGAGTTTTTTGCTTCCATGTTCTTTGCGTTGATTGGCAAATTCTACAATCAAAATTCCATTTTTTGTAACCAATCCTACCAATACAATAATACCAATTTGAGAGAAAATATTTAATGTCTGACTAAAATCCCAGAGTGATAATAACGCACCAGCTACTGCCAAAGGGACGGTCAGAAGGATAATTATTGGGTCTATAAAACTCTCGAATTGAGCAGAAAGTATCAAATAAATTAATATCAAAGCCAGTGCAAAAGCAAAAACTAAAGAAGATGAAGATTCACGAAATTCCTTTGACTGTCCGTCATAAGCCGTTGAAAATGAGTTATCTAAATTCTCTTTGGCTATTCTATCCATTTCATCCAAAGCCTCACCCAATGTAACACCTTTAGCCGCTTGTGCTTGCACCGTTGCAGAAACATAACGGTTATACCTGAACAACTGTGGTGGCGTACTTTGCTCGGTGATTTTTACTAAATTATCCAATTGAATTAACTCTCCACGATTATTTTTTACGTATAAAGACCGTAAATCTGATACATCATTTCGCTCTGGTCGTTCAATTTGTCCAATGATTTGGTACTGTTTTCCATTCATTAAAAAATAACCAAAACGTCTGCCAGAAAGCCCCAATTGTAATGTTTGAGCAACATCTTGTATAGAAACTCCCAAGTTTTGAGCCTTCGCTCGGTCAATTTCTAAGCGTAATTCAGGTTTTGTGAATTTAAGATTTACATCTGCAACTTCAAACTTTGGGGATTCTCTAACCTTAGCCATAAAATCTGGCATGGCTTTTTTGAGTTTCTCGAAATTTGGTGCTTGAATCACAAATTGAATTGGTAATCCTCCCCCTCTTTGTCCTGTCTGAATAGTTTGTTCTTGAATAACAAACATCTTTGCCCCTGTAAATTTCTTGATTTTGGGCTGAATCTCCTCTACAATTGCTTGCTGTGTTCTTCGGATGGTATCATCATGCAAAACACAACGAATTGCTCCTGTATTTGAACCACCGTTTCCGAATGGAGGAGAAGTAATCGTGACAATTCCTCGGCGTTCGGCTGGGGACATTTCTTTCATCAAAAACTTTCCAATTTCATCTGTGAAAGCCAGCATATATTCAAAAGTTGCTCCTTCGGGTGCTGTACAAGAAATCCTAAAACCACCTCTATCTTCCATTGGGGCTAATTCTGAGGGGATTGCATCGGTTTTGAACATCGTGTAAATGATACCTATAAATGTTACCATCAATACCCAAGCCATCCAACGAATCCTTAGAAAACCTGCTAATGAATTGGCATAAGCATTGGTTAAACCTTGAAAAAATGGCTCAGTTATTCGATAAAACCAAGGTCTATGATGTCCATTTTTTAGCAATTTAGAGCTTAACATTGGCGTTAAAGTCAACGAAACAAATGCAGAAATGATAACAGAACCTGCTACTACAATCCCAAATTCACGAAAAAGTCTTCCAGTGATTCCTTGTAAGAAAATTACGGGTAAAAAAACGGCTGCTAATGTTACAGTTGTTGAAATTACAGCAAAATAAATTTCTTTTGAACCTTCCAATGAGGCTTCCCATGGAGACATTCCTTCCTCAATTTTGGCATAAATATTTTCTAAAACTACAATGGCATCGTCAACTACTAAGCCGATTGATAATACGATTCCTAAAAGTGTGAGTACGTTGATGGAGAAATTCATGACGTACATGATAAAAAATACGCCAATCAAAGAAACTGGAATTGCCGTTAGCGGAATCAAGGTTGAACGCCAATCTCTGAGGAAAATAAAAATAATTAATGCTACCAAAGCTATCGCAATCATGATAGTTTCTTCAACTTCGGTAATAGAACGGCGAACAAATTGGGTGTAATCAAAACCAAGACTTATTTCTACATCATCAGGAATTGTATTCTTGATTTGTACCAATTTCTTCTTTACATCATCAACAATCTGAATTTGATTTGCCCCAGGTTGTGGAATTACCGCAACGGCAACCATCGGTACTAAATCTCTTTTAAAATAAGTCTTTTCGTTTTCAGGGGCTAATTCTGCAAAGCCTACATCGTTAAATTTCACCACTTTATCTCCTTCTTCTCTGAGAATTAAATTATTAAAATCTTCGGCAGTCGTGAGTCTCCCTTGAGTTCTTACGGTCAATTCTGTCATTGCCCCTTCTATACTTCCAGAAGGTAATTCAATGTTTTGTTTCGAGAGGGCATTCACAATGTCAGGGGCAGTCAGGCGGAAAGATGCTAATTTTACGGGGTCAATTCTTAACCGCATGGCATATTTTTTTTCTCCCCAAATCTGTACAGAACTTACTCCTGTTACGGTCTGAAATTTTTCTTTAATATTTCTTGTCACGATTTCATTCAGTTCCAGTAGGTCTCTATTTTTCGATTTTACATTGATAAAATAGATAGGGTTTGAGTCTGCATCAGCTTTTGCGACCACGGGTGGATCAACGTCTTTAGGCAAGTTTGCCAAAGAACGAGCCACACGGTCACGTACGTCATTGGCGGCATCTTCAATGTTTACAGATAAATCAAATTCTACTGAAATCGTGGAACGCCCATCTCTACTTGATGAAGTTAATGTTCTAATACCTGCAATTCCATTGATAGATTCTTCTAAAGGCTCTGTAATCTGAGATTCGATGATGTCAGCATTTGCCCCTGTATAATTGGTCTGAACAGTTACCACGGGTGGGTCAACACTGGGGAACTCCCTGATTCCCAGATAAGTATAGCCAATTACACCAAATAGAATGATGAGTATCGACATAACAATTGCCAATACGGGACGTTTAATTGATGTTTCAGAAAGAGATGCCATTTTATTTGATTTCCTAAATGATGAAGTACGTAGCTAAAAACGTAATAATCGACAATTTAATCGTCTAATCATCAGATTCTAAAGCCTATTGCTCACAGCTAATTGCCAAAAGCCTCTTAGATATAAAGATAAAAAGAAAAGCGGAAACCCTGTTGAGAGTTTCCGCTTTTTGACTGCTAATATTGCCGAAATAGGGCAATAGAGAGATAAAAACCTGTAATTCGTAGGGATTAATATTCCCACAAATTATGCTCTTTTTCCATCAATTCGTAGTCTAATTCTTGTGATTTCAAAAGACCCTGACGCTCACCGCCGTAAATATCAGCTAAGTATTTATCTTTTGCATTTCCTTTTTTGATAAGACGTGCGTGGTGCAATCTTAAATCAAAGGCATCTGCCATATTTTTGTGTTGAGCTTCGTTTTCGGCATTGTACCAAATACAATTCGGATTGCTTCTGAACAACTTATCCAAATCTTTATATTTGAAAGAGGCGATTTCTTTTTCAAAACCTGCTGCTGACTGACTTGCAGGAAGTTTCATTGTAATTGCCTGAATATCATAGTACAAACGTGAACGTTGTCTATCAAAGATGGCGTCTTCTTTAATTTCCAAAATAGAAATATCTTTTGCAAATACATAGTCACCACTACCTGTTGATACTGGTGCTGGTGCAACACCACCTGCTACTGGTGCTTTTGGTGCTGGATCTCCCCAACCGTCGTCGCCACCTTTAGCTGCCGTTGTAGTACCAAAACCTGCTGCTTTTTCAGCATCAGAAAGTGCGTCTGTACCAACTGAACCTTCAAAAATCATGTTTTTCATGAATTCTTCTTTGGTCATTTTGGTTCTCAACGAATCTCCTTTGTATGGTTGCAATACACCACTTTGTACCCACTCGATAAGGTATTTTGTGATTTCATTACTCTTCGAGAAAAACGGTTGATTTTGTTTTTCATTCAAATCCATTCTTCTCCAAAGACGTTGTTTCCACATCACATTTGACTCGTGAATAGGACGAACAGAATCAGGGTTTTTACCCTTATCATCTTTTTCTTGTGCCGAAACCACCGTCATGGTAGCTAAGGTAAATAATGCTGTTCCAGCGAATTTTACTAAATTTTTCATATCTGTTTTACGTTAAATTGTTAAACGTAAATGTTTGTCATAACAACGACTTAAATGAAATTTTATTACGAATCTTAATTTAAAGGGATAATGTACTTTCTCTCAAAAGGAATATTTTCAATTGCTCCACGGAAATTTTTACGTTGAACACCTTTAACTTCAATATAATATCTATCTCCTGCTTGAGCTTCTTGTGCTAATGCCGAAATTGAACCACCGCCATTTAATGTAACATCTTTGATTTTACGTTGACCTCTTGCCAATGCTACATAAAGCTCTGATACTCTATAATTTGCATCTTCAGGATTGGTTGCTTTAAATGACTCATCAGCAGTTGCACGTGCTTCAATTGAACGCAAACCTGATGCTAAAGCCCCACGTTTTTCGTCTAATTCTCCACCATTTCCAAAAACTTTTACATCAGGTTTCGGTACACGACGTACATTGAAACGATTTGTCCCCAACATAATACCACCATTTGTTACATTAATAGCACAAGTAGCACCAGATGGCACAATCGTTACTTTTCCTCTTTCTCCTGGAATTGCATCTGCATTATCAGCGGTAAATGAAGGATTCCATAATGCCCCTAAACCTGGACTTACAAATTGTAATCGATTAGCACAACTAAAATACAAAGCTGGTAATGTAGCAGTTTCAATCGTATAACTTGGTTTCAAGACAAAATATTCTTTGGTAATGCTCTCGGTCTTTGCACCTTCTGGGCTTTGATAAGTTACAGAGGCAGTATAAGATTTTTTAGATAAACCATTTTTGTCGTATTCACCACCAGAGGTTTTGAATTTAATTTGTCCACGACCATCTTTTATCACCAAACCAGAACCATTGACACTCATTCTCGGAGAAAAACTACTTGATGTTGCTGCAATGAACAACTCAGCTTCATAGTCCATACCCGCTACAACTGTATTAGCTTGTGCGGAGATAGCAGCAAAAACTTTATCAAATTTCACTTCCTTAATACCCACTTTTGCAGCTAACTGACCTAAAACATCAGTCTCATAACGACGAACTTCTGATTGTTTTTGAGATAATGTTGCTAATGCAGCAGGAACAGGAGTTTCAGAGAAGTTTAACTCTGCAAAGTCTTTTCCATTTTGGTTAGCATCCTTACGTACAGTTGGGTCATCCTTCGCATCCAAAAACATCGGTTTAAAAGATGTTCCTTTATCTGCATATCCTGTTAGCTTAGTTAGATATTCATCCAATTTCGTTTTTAACGTGTAAGCAACACCATTTTTGGTTGAATTAGTTCCTACCAAAATTGCACTTACTTTCTCCGTTTCTTTCATGTTTTTAATAGCTCCCGTTTCTGGATCTATTCCATCACCTGCTTCTTGAATAACCTTTGCTTTGATGGTCTCAATTTCACTGACCATATCATCAGCTAATTTATGAACCTGATTAGCTTTTGCGAGAATGTCACCGTACTGAGCGACACCATCTTTCTCAACTTTTTCTTTAATTCCCTTGAGGGTATTCACGTTTTTATCGCCTGCCGATGAATTGGCTTGCTCTAAACTATTATTTAAAATTGCGAATTTTTGTATCAGGGCATCACTCACTTGCAAGGCGAGCAGGGCTGTTAGCACCAAATACATCATCCCAATCATTTTCTGTCTGGGAGTTTCTTTCATTCCTGCCATTTCTTTTTTCTGCTTTGGAGTTTAATGGTTTTAGTTCAAAATAAATATAAGGAATTAGTTTCCTTTCATTGCTGACAACATACTTCCGTAAACGTTGTTCAATGAATTCAAGTTGTTGGTCAACTTAGACAATTCTGTTTTGAATTGTTGGGTATCCTTACTTGCTTCTGACATATTCTCCATTGCAGCAGTTAAACTTGTATAGAAAGAATTCATTGCCTTTAAGTGCTTGTTTGAATCCTGTAATTCTAATTCATAAACAGCATTCAAAGCACCCATATTTTGAGTAATTTTCTGGAACTGAGCTTTATATTCTTTTGCATCACCAGAAGCACTTGCCATTTCTGACATAGCTGCCATAGCAACACCATAAGATTTGTTCATTTCTGTCATTGTTGCCGAAGATGCTTTTACATTTTTAGCGTAATCACTTGTAGCAACTGTTGCATCGGTAATATCACCAATTTTAGAAACTGTTTCAGTCAATGACTTCATTCCTTTTCCTAAATTGTTGAAGATGTCTGGAGTGATATTAGCATTTGCCATCATGTCATCCATTTTCGCAGTAAGACCTAAGCCAGCAGATGAAGGACGAGCAGAAGATTTTGGTAATTCACCTTGAAAATCTTTTGATAATTCTGGATAAACTCTTTCCCACTCATAATCTTTTCCTGATTTCTGCACTAAATACAAAACACCGTACATAGCGAAAATACCTACTTCTGTTAGCATACCTAACATTAACCACTCATTTGCATGGTTCCAATGCAAAATTTTAGCTAATGCTCCAAAAATAACTACTGCGGCTGCAAAACTGGCGATGACATTTACTATTTTTTCCATTTTGAAGAATAATGATTTTAGTTTTGATATTTGATAAGAGTTTTTACAAGAAAGCGAGGGAAAGTTGTCGTTTGATACGATTGGTTTTCCCTCGCTTTTTCAACGAAATAATCGTTGTTAATCTATTTGAATTCTCGTCCCGATGAACGACCCAAGTGCGTCATTGCACAACGGAAGCCAATATAAGAGCGTTTTTTGTCTTCATATTCATACGTACGTGTACCAGTTTCGAGGTAATATGCTACGTCTTTCCAAGAACCTCCACGGATAATCTTACGTGGTTCGTCTTCAACATCATTCAAGGTATTCAAATCCCAAGTTACTGCAACAGCATTATCTGAATACGCATCAATACACCATTCAGAAACGTTTCCTGCCATGTTGTAAAGGCCATAATCATTTGGATTATAAGAATTGATTGGTGCTGTATAAGCATAACCATCGGCGTCATAATTTCCTCTGTGTGGTTTGAAATTGGCTAACATACAGCCTTTTCCATTAGATACATAAGGATTTCCCCAAGGGTATTTTGCAGATGCTTTTCCTCCACGTGATGACCATTCCCATTCAGCCTCAGAAGGTAGGCGATAACGAGGCATCAAATATTGGTTTTCTGATGTACGATAATCATTCAAAGCACGTGAACGCCACTCGCAGAAATATTTTGCACCTCTCCAACTAACACCAACTACTGGATATTGGTCAAAAGCAGGACTTGAAAAATAATATTCTGTCATTGGGTCGCCGTTGTGATAACTGAAATCCTTACTCCAAACAGTTGTATCTGGGTAATAATCAGCCATGATTTTTTCTTCTCCAATAATCGAGATAGAATCTTTCAACAACACATTGGTAAACTGGCGGTATTCATTGTTTGATATTTCGGTATCATCCATGAAAAACTGAGCAACAGTTACACGTTTGTTAAAACTTACAGATGAAGCAGCTACATCTTCGTCTGCTTGTCCCATCATGAAAGAACCAGAAGGAACTAAAACCATTCCGAGGGGTGTAGGTTGTTTCCAGCCTTTACGAGCTGTTGCAGCAATTTCACCGTTAATCATCCCAACATCTTCCTTGGTATTTTTACCGTTTTTGCTACTTTTTCCTTTACTACTGCCTTTACCGCCACCTTTTTTACTGGCAACTTCACCTTTACTTTTGGTTTTGCTACTACCAGATTTACCTTTAGTACTGGCACTTTTGCTACCTCCTTTACTACCGCCAGACGACCCACAACTATCTAATAACAGTAGTGGAAGGGCTGCTAACATCAGGATGAGTGTTTTTCTGAACATTACTACGTAATTCATCATCTTAAATTTACTTTATCTATTGAATACCTGCTTAAAACGGGTAAATGTTTTGCAAATTGTCTCTTACGTTAAAATTTGTTAAAAAACGAAAATTGAGCAGGTTTATTATGTGATTAGAATAAAGAACAAAGTTACTAAAAAAACTTGGTTGAATCCCAATCACTTATGTTTCTGCTTTCTCAATAATTAAGCCAATCTTAAAAAGGAAATTTCTATTTTTTGATTAATGTCGAAATCTTGGTGTTCTGATGATTGATTTTTTACCTCCTACTCGGGGGGCGGGAATTGAGTAGCTAAGTAAAATTTCGTGTGAGGTTGGACTTTTGGCGGCTGTCCCGTTAGTAGTTAGGTCTAACGCATACCCTAATCTTAGAGCATTGTTTTCTAACATCGAAACTCCTACAATAATTATGCCAGCGTCTCCTGCTCTGTAACTTCCACCCAACCAATATTTATCACTATATGTAAACATTAGACCTCCATTCAAAGTATTTGTCACAAAATCAGTCTTGTACAAGATGGTAGGCATAATTTCAAATTCATCAGATAGATAATATTTGTAGCCTGCATTCAAATACAATTGTTTTGGAGAAACTTTAGACTTATCATTGATGTGCATCATACTTGCTCCCACAAAATAATTTCCAGCATTATAAAAAACACCTAATCCTAAATCTGCCCGACTTTCATTGTAACTGCCTGTTTTGATTAAATCATCATTCAAATCATTTGGTCGAAGCAAATTATAATTCAACGAACGTGTGTAATAACCGCCTCTTGCCCCAACAGAAAATACAGAGCCATTCGATAAATTGAATTTATAGGCATAAGACAATGCAATATCTTGATTGCTAATAGGACCTAATTTATCATTTAAAAATTGTAAACCTACGCCACTTTTCCAGCCATTTAATGGTAATGATGCCGTGAAAATTTGTTGCCCAGGCGAACCACCCTCATCGAAAGGAGCTTGGTAGTTTGCCCATTGCGTACGATGAATAATCTGAAACTTCGTCATATTTTCTGCTCCTGCCGTTGCGGGATTAAAATACAACTGATTGAACATGAAATGGCTAAACTGTGGGTCAAGCTGGACTCCTAAATAAGGGCTTTTGCTTTGTGACCATGAGTCCATGCCATGAATCATAAAAAATGACAATATCAATATTCGTAAAGTTTGCTTCATATAATTAACCTTGAATAAAAATCTGTGTGAGGTTGTTTGTTGCGAACAAGAAACTTGAACGATAAAAGTAATAAGTTTTTGCTAAACCATTTATATAGGTTAGAACTCTTTAACGAGAATAACTCGAAAATTGTTGTTTTTTCCTACAAAAAATGCTGTTAACATTTTCTTAACAAGCATTAACAATTTATTAAGAGACCTCAGAAGACTTTCTCCGTTATAACTGCAAAATAAGGAATTCATAAACTCTTAAACATTTTATCGTCATGAAAAAGTTATTGGCAACTGTCGTTTTAGCTCTGGGAATCTTCGCTGCA
Organism: Cytophagales bacterium; assembly: GCA_013298865.1. Taxonomy (GTDB): domain Bacteria; phylum Bacteroidota; class Bacteroidia; order Cytophagales; family Spirosomataceae; genus JAAFJL01. The sequence goes on along the minus strand of JAAFJL010000056.1, from coordinate 9,340 downwards.
AATGCACAAGATATTAGTTTGAAAGCTGGCTACACGCTTTCGGATGTATTGGTATCGCCTGAGCCTGGGAATATTTTTACCTCAAAGAATACATTCCACTTTGGTATTGCAATGAACAATTTGCAATTGACAGACCGTATCGGGATTCAACCAGAGTTGTTGTATTCTATGCAGGGGTTTAAAGTTGCAGGAATTGGGAATGTTGGAATGCACTATTTGGCTGCTCCGATTTTGATGAAACTGTCGATGAATGATGAACTCTCCATTTTGGTTGGTCCACAAGTTAGCTATTTAGTGAATAGTCGTCTTGGACTTGTAAATGACTTATTTTCAATATCTTATAATGGGTTATTCAAGTCGATAGATGTTGGTATAGCGGGTGGTTTAGAATATAAAGTGACTGATAAAATGGCAATCGGAGGGCGTTATATTTTAGGTTTGACAGATGTTAACAAAGATTTTCAATTGACTTCTAACAGCAACTTTTCAGACTACTTTCAAATCAGAAATACAAATGCTCAGTTTTATGTAGCTTTTGGATTTGGCGGAGGAAAGAAAAATAATTAATTTGTAATTAATTGGTTTTCAATAACTTATAATAAAATACAACCCTAACCACTAAAATAATACCTAACCCACCAATCATAAATTATCTATCTATATGAGCCTCCAACCCACGGGAACGGAGGCTCTTTTCAATTAACAATTTTCAATTACCAATTAACAATGATGTGATTTTAAACTTCATTGGGAAAGCCGTGGTTAGCACCAACAATTCAAACTCCAAAAATTGTAAAATATCTACGCATCAAATTTTGATGGTCTTTTCTGAGTTTGTGCCATAAATGCTTCTGTTAAATCATTTGAAAGTAACATTGCTGCATTCCAAGTTGCCATGTAGCTCAATCCATCTGGAACAGAATGGTCACGAGTATGAAGCAAAATATGCTTTGTTCCCCTGATAGAAATTGGAGATTTTGAAGCAATCATTTCTGCAATTTTCATAACCTCAGTTACCATCGTTGCCTTATCTGAAAAACTACGATTTACCAATCCAACTCTCTGAGCCTCAGAGCCATCCATGTGTCTTCCTGTGTAAGCAAGTTCACGAACTAACCCTTCTGAAATCAATTTTGGTAGTCGTTGAAGTGTCCCCAAATCTGCAACCATTCCCATGTCAATTTCTTTTATCGTAAAAAAAGTATCGTCCGTGCAATAACGCATATCACAAGCACTTACCAAATCAATTGCTCCCCCAATACATCCGCCATGGATTGCCGCCAAAACGGGTTTTGAACATTCCTCAATGGCATTAATTGGGGCTTGGAGTTGCAATACATTTTTTCTAAGTTTTTCTCTTCGTCGTCCTTCACATTTTCCGTCTAACTGTGCCACAGACATCAACAAACTAAGGTCGATTCCTGCACAAAAATGTTTACTGTCACCTCCTTCTAATACTGCCACTCGGACGTCCGAGTTATCGTCAATATAATCAAAAACCTCCTTGATTTCGTCCCAAGCAGTTTGATTGAGGGCATTTGCTTTTTCAGGGCGATTAATAACAATGTGAGCAATGTGGTTTTGAATATCAAGTTTGAGTGTTTCCATGAAAATTTGTGTCTATTGATGAAAGGAGTTTATCCCGAAAATATCTTCAATTTAAGACTAAAAACACAACAATTCAAACACCAATAATTCAACCATTACAAGAATAAGAAATAGTCAAAGATTTTGCCCTTTGATGATTTGAAATTACTTTTACGATTCAATTCAAAATCAAGCATAATCTCACAGGAAAATATGGCTGTTTTAGTTAACAAAGATTCAAAGATAATCGTACAAGGATTTACAGGTTCAGAGGGTTCGTTTCATGCCCAGCAAATGAAAGAATATGGAACTAATGTTGTAGGTGGCGTTACCCCAGGCAAAGGTGGTTCAACACATCTTGAGCGTCCAGTTTTTAATACTGTTGCAGATGCCGTTTCAACAACTGGTGCAGACGTTTCTATCATTTTTGTACCACCAGCTTTTGCAGCTGATGCTATCATGGAAGCCGCAGACGCTGGAATCAAAGTAATTATTTGTATTACAGAAGGTATCCCGACAAAAGATATGATTGTTGCCAAAGAATATATTCAAGGTAAAAACTGTCGTTTGATTGGACCAAACTGCCCAGGTGTAATGACTGCCGAAGAATGTAAAGTTGGTATCATGCCAGGGTTTATTTTCAAGAAAGGGAAAATTGGAATTGTTTCAAAATCAGGTACTTTGACTTATGAAGCCGTTGACCAATTAACAAAAGCAGGACTTGGACAAACAACTGCAATCGGTATTGGTGGTGACCCAATCATTGGCACAACAACCAAAGAAGCGGTTGAATTATTGATGAATGACCCCGAAACAGAAGGAATCGTGATGATTGGTGAAATTGGTGGTGGCATGGAAGCAGAAGCCGCTCATTGGGTGAAAGCAGACGGTAACAGAAAACCAGTAGTAGGATTTATTGCAGGACAAACTGCTCCGAAAGGACGTAGAATGGGTCATGCTGGTGCAATTATTGGTGGAGCAGACGACACCGCAGCCGCTAAAATGGCAATCATGGAAGCCTGCGGAATACACGTTGTACACTCGCCAGCAGACATTGGTGAAACGATGTTGAAAGCACTCGGACTCAAATAAATGAGTAGCTGACAGTAGCGGATAGGTAGATTCTTGCTATTTTTGTGGAAAATTGTTCAAAAGACTTCCTGATTTAATCTTCAAATTAGCGAATTTTCAAATTTCATATTCCCCCATTGCTGTCACTAAAAAACTATATTGATATTCTTAAACCTGTGAGATTCTCAGAATCTTACAGGTTTTTTATTGTCCTGATTTTAGGTTTAATACTTTGGCAATCAGATAGTTTTGGGAAAGGCGTTGGTCCGAAGGAAGACTATTATTTGGTGCATGACTACCATGATGACTGGCAAGTTTTTGACGAAAAATACAAAGCCTACGTCCCTTACGTACGTGAACGTCACCAAGATTATCGCTCGTTTAGCTTGTTTTTCGACATCGAAAATTACAAGGGTTATAAAATTTTGTATTATTCAAAGCGAGAAAATTATTTGTTCATTGATGCCTCCCTTCAGAAAAAATTACCCATAGATTCATGGATAATTCTGGATGTAGATAGTTTAGAAAAAGTAGCAAAGAAAACGAATTTATTTATCACATTTTACGGAGTAAATTCCAGTGCAGAAGAAATAAAATTTTTGGTTGGAAATAAGATTATCAAAAATAAAAATGCAGTTTTGGATGAAACCGATTCTCTATTAAGTGTTCGTCCAAGAACGCTTACAGATTTTGATAACTTCTTCATTATCATACTATTAGCTCTCATTGCTATGTATAGTTTTTTGTTTAATTATCAACCAAAATTATTTGACCGCTATTATAGTTTTAAAGATTTACTAACGATTAACACAAGAGACGATTCCTTTGCAGTGAATAAACCTTTTGATTTCGGAAACCTTCTTTTCATAGTAAATCTTAGTTTTACCCTTGCCTTTTTATTTACTATTCTTAGAAATATAAATGAGAACTTTAATGTTTATTCTTTGAGTAGTTTCTTTTCGGAAGAAGATTCGTTATTGGCAATGTTTTCAAATTTTATTATTTTGAGTGCCACCATATTTGGAGTATTCATGATAAAATTCATATCAGTCTCACTTATTAGTAACCTTTTTCGGTTAGACAATATCACCAATATTCACTTCTTTAAAATCATACAATCATCAAGTATCTTTTTTCTGATGCTGATTATTTGGATAATTTTTTGTTACGTTTCGTGGAAATCTTTCCTTCAATTAGACGAAATCTATCTCTCTATCACCGTTATTATTTTTTTTCTGGTAAGGCTTTCTCTAATTTATTATACGATAAATAAGATGACCTCACTCAAAAATCTGTATTTATTTTCGTACCTTTGTATCGTTGAATTTATACCTATCATCGTAGGCATACGATATGCCCTTTGACAGCAAGATTTGACAAGTTTTTTTCAAATAAATTTAGCTGGAAATCAGCAAATTAAGTAGCAGGGATGAAAGTGGATTCTCGCTTATTTTTCGCACAGAAACCCCTCAATTCCTAAAACAAAAATTTCATCAAGCATGAGTGAAATGACAGTGACAGCCCATCCAGACAGACTAACCAAGGTTACAAGTATTTTAGTTACGCAGGTCAGACCGACCGACGAAAAATCTCCTTATTTTGAGTTAGCCCGTAGGTACAATATCAAGGTGGATTTCCGCCCATTTATCGAAATTCAAGGAGTATCTTTTAAAGAGTTCCGCAAGCAAAAAATTAACATTCTTGAGCATACAGCGATAATTTTTACAAGTAGAAACGCCGTTGATCATTTCTTTAGAATCTGCAAAGAAGCACGTATAGAAGTCCCTGTTGATATGAAATATTTTTGTATCACCGAACAGACAGCTATTTATTTGCAGAAATACATTGTGATTCGTAAGCGTAAGATTTTTTCTGGGCAGAAAACGGCAGCAGATTTGTTGGAATTAATCAAGAAACACAAGACTGAAAAGTTCCTTTTTCCGTGTTCGGACAAACGTCGTAGAGATATTCCTGAATTTATGGGAACAAACGATTTGCAGTTGACAGAAGCCGTAATGTACGAAACTGTATCTTCGGATTTATCAGATTTAGAAGATGTTTTCTATGATATTATTGCGTTTTTTAGTCCTTCTGGAATTACATCTTTGTACCATAATTTTCCAGAATATATTCAAAATAAAACTCGTATTGCAGCATTTGGTCCAACAACGGCAAAAGCGGTTGCAGATGCAGGTTTGATTTTGGATATTGAAGCTCCATTGCCAAATGCCCCGTCAATGACTGGTGCTTTGGAATTGTATATCAAGAAAGCTAACGGAATCTGAGAAATTGAAAATGTAAAATGATGAATTAGAAATTCTGATTTTCCCCAACAAAAAAAGCGTGCTATACCAAAAAGTGTAGCACGCTTTTTTATAAATATCTAATAATCAATTGTTTGAAATTAGGATTGATACTCACTCATTCTATCATTCACTCATTCAATCATTGCTTCTACAAACTCAACAACTCCTTAAACCTAATCGCTTGGCGGCGAGAAATTTCTATTTTATCGCCACTTTCACGGAGTGTTACTTGAAGCCCGCCCGAAAACCACGGCTCGATTTTTTGAATATATTTAAGATTAATAATATGCTTACGATTGGCACGGAAGAAAATTTTAGGGTCTAATCTATCTTCAAGGGCATTGAGTGATTTCAAGACTAAAGGCTTTTGGTCTTCAAAATACAGACGAACGTAATTTCCCATGGATTCAAAAAGACGAACATTACCGAGCCTCACGAACCAGCATTTTTCACCATCTTTCACAAAAACTTGGTCGTTTTCGCCCAAAACAGAAGCTCCTTCTTTTGATGATTCAGTAAGTTGTTTCTGACGGTCAAATTCTTCCTCAACTTTTTGAATTGCTTCGCTAAGTCGGTGTAATTCAATGGGTTTCAATAAATAATCTAAGGCATTAAACTCAAAAGCCTTGATAGCGTATTCGTCGTAGGCAGTCGTGAAAATTACTTCTGGTACATTTCCTTCCATTTCTTGGAGTAAATCGAAGCCCGTTTTCCCAGGCATTTGAATATCCAAAAATAAAATGTCTGGATGCAATTCATCAATCATTTGCATGGCTTCATCGGCATTAGCGGCTTCACCAACGACATTGATTTTTGGAAAATTTTCCAACAAACGCTTTAGTTCATTTCGTGCCAGACGTTCGTCATCTACAATAATTGCTTTCATATTTTTGATTGTACTATTTTGATTTAAAAAAACATTCACTCATTCAAAACTCTATCATTGTTTACTGCGAAACCGCACTAACAATTTTCTTAACAATGTTCGTTTTTTCTGCTTCTTTGGGTAATGGTATCGTGATTTCGGCAGTAACTACTTCTTGTGAGGCTTGATAAATCCGAAATTTTGATTCTGGTCCGAACAATAATTCCAAACGGTGGGCGGTGTTTTCAAGTCCAAAACCTCCCGAATCTGTTTTCTCTAAGATACCAGTGTTACTAATGACGATAACTAAATTTTTGTTGACAATCTTTGATTCTATGCTAACAAACCCTCCTTTCACAGGTTTTGAAACTCCGTGCTTGATGGCGTTTTCCACCAAAGTTTGTAATAACATGGGTGGTACTTGAATATTCAGGGTCTCTGGATAAATATTTTTCCTGATTTGAAGACGTTCTTCGTAACGAATTTTTTCAAGTTCAAGATAGTCTTCAACAGTCTTAACTTCTTCTGAAAGATTGATTGTTTTTCGACGGTCTGCCAATAGTGAACTCCTCAGAATATTCGATAATTGAGTAACTGCTTTTTGGGCTTTATCGGGGTCTTCCAAAATCAAAGCCCTGATACTATTCATGGCATTGAACATGAAATGGGGATTCATCTGGGCTCGTAAGACTTTAGATTCTGTCTCTTTTACGGAAGATTCTAAGCGAATTTTTTCAACTTCAATATCTGATTTTCGCTCGAAATAATGGGAAGCATAATAGAATAACGTCCAGATTGTCAGTGGTTTAGCCCATGAAAAAATAGATTGGATAATGACAAAGTAAGACCAAAAATTAGTATGTTCTTCTTCTTTCAAGATATAGGCATCTATGGGTAAGTTGATGACCGTCATGAAAACCGACATCACTAAAACTGCCGTTAAGATTCTCGGAATTACTTGTGCAATCGGGATTTCTACCCAATCATATTTTTTGATGATTTTACGAAAATTATGTGTCATCAAAATCGCTACCAGTGCATCAACAATAAATTCCAGAACCCATTCGGTATGCCAACCAAAGTTGTTATAATACAAAAGAATTTCATTGGCGAGCCATGCAGACCAACCAAAAATTTGTAATAACCAATATAGCTTTGTTTTTGACAAGACGTTTGTTAATTTGAAAATTAAGTACCAACTCCTGAAATAATTATTCCATAAATTCTCTTTTACTGAATTTATGAAATATCAATTTAGGATAAAATCAAAAAAAACTTGTCTAATTTTGATTAGACGGAAGACCAAAAGGATAAACGGGTTGTGTTGTAGATGAATTACTGAAGATGTGCCAAATGAGCAGCGTTATTGCGAAGTACTATCGAAAATTTTTGAGTGTCATAGTCGTAAATAATTTTGTAAAGCCCAACATTGGTATGTTCAAAATTATCCATTTCTTTGAGGGGGCATTCCAAAAGAAGCGTCAGAATTATTCTAATCGCTCGCCCATGCATGGCAACGAGAATAATATTTTCATCGGTTTTAGAGATAATGTGTTGAACAACAGGGCGTTGACGAATAATTACATCTTCTGGACTTTCGCCGCCTTCTGATTTTAGGTCAACTTCGCCAGATGCCCAACTGTCGGTTAGGTTTCGGTAATACTCATTGTCACGGCTGTTGGGGATTTTTCCCTCACGAATGCCCCAACTGATTTCGTTGAGTCCCTCGTGTTGTTCCCAAGGTAAACCAGATTCTATAAACTTTCTGACAGTCTGATGAGTTCTTTTTAGGTGAGAAGTGTAAACTTTGTCGAATGGAATATGTTGATAGGCTTCATAAAAAGCATCGGCTTGTTGTTGACCAAGCTCGTTCAGGTCGGAATCAACACCACTACCTTGTACAACCCCCTGACGATTAAATTCAGTTTCACCATGACGAATCAAATAAATCGTTTTCTGTTTACTCATTCTTAAATGTGGTTTGAAAATTTGTTTATTTTATCTTTCGACAAAATTACAATCTGAGAAGACGTATTACAATAAAAATGCTAAAAACCCCAAACAATGCTGAATACAAAAATATCACTTGAACAAATTAATGCCGTAGGTAAGGGCTGTATGGTAGAACATTTAGAGATAGAATTTACGGAAGTTCACTCAGATTATATCATTGCAAAAATGCCTGTTGACCACCGTACCAAACAACCATTTGGGCTTTTGCATGGCGGTGCATCGGTGGTTTTGGCAGAATCCATGGGAAGCGTGGCTTCATGGTTATGTATAGAAGACCCCAGCCGATTTACTGCCGTAGGTGTTGAAATCAATGCAAATCACTTGAAATCTGCCCGTGACGGTTTTGTTTACGGCAAATGTACTCCCTTGAAAATCGGGAGAACTATGCACGTTTGGGACATTAAAATCACGAATGATGCTGGCGATTTAGTCTGTGTCAGTAGATTGACTTGTGCGATTGTGGAAAGGAGATGATTTTTAATTGAAAATTATGAGTTAAGAATTAAAAATGGTTGTTTTACAATTTTTGTGGTAGGGACGAATAGCATTCATCGACGCCCTCAAATGGAAACCGTGAACAATACTTTTCGTTCCTACATAAGTCGTTCCACAAAACTGTCAGAGAACCTTAATAGTTAGAACTATAAGAGTAGTATTTGTTTCCTCTTTCCATTTTAAATGCTTTCATAACTTATTGATTATTAAATACTTAAAACTAAATTCTAAATGAAAAAAGCCCTATTTTCTATTCTATTTTTAGTAACTATTCTTTGCAATGGGTTTGCTCAAGACTATGCGACTCTCGTGAAACAGGGAGACAAAATTTATGAAGAAAAAGACTATGAAAAATCTGTTCAAATTTTTGAACAAGCATTCAAATTAGCAAAACCTAAACCTACTGATTTATACAGTGCGGCTTGTTCGGCAACTTTAGGTAAACAGACTGACAAAGCATTTGACTTTCTGAATCAGGCTATTGATGCTGGTTTCTCAAATTTTGGACGATTAAAGTCTCATAAAGATTTGGAAGCTCTTCACCAAGACCGCCGTTGGAAAGAAATTCTCTTAAAAATTGAAAAGAAAGAAGCAGAGGAATTAGCAAAATTAAAGTATCCCAAAATTACACAACTCCTTGATTCTATGTCTGTTAATGACCAAGCAGTTAGGAATAAAAATACTGATTTGCGAAAAAAAGGTGTAAAGCAAGAGTCTCCAGAGATGCGAAGCGTAATACAAGAAATGAAACTTGTCGATAGCCTGAATATGATTGTAATCAAGAAGTTATTTAAGCAATATGGTTTTTTGGGATTTGAAGAAGTAGGTAAGAAAGGCTCACATAATTTTTGGCTAATAATTCAACATTCTGACCAAGACCCCAAATTTCAAGAAGATGTTTTGCAAGAAATGAAGAAACATATTGAGCGAAAAAATGCGGATGGAACGGACTACGCTTATCTGATTGATAGAGTTAATGTCAATACTGGAAAATTACAAATGT
>JAAFJL010000055.1 GCA_013298865.1 Cytophagales bacterium | reverse complement strand
CCTTTTCTGTACTATTTGTAAATTACCCAATTTTCCAATTAAACCATGTGGCAAAGCTATTTAAAAAATTTCAAAGTTTACCTTACTCTCGAACGTTCACTTTCAGAAAATTCTATTGAGGCGTATCTCAGGGACATTGGCAAAATTTGGGAATACCTCGAAATTGCAGGAGAAGCAGACGTTCAACCAGAACAAGTGACTGATAAACACATCTTTAACTTTTTTTATTACATCAGTGAATTAGGTTTAGAAGCTACTTCTCAGGCAAGAATCCTCTCTGGAATTAAGGCTTTTTTTAAATATCTCTTGTTGGAAGATGTTATTAAAATTGACCCAACTGGACTCATCGTTTCGCCCAAAATTGGCAGAAAACTTCCCGCTACATTGTCTTTTCCAGAGATTATAAAAATGCTGGATATTATTGACCTTTCCACGCCAGAGGGTACTCGTAATCGGGCAATTTTGGAGGTTTTGTATAGCTCGGGGCTTCGGGTTTCTGAGTTGGTAAACCTCACGATTACAGAAAGTTATTTTGATATTGGCTTCCTCAGAATTATCGGAAAAGGCGACAAAGTTCGCTTAGTTCCCATCGGAAAAGATGCCATGCACTACACCAAAATTTATATGGAAGAAATTCGCAAACAACAATTAATCAAAAAAGGAGCAGAAAATTTCATGTTTTTGAATAGACGGGGCAATCAACTTTCAAGAGTAATGATTTTCCTGATAATCAAAGACTTAGCCTCAAAAGCAGGTATCAATAAAATCATCAGTCCGCATACTTTTAGGCATTCTTTTGCCACGCATCTTATTGAAGGCGGGGCAGATTTAAGAGCCGTTCAAGAAATGTTGGGGCATGAATCCATCACAACTACGGAAATTTATACGCACCTCGACCGTGAGTTTCTCCAGCAAACTATTGTTGATTTTCATCCGAGAAGCCAAGGATTTCGGAAGAAAAAATGATAGACTTCACAAACGACTTCTCAGGGATAGACAACTACATTTACGTCCTTCACAAAAAACTATTATATGATACTTTCAAAAGATTATCTTCTTACATCGGAGACAAATTTGCCCTTAAACTTACCCGAACGAATCCTCCAATTTGGTACTGGCGTGTTGCTACGTGGGCTGTGCGATTATTTTGTGGATAAAGCCAATAAATCTGGTATTTTTAATGGCAGTATTGTTGTCGTAAAATCTACGGATGCTGGCAGTACGGACGCTTTTGCAGAACAAAATAACCTTTATACTGTTGCTGTCCGAGGAATTGAAAACGGGCAAATCATTAAAGAAAACTATATTAATTCTGCCATAAATAGAACCATTTCTGCTAAAAATCAATGGCAATCCGTTTTGGAATTGGCTATAAATCCTTCGCTCGAAATCATCATTTCTAATACTACCGAAGTCGGGATTCAGTACGTTGGCGAAAGTATTTTCCAATCTCCTCCTGCTTCATTTCCTGCTAAATTATTGGCGGTTTTATACAAGCGTTTTCAGGATTTGCCCGAAAAAGGATTTGTCATCATTCCCACTGAATTGATTGTGAATAATGGTAATGTACTAAAAGAGATTTTGGTAAAATTAGCTCAATTCAATCAGCTTTCTGATGAATTTTTAGCATGGCTTCAAAGCAAAAACAATTTCTGTAACTCTCTGGTTGACAGGATAGTACCAGGGAAACCAAACGCTCAGAAACTACAAGAATCTTGGCAAGAATTAGGTTACGAAGACCAACTACTCATAGAAACTGAAGTATATCGTCTTTGGGCGATTCAGGGTTCAGAAGAACTGAAAGAAACGTTATCTTTTTGTCAGGTTGATGAAGGCGTTGTTATAAAAGAAGACATTGAAATTTACCGAGAATTAAAACTTCGTTTGCTGAATGGTACGCATACTTTCTTGTGCGGACTGGGCTATTTGTACGGGTATAAATTAGTACGAGAAACCATGAACGACGATGCACTACTTGGTTTCGTGGAACAACTTATGCTTGCGGAATTAGCTCCTGCTATTCCTTACGAAATAGAAGATTCTATAAAGCAACAATTTGGTAATCAAGTACTTGACAGATTCAGAAATCCTTTTGTTGATCATCAGTTATTGGCAATTACAGTTCAATATTCAATGAAAATGCGAATGAGAAATATTCCATTATTATTGAGTTATTATGAAAAATTTCAAATAATTCCTCCACTTTTTGCCTGTGGTTTTGCTGGTTATTTACTGTTCATGAAAGCCGTGAAATGCGAAAATGGAGTCTATTATGGGGAACGAAAAGGAGAATTTTACGAGATAAAGTGCGATTCCGTCAACGTATTTTATAAAACATGGCAATGTGGAAATATTGAAGAGGTTGTAGAAACAATTTTGAGTAATAAAAACTTGTGGGGCAGAGATTTAACACAACTAAACGGTTTTGCAGAAAGCGTGAAAAATTACCTAAGAACCATGATTATTACTGGCGTAAAAGAAGCCCTCCCGAAAGGCGAGGAAATTGAAAATTAAACAGAAGAGGTTTGTGTAAAAAGTATAAGAAGTTTTTTTAACTTTTTACACAAACCCTACCAAGCCTTATTCATTTCTGTTTTACCCTGATGATAACCTACCAAGATTAATCTCCTAATATCCTCAGCATCAAAGGATTGGATGTCTATATTCAAAGGTTTTTCTGGGCGAATTACTTTCAGTTTGATTCTTTTTTGCCCCTTCAAAATTCCAGTATTTGCTTCTGTACCATCTTCTGGCAAACATTCATTTCTGAAAGCCGCCCATTCCAAATCTGCATTGAGGCACTCGTTCACGGCAATGTCCATTACTCTGTCCACCAATGCCAAGAGGTTTCCGTAGGCAAAATAACCGCCGTCAATGTCTTTGGTGTGGCAAGCGATGCAGACAATTTCTGTCCCTCCGTCTTGAATCGCTTTTTTCACAGGGGCAACATCTCGCATACCACCGTCGAGAAATGCCATTTTTTTCAGCCCTCCAATATTAACCACTGGCATCAAAATCGGAATCGCTGAGGATGCCATTACATAGTCCAGAAAGTGTTCAAAAGTGGGGTCTGCATAAACGATTCCCCCGTTGATAATGTCCACCGCCCCGACTTTCAACCCGATTGGACTGGCGTTGAGATTTCGGATAAAAATATTATCGTGCAAAATATTTTTTAGTGGTGTGGTATCTAATAAACCTTCAAAATTCCTACGGATGGCACTCATGCCCAAATCGTATGTACCTCTACGTAAAGCGAGGCTGTCGGGTGTATTGATATTATTTTTCCAAAAACTACAAAGGTCATCAGCCGCTTGAAGGTAATCAATGGTATTGTTTTCAAGCATTTGTCGCCCGAAATCATTAATAATAAAGGATGCGTTCATACTTCCTGCCGAGATACCATAAACCGCATCAGGACGAAAACCTGATTCAAAAACTGCCTTCACGACACCCGTTTGATACGCCCCTTTTACAGAACCACCCGCCAAAACTAAAATCTTACTCATTGAAATCTTGAAATTAAAAATTGAAAAATAAATATACTCCAAACAAAGGTAAAATTGCTAAATTTGGACGAAGTAGTTTTACAGATTCTTATTTCATATCTATTTTGACATGGATAAAAAGATATTTTCCTTGAGTATGTTGGAAATATTTTGGTTTGATGAAAAAAAATGGGTTTGTATTTTTCAAATATTTAAACTAAATTAATAGTTAAAATATTTGAGGGATGAAATATAAAAAACTGTTTTGGTATCAAACTGGCATTATTAGTCTAATTGGAATTTTCCTTTTGGGAAATTGGGCTATTGAGAAAGAGGTGGCAAGAAGAGATTTGAAATCTATACAAATAAATATACCTAAAAATACGAGACATCAAGGACTTAGTTTAGAGTTCGATTTGACGAGTATTGATTTGTTGAAAAGTAAACCACAAATTAACGTTCCGATTGATTCTTTACAAAAAGTAGGTTCAGTCATTCGGGAGTACAGACAAAAATATGATACAACTCATGTTTTAACTGTTTATTGGGCAGCAACTACTCGACTTCAGCAAGTTGTGGCATTATTAGACACTCTGAAAAACGAAAACCAACTCAGATACGCTATTATTCCAAATGATACAAAATGTATGATTGCATTTTATTTTCCCAAACCTAAACCTAATAAACAGTTCATCACTGTATGCGGAACAAGTTTTCTTGAACCATATTATCCAGAACCAACAAAAACTATCCAACAAAATTTTGATATGATTTTCAAAGATTACATTGGGATTTGGGTATTATACGGGGTATTGATTGTTTGTGTATTTTGGAAATGGAAAAAATTTATGAGATAGAACATCGTTCGTTCATATCGAGCAGAAACTCAATCGGCTTTTATAACACTGGCGAGAAGATATTTTCATTTCCAACCTTTCTTTCACCACAAGTGTCTTTACTACAAAATAAAACATATAAGCACATGAAAACTCTTTTGTTGTCTATTTCGGTCATGTTTTTGTTGGTTGGTTGTCAGGCAGAAACTTCGCAAGACATCGTGCCTGAACTCGCTAAAGTATCAGGTAAATGGAAGCTCTATAAAATTATTGGTTTTCGGATAGCCGAAGTACCCGTTACAAGCGAAGAAATCATCGAATTCAATGTTTCAAGCAAAGTTTTTACCAGAACTATTGCAGGGAAAATTACCGAAACCAACAATTTTGATGTACGAGCCATCAGTAATTTCAATAACACTGCGAAACGTGATGCCATCGTTTTTACCAAAAGTGACACTTATTTGTTTTTCGGATTTGAAGATGATAACACGACTTTGGTTCACAAGGAAATCACACCAATGGGACAAGAACTTGCTGATGGCAATAGTTATTTTTACCGAAAAATGAAGTAAGAATTTGAAATTATAGTTAAAAGTTATCAGCAATTTAAAACTTTCTCGTCGGGTTTTGGTTCAAAATAAAACAATTAATTCACAAGTTTTATTTATGAAAAAAATCTTCATCATCGCTTTTTACTGTTTTTTGCCAATTGTTTCATTTGCCCAGGCTGACACTACTAAAACAAAGTCAGAAGAGATTGATTTTGATAGCTTTGGGGATGCCGACAATAAGAAAATTAGAACTTTTTGTACTCAGAAAGTAAATTATTTATCTCCGACAAAGTTGATTTCAATTGGTTATGAAACTCAATTGCCTTTTCATCTTACCTCGACGATTGATGACCCTACTGCTGCAAGAACTAATTTCACTTCCGACACTCACGTAAATTCTTTTGGTGGATTGAGGGTCGCTTTGAATGCCCCAGTGATTTCAAAATCAAATTTTATTTTGAATCTTGGATTAACTTTTTGGGATACTCAGGTTGCTTTAGAAAATCCAGCACGTTCAGTTCTTTTTCCGAAGATTAGTTCATTGAGCAGCACAGGCGTAAATGTAACGGCTTTTAAACCTTTAGACGATAAGCATTTTATCATTTTTCAAGCAAATGCAGACCTTAGTGGTAATTATGCAAATCTTAGTGGACAAACTTCAAAAGCTACAACGTATAGTGGAACGGGTATTTACGGCTGGAAAAAAAGTGATAATCTAATGTGGGGACTTGGGCTTACTCGGACTTATCGGGCGGGGCAATTACTGCATATTCCTGTGGTTTTTTATAATCGAACTTTCAGTCCAAAATGGGGTATCGAGAGTATTTTTCCTGCAAAACTAACCCTGAGAAGAAATTTCAGTCCCACATCATATTTGATGCTTGGCTACGAAATTGAAGGGAATACTTTTTACTTAGGTCAAGTTAGTAGTTCTGATGTGTTCCTGAGAAGAGGTGAACTAAAACCCCGTATTACCTTTGAAACAAAACTAACAGGATTCATTTGGTTGTCTGCTCAGGCAGGGCTTCGCTACAATTGGCGTTTTGATGCTTTCAAGACTCAGAATCCTACGGCAAATGAAACCCCGTTTTTTTCAAATAAACTCGGCAATCCATTGTATTTTAACGTAAGCATCAATTTAGTGAGTCCTTAGTTTTTTAGTTAACTCTCTGGTTTTCAAACAAAAAGGTTGTCATTTTTGAAAAATGACAACCTTTTTGTTTGAAATTACAAATCATATTCTGAACTCAAGATTTCTTTATTTGTCTTTTCCAAACGTCAGTCCGCCCGAAAAGAGACACTCCAATAAAACCACGAACTTCTAAGGTATTTTCGTCAATAAGTTTCATTTCGCAAGAATAATCATTACCTGTTTTCGGGTCATAGATACGCCCATCTTCCCATTTGTTATCACCCTTGAATACAAAATCACGGAGATTCTCTAAGCCCTTCAATGGACGAGTTTTTAAATTTTCTTCTGGATTATTAATATCAGTACGTGGCTTTCCGTCGGGGTCATTAGGTATTTTTAACCATACTAATTTTCCAAAAAACTTGTCCCCCTTTTTATAGACTTGAACCATCCCCGTACCTTCGCCATTTTTCCAGACACCCAAGATGGCGTCTGTTTGTTGTGCG
The DNA here is from genome assembly GCA_013298865.1 of Cytophagales bacterium. Lineage (GTDB taxonomy): Bacteria > Bacteroidota > Bacteroidia > Cytophagales > Spirosomataceae > JAAFJL01. The sequence goes on along the minus strand of JAAFJL010000055.1, from coordinate 23,889 downwards.
ATCATGTTTGAAGTAGCCAAACACAAAATAACTAATGTGAATTTTATTTTTTTAAGCATTGTAATGTGTTGTTGAAGTTTAATTTTCAATATAACTTAAAAAAAATATATTTGTTTTATGCAGGTACAAATTTTTAGGTAAGCCTCGCTCATAAGAAACAACAATCAAACGATTGATGTAGAGACGTTTCATGAAACGTCTTCGGTAGTATATTTGGCAAAAGGGATTGGAAATATTATGGGTTGACGAAAAAATCATTCGCCCGAAGACGTTTCGTGAAACGTCTCTACTGTTTGTTAATCTTCGCTCATTTATAACACTGGCTGGTGAAAGTATATTTTCTTTCTTGTACATCAGAGATATTTTAATTGTGAATATTCTTATTTTAAGCAAAATAAGACAACCTAAAATGAAGTAAGAGTTTGATAACGAATGATTTATACTACAAAAACTGTTCTGTACGTTATAACACCACAAGAGAGATTAGCAGTAATTTTATGAAAATCAGAAAACTAATAATTTGCTTTACAGTCGGTGTTCTTATGGCTTTGACCAATTGTAATTCTAACGAGATTCAGATTAAAAAGATAGAAGGTGATCTTTATTATAGCTTTTTTCGTTTGGGTAGCTTTCATAACCTTCCTGATAGCATTATTCAAAAAATGAAATTTTACGCAGATACTGTCAATCGCAGTCAATTAGATTCAGCTAACTTGGAGTTTATTTCAAAGTATGATGTTTTGAGAAATAAGGATTTATTGTACAGCCCTTTTATTGACTTAAAATTGGATAATGATTCTATCATTAAAGTTTATCTGACCAATTCTGAATATGAAAAAATAAAGATTTTCAAAAGGCAAGATTTAATCGACACAAAAAAGAAAGTAAGAATTGTTGTAGATGTTCAAAACCTTGGACACGGTTTAGCTCTGGCGACAAAAATTATCTCGGCAAATAAAATTGATGGACAAATCCCACAGTTTGACAAGAAACTTCGGATAGAAGACTATCAATAAGTGAGTGATGCTTTAGAGATTGCCGAACGTAGCGTAACGCTACAAACAGGGACTTCAAAACAAAAAAGCCAAGCCTGATTCTCAGACTTGGCTTTTTTAATGCAAAGATTTCTATATCACAATTTCACAGGTTCCATGTTTGGTAGAATAAAGTGAATAATTACTAAGGCAATTGAGTACGAACAACTGGCAATAATAAACATGGGCTGATACCCAAAATTGGCAATAATATAACCTGCGGCTGCTGCCAAAAGTACTCCGCCTATCGCTCCAAACATCCCTCCTATTCCAGTTACGGAAGCTACTACATTTTTAGGGAAAAGCCCTCCAGGAAACGTGTACATATTGGCAGACCAACCCTGATGTGCCGCCGTTGCTAAGGCAATTAAGCCAATGGCTACGTACAAATTATGCGTGACCGATGCAAAATAAATGGGCGTAATACACAAGGCACAAATGAGCATTGTGGTCTTTCTGGCACGATTCGGTGTCCAACCGATGTTGATAAATTGGGTTGAAAGCCAGCCAAAAAACATACTCCCAAAATCAGAAATTAGGTAAATCACCAAGAAGGGAATACCAAAGGTTTTGAGGTCAAGTTTTTGGTCGAGTGCTTTGTTGGTATTGAAAAAATCGGGTAGCCAAGTCATGTAAAACCACCAGATGGGATCTGCCATAAATTTACCAATTGCCAAAGCCCAAGTTTGTTTGTAAGACAGTAATTTGAACCAAGAAATCTTCTCGGCATTGGGGGATGTTTCGTTTTTATCGGAATGAATGTAGTCAAATTCTTCCTTTGTTAATTTGGTTGATTCTTCGGGTTTTTCGTAGGTAAACCACCAAGTAATCAATAGAATTACGCCAAAACAGCCTGTAAAAATAAATGCCGAACGCCAGCCGTAATTCAAAATAATGTAAGGAATAGCAATAGAAGTGATGATAATTCCTACGTTTGAACCTGCATTAAAAACGCCCGAAGCAAAAGAATGTTCTTTCTTCGGAAACCATTCTGAAACTGTTTTTATGGCTGAGGGAAAGTTGGCAGATTCGCCAATACCCAACATAAAACGAGTGATTCTTAGTCCGCCCAAAGTATTCACAAAGAAATTTGCCATACCAGATAAACTCCAGATAATAATGCCCAAGGCAAAGCCTTTTTTAGTACCAATTTTATCAATTAACCAGCCAATAATTAAAAAACCTATGGCGTAGGCGGCTTTAAAAGAGGAGTCTATTAAGCCTAAACTGATTTTGAAATCTTTGAGATTTTGCTCTGTCAAAATCGCATCGGGCGATAATCCGAGCATTTGTTTTTTGAAAAACGGGTCAGTCATCACAAATGACAATACCTGACGGTCAATGTAATTAACAGTGGTTGCAAAAAATAGTAAAGCGACCATTCGCCAGCGATACTTTCCGATTGTTGGGTTCATACGTTAAAATACATTTTAGCATTAAAATAACAAATGTCTTGGACAATTTTGCCAAGCCATTCTACATCATTGGGTAATTCTTGATTTTCAATATCGTTTCCGATGAGATTACACAAAATTCGCCTGAAATATTCATGACGGGGGTACGAAAGAAAACTCCGAGAATCGGTAATCATTCCGACAAATCTACTTAGAAGCCCCATATTAGATAGAGTATTAATTTGGTTTTCCATACCGTCTTTTTGGTCGAGAAACCACCAACCAGAACCAAATTGAATTTTACCAGCCACCGTGCCGTCTTGGAAGTTCCCTGTCATGGCAGCAAAAATGGCATTGTCGGAAGGATTAAGATTGTACAAAATCGTTTTGGACAATTGGTCGGTTGAATCTAATCGGTTCAAAAACTTCGATAAACTACGAGCCTGAGAAAAATCTCCGATGGAATCGAAACCTGTGTCTGGTCCTAATTTGGTCAATAATCGTTGGTTATTGTTGCGTAAAGCACCCAAATGAAACTGTTGCACCAAGCCGTATTTATGATTTTGTTGACCAAACCAAAATAACATAGCAGACTTGAATTTCAAGATTTCTAAAGAACTAAGCGTCTGACTATCAATAAGTTTACTAAAAATAGTTTTGATTTCTAAATCAGTATAATCTTCTGCATAAATCTGTTCTAAGCCGTGGTCGGTAGCCCGACAGCCCAATGAAACAAAATATTGATAACGTTGAGAAAGGGCTTGCAAGAAATCATCAAACTGCTGAATTTTCACGCCACTTACATCAGAAAGTTTTTGTACATATTCTAAAAATACAATTGAATTTTCGACCGCCATTGCTTTATCTGGGCGAAAAGTTGGCGTCATTGCTCCACCAAATGAAGATTTTTTGTGCAATTGTTGATGAAATTCCAATGAATCCGTTGGGTCATCGGTTGTCCCAACGAGCTTCACATTCATTTTCCGCAATAAATTCTGAACACTAAAATCAGGACGTTTCAACTTGTCAGAACATTCCTGATAAATCTCTGAGGCTGTGTCTTTATTCAGTAAAATATCAACATCAAAATACCGAAGTAACTCCAAATGCGTCCAATGATAGACTGGATTTCGCATGGTATAAGGGACAGTTTCGGCGTATTTCTGAAACTTCTCTTCATCGCTTGCCTCACCCGTACAATAGCGTTCGTTGATGCCATTGGCACGCATGGCTCGCCATTTGTAATGATCTCCATAAAGCCAAATTTGGGTTAGGTTTTCAAAAGAAGAATCCTCTGCTATTTGTTTGGGAATCAGATGGTTATGATAATCTATAATAGGCATATCTTTCGCAAAATCATGATACAGCGTTCTGGCGGCATCTGTTTTTAGCAAAAAATCATCTGTAATAAAAGTTGTGTATTGCTCTGTAATTGTTCTCATTTATTGTAAATATTTATTACTACTCTCCTATAAACTCCTCTCAATTCCCATTTCTAAACCTCTCAGTTCTGCCAAACCCCTTAGCCTGCCAATGGCAGTATAGCCAGGATTTGTTTTTTTATTTGGTTTCAAATCATCCAACATTCTATGACCATGATCTGGACGAAACGGGAGTCTAAAATCAGCTCGTTTTTCTTTGATTCTTCTCTTTTGTTCTAAAACCAAAGCTTTCATTACCCCAAACATATCAACATCTCCTGTCAGGTGGTCGGCTTCGTAGAAATTACCTTCTATGTCCCTTTTTGTTGCTCTTAAATGAACAAAATTAATCCGATTTCCGAGGCGTTCTGCCATGCCAACTAAGTCATTATCAGCCCGAACTCCGTAACTTCCTGTACAAAAACACAGTCCATTATGCTTACTTTCTGAGGCTGACAAAATCGATTTTGCATCAGACTCTGTACTCACAACTCGTGGTAAACCCAAGATTGGAAACGGCGGGTCGTCTGGATGAATTGCCAATAAAATACCAGATGCCTCAGCCACTGGCGTAATTTCTTGAAGAAAAGAATAGAGATTTTTTCTTAAAATTGCATCATCTACACCATCGTAGGTTTTCAGGATTTCAGCAAATTCTTCAATCGTAAAACTTTCTTCACTCCCTGGCAAACCTGCAATGATATTTCTGGTAAGTCTATGAATATCAGATTCTTGTGCCTGATTTAGCCAAGATTTTGCTTGATTAATTTGCTGCTCTGAATAGTTTTTTTGTGCTAATGCTCGTTTCAAAATAAAAACATCAAAAGCACAAAACTCTGTCATATCAAATCTCAAAGCCTTTGAGCCATCTGATAATTGAAAATCCAAATCTGTACGAGTCCAATCCAAGATGGGCATGAAATTATAGCAAACGGTATCAATGCCGCAAGCTCCCAAATTGACCAAGCATTCTTTATAATTTTCGATGTACTGTTTGTAATTTCCAGTCGCTTTTTTGATGTCCTCATGTACAGGTACACTCTCAACTACCGACCATGTTAATCCTGCGTTTTCAATCTCTTCTTTTCTCTTTTTAATTTCAGAAATCGTCCATACTTGTCCGTTCGGAATATGATGTAGGGCAGAAACAATTCCAGTCGCTCCAGCCTGCCTCACATCCTGAAGACTCACGGGGTCATTCGGACCGAACCATCTCCATGTTTGTTCTAATGCCATTAGGTAATTATTAAGTTTTAAGTTGTTGAGTTGCTAATAGTATTGAAATCCTGAAAGGATTAAATTTGATTAGCCCTGAGTGAAACTCGGGGAAAATTGATTAATCTGTCGCTTCAACCCCATTCGGGGTTGAATTCGCTCACATCTCAATTCCATACGTTTCACGTATGGCTAATCATGTTCGACCTCTCACGAGGTCTTTTAAAAAACACCGATTGCTAAATAAAAACACAATCTACTGTTTATCAAATAGTTATATCCCATTTTCAATTATCATAAACTATTTTTCGTAACCAATTCCATCTCCATATTTAAACAATGCGTAGCCTTTGGGTTTCATATATCCAGGCACATCTGATTGATTTTCTAAGACTGCTTTACTGGAAATTGGTGTAGTAATTGGCATTTTTCCTGTTGGGTTAAATGCCCCACTCACTACATCAAGAATGGCATCGGTTGTTGTGCCAAAAGTAGCAAGTACTGTTTTTGTGTTCGTATTATCTATCTCATCAATCACCCAAGGACTTGTATAGTTAATAATCAATATGGTTGGTTTTCTACTCGTTATTTCGTTCACTCTTGCTACATCTATCTTATTTTTTGATAAACGAAGATCAATTGGACCACCAGTTGCATTAAACAAACTTCCACCGTTTGGTGTGAGCCACAAAATTACCACATCGGCTTCTTCTTTAGTTGAAACAAATTCATAATTCCACTTATTGTCTGTTGGTTTTATGACCGTAAAAGGCATTTTAGTTCTGCCATTGTCGTAGTACGATTCAAAGTAAATTTTCGTCGGACGACTTTCCGTTTTAGAGGAAATTGGTAGAGTTTTCAATTCATTTCGCAATAAAACAATTGATTTTCTCATCGCTAAATCTCCCCTTTTCTGAAAATCAGCATTGCCTACTATTTTCTCTGCTGCGGTTACGTCCACATAAGGGTTTTCAAAAAGTTTCAATTCAAATTTTTCTTTGAGCAAACGTCTCACCGACTCATTGATTCTTGTTTCAGAAACCATGCCTTTTTTCACCGTTTCCAACAAAAGAGTTGGGTCAGCCGAACCCGAAAAAATATCAACGCCGCAGTCAATTGCTTTTTGGTAACGTTCCAAAATCGTCAGGTTTTCTACACCCCAAGGCATCATTTCAATCGGTCCTGTATCAGAATTAATGATGCCTTTGAAACCCATTTTGCCTCTTAATAAATCCTTGATAATTGCTTTGTTATAGGCAAAAGCAAGTTCTTCGTATTTTGTACCAATGGGTTTTGCATAATAAGGCATAATCGAAGAAGTACCAGCATCAATAGCCGCTTGGAACGGTTTTAGGTGATAGTCAAACATATTGCCTGGATAATGCTGGTCTTTGCCCCAATCAAAATGGGGGTCTTGTCCTTCTACTTGTGGACCTCCGCCTGGAAAATGCTTGGTAGTCAGGGCAACAGAATGTCCATCTAATTTTTTACCTTGAAAACCCAAAACAATCTCACGAGTGATGTCTGCAACTAAGTCGGCATTTTCACCAAAAGTGCCTTCTATGCGTTGCCAGCGAGGCTCAGTTGCCAAATCAGCCATGTATTGGTAGCCTTTTCTTAGTCCGACGGCAGTCCATTCTTTACTGGCAATTTCGGCAAATTCACGGGTCAATTTCAGGTCACGCATGGCGGCTAAACCTAATTCGCCAGGCCATTTCGAGAAAACGGTTGTGCCTACACTTAGCCCAATTGAAGCATCTACTGTAATATGATTTCTTGGGTTTGAGGCAATGATTGCAGGAATTCCTAAGCGAGAATTCTCACAAAGAGCTTGCAAATTATTTGACCATTCTGCCAGAATCTTTGCGGATGTATTTGCTCGTAAAATAAAATGTCGTAAATGATTTTTGGTAATTCCTTTGGTCGTACCAGCCGCCGACAACATCGGATAAGGTAAAGGTTTTTTAGAAAACATATTCATATCCTGAACAAGGTCTTCTTCATTAAATCCACTCGAAATCTCTGCTTTTGGGGCATTTTGCTGAAAAGAAAAATCACCTGCCAATCTTGAAGTACTAATAAGCATAAAACCGACTTTCTCCTCAATCGTCATTTGGGCAATTAAATCTTGAATTCTTTTTTCAGTAGGTAATCGCCAATCTTCATAATTATCTAACTTCCCGTTTTTGTTCAAATCTTTAAACTCTAAACCATTCATTTTCAGAATCTTAACAGACCTGTATCCTAAATTTATTTGGGATATTTCGGTGCGAATGGACTTTGTTTTTTTAGATTTTTGAGCAAAACAAGACCCTATCCCCAAGTATAAAACAAGGGTAAATAAATATTTGGAAGTCATTGATTGATTAGATTTTATTAGATTGGAATAACTTCCCGAAAGTTTTAAACTTTCGGGAAGTTGCTGATGGATATAAAATTAATACCCAGAATTTTGTGGAAAACTCGTTACCCCGCCTTCTGTACGGTCAATCTGTGTCTGTGGAATTGGGCGTACCAAGTGAATTGCTTTTATCGCTGATGCTTGTGGATTATACAATTTTACTCTTTCTACCAAATTTCCCCAACGTTTCAAATCCATCCAACGGATTTGTTCGCCTGCTAATTCACGACCACGTTCTTCAACTAAGAAATCAAAAGTCATTTGGCTTTCTTTGATTTCCATTGCGGCAGCTTTTCCAGCAAATGCCGCACGACGACGTACCATATTAATGGCATCGGTTGCTTCTTTGGTTTTGCCTTGTAGTAACTGAGCTTCAGCCAACATCAAATAAGTATCTGCCAGACGGAAACACATAAAATCACGGCTTCCATTGGTATAAGTTCTATCTGGACGAAGTGGGTCTAAAAACTTCTGCATCGTCGGGAAAAGTGCTTCATTGTACAAACTTGGCACTAAAACCTGATACGGTTTTGCGGCTCTTTCTGCCAATGTCCACTCTCTTCCAGGAATATAAATCGTAGTATCTCCTGCTTTAAATGTTACAGATTTTTTAGAAGTATCAAATACGTTCGTGAAAGTACCAGGGCTGTTGCAAGTCCAAGTGTCTTTGAAAGTTTTTTTGTAACGAGAATCATTTACTCGTTCTCCAAAAACAACATCTGTACAATATCTTGTCGGACGTAAACGCTTGAAGGGTCTTCCATTGGCAACATCACGTATCATTCCTGATTGTGTATCGTACTGCATTCCGAAAAATAAGTGCAGTTCATTTCCAACATTATTCGTAAGAGGATCAGCAGTATATTGAACTGCAAAAACTACTTCATCATTCAACTGGTTACCTTGGTCGAAAACACTGGCAAAATCTGGTAATAATTTGAAACCATAATTATTGATAACATTCGTAGCAAGTGTGGCTGCCTTTGCATAATCATCGGTTGCTTTTGCAGATGAGTTTCCTTTTGCCAAATAAACTCTTGCTAACAAATGTTCGGCTGCACCTTTAGAAGCACGCCCCCATTCTGTCATTACTGCGGCTCTTGATTTTACATCCAAGTTTGCAATGGCATCATCTAAATCAGCAATGATAGTTTTGTACATATCTGCATCGCTTGCTCTTTTGGTAATTTTTGTAGGAGCTAATGTTTCTGTTAGTCTCAAATCAACCCCTCCGAATTGCTGAAAAAGGATGAAATAGTAATGAGCCCGCAAGAATTTCATTTCGGCAACTCTTTGTTTTTTCAAGGCATCCGTTACGCCTACAACTTTGGCAGACCTTTCAATTACAGCATTACAAGTATTGATTCCTCGGTAGGTTTCGTCCCAAACAATGGCTAAATAATCTATGGTTGGTTGTAACTGAGCATCATAAAAGTGAAATCCTTTGTAACCACCGTCTGCACCTGTGGCATACAAATCTGTGCCGTATTCAGTGAGGGTTAGTCCTTGTTGAGTACCATAAAAATTTCTTAGCGGAGCATATGCCGCTCTTGAAGCATCTTCAAATCCTTTCGGGGTATTGATGTATTCGTTACCAATACCAGAGACTAAGTTTTCTTTTAAAACATCTTCGCACGACTGCCCAACTAACATGAAGGCAAGCAGACCAAAGATTTTCAATGACTTTATATATGTTTTTTTCATTTTCTTATTTATTAGCTATGAGTTATAAGCCATGAGATTTAAGTAATTTCTTTAGTAAATTTCATAACTGACTAAAACTTAACATTTAATCCAAAGGTCATAATTCGAGTGGCAGGAGTTACACCATTGTTGATAGATGACGAGTTATTTACACCATTAATTTCAGCCGATGATTCTGGGTCAACACCGTTATATTTACTTCTGAAAGTAGCCCAAATAAATGGTTGCTGAATGCTCGAAAATAATCTGAGAGACTCCATTCCTAATTTTTGAACAATTTTTGGAGCAAATGTATATCCAAAATTGATGTTACGTAATTTGATAAAAGTACCATCAAAATAAATAATTGCTGTGTTGTTCACTGGAAACTCTTGGTCTTTATTTGGCTGAGGGAACTCATTTGTCGGATTGTTTGGTGTCCAATAATCTACTTTAATTTGTTGGTAACGACCTGCCAAAGCATTATTATTTTGGTGGAAACCACTCGCAATCATTTGTCCGAATTTACCAAATAAGAAGAACGATAAATCGAAACCTTTATACGTAAAACGGTTGGTAATACCAGCACTAAAATCTGGAATATCAGAGCCCAAAATTACACGGTCGAGAGAATTGATTGCTCCATCTCCATTTGTATCTTGAACTTTAATTTGCCCAACTCTACTACCATAAGCCTTTGCTTGGTCGGCTTCGTTACTTTGCCAAATACCCGCTTTTTTGTAATCGAAGAAAGCAGATAATGGCTGTCCGATAAACCATTTATTTCCTAAATCATCTTTTGGACCATTGTACAAAGAAATAATGGCTTCGGTATTTTTACTAAAGATAAAGTCTGTCGTCCATTTGAAACCTCCTCCTGTATTGGCGTTTACCGTGGTTACACCCAATTCAATACCTCTGTTACGGGTTTCGCCTACGTTACGAGTCACGGCACTGAAACCAATCGAGCCTGGTAATTGGTCAGACAATAATAAATCTGTTGTATTGGTTTCGTATAATTCCAAAGAACCTTGTACACGACCTTTCAAGAAACTAAAATCAACACCAATGTTCTTAGAAGCCGATGTTTCCCATTTCAAATCAGGATTTCCGATGGTACTCGGGCGGTATCCAAAAGCACCCGTTGTATTCCAAGCATAAACAGTACGACCCAACAAACCTTGTGTTTGGTACGGACGAACGCCTTGGTTTCCGACAGAACCATAACTTACTCTCAATTTCAATAAATCAATTCCAGTGAGTCCTTTCATGAATGGTTCATTGCTAATGTTCCAACCCAAGGCAATTCCTGGGAAATTACCATATTTTGTGTTTTCACCAAAACGACTCGAACCATCTCTACGCATCGTGAGGGTCACTAAATATTTGTCCAAATAATCGTAATTTATACGAGCCATGTATGAATTTATCGTCCATTGAGTTAAGCTACTTCCTGGCGGTAAGACTATTGAAGCATTCCCTACATTGTAAAATTGTTGCGATTCAGCGGGAACACCCTGTACTGAAATACTATTATTTTCAAAATTATCCTTCTGAATTGAGTGTAATAAAGTAACACCAAGATTATGCTCTTTTTTAAAAGATTTGTTGTAACTCAGGATGTTTTCTAAAGTATAGTTAAAACCAAAACGGCTTTCTGTACTTGCTTGTGGGTCACCCAACTTGCGTGCATTTGTCAATGCACCTATAAAACGACCATTTCTTTGAAGTGTGAAATCTGGTCCAAAATTTACTCGATATTTCAAGCCATCTATGATTTGGGCTTCTGCATAAATACTGTTGAAAATACGGTATTTTTTGGCTTCGTCTATCTGAGCCCCAGGCACAATTTCTGCCAATGGGTTGGTAAGAAGGGCATCGTTGGTTGGAGCAAAAATTAGGTTTCCGTTATCGTCGTAGGGTTTTCCGAGTGGATTTTGCTGAATCGTGAAGGAATATGGATTCAAGTTTTCTCCATTCCGAAGGCTGTACATCATATAAGAAGAGATACCAACTTTCAAAGACTTATTAATGTTATGGTCAATATTTACCCGTAAAGATGTTCTGGTAAAATCTAATCCTTCCGAAATACCTTTGTCTTGAAAGTAACTTCCAGAAATGTAAAACTGGGTTTTATCATTGCCACCTTGTACACCAATTGAGTGATTTTGCTGAAAACCTTGGCGTAATAACATAGATTGATAATCAGTAGTACGACCTTTGGCGATACCGTCTAATTCAACGGCTTCAAATAGTTTTGAATCAGCAAAAGCATCTGACTGACCAGAAGGAACTGGATTACCGTTGGCATCTAAATACAAACTTGAAACAACACCGTTTTTAATAACACTACGTCTTGATTCACGGATGTATTCTGCGAATTCTGCCCCAGAGAATAATTTAATCTTATCCAAAGCATCTGTTACACCCAAGTAATTGTCGTAAGTGATTGTAGTTTTGCCTTTTTCTCCTCCTCTTTTTGTTGAAATTAGCACAACACCGTTTGCACCTCTTGCACCATAAATGGCAGTGGCAGTAGCATCTTTTAGAATTTCCATTGAAGCAACATCATTCGGATTCATGTCCTCATATCCTGCCGAAAGTGGTATTCCGTCAACAACATATAATGGGTCATTACCAGCATTGAATGAACGACGACCACGAATCAAAATCTTTGGTACTGAACCAGGTTTACTACCCGACTGCGAGACATCCACACCAGCAACTCGTCCTTGCATGGCTTGTCCGAGGTTAGTAATGGGCATTTCTGCAATTTGTTTAGACGAAACCTGAGAAATCGCTCCAGTTAATTGACTCTTTTTCTGAGTACCATAACCAATAACGACGACTTCTTCGAGTGCTTTTTTGTCTTCTTTCAAGACAATGTTTACCACCGTACGATTGTTGACAGCAATTTCTTGTTTCTCGAAACCAACTGCCGAAACCATCAAGATAGCATTTTCGGTGGTGATTTTGAGTTTAAAATTACCATCGCTGTCCGTGTTCGTGCCAAATTTTGTGCCTTTCACGGCAATATTGACACCTGGAACTCCTTGACCGTCTTCCGAGGAAGTTACTTTTCCAGTAATCAGTTGGTCAATGGATTTTTTGGTAGAAAAACTACCATTATGAGTAGTGGGTTGATTTGCCATAACTACTGAGGTAACACAAGGAATCAGTAGTAATAGCATCCACAACTTCAAATTAGTTGAGGTTTTAATCATGATTGGGTATTTGGTTAATGGGTTTGATTACAATTGAATGATTCAACTAAGAGACGTATCCCTCTTTTTTTTACCCTTAGTTTTATTTAATTATTTTCTGAAATAATTGTAAAATTTAATGATTCTTCAATTCAAAAAGTATTGCTGATGTACAAGTTCTGTTCGTAGTTGTTTCAGGGCTTTGCTTACTTGGGCTTCTATTGTTTTCATAGACAGATTCAGTTCTTGGGCAACTTCTCGGTATTTCAGACCGTCCAAGCGGTTCATTCTAAAAATCAACTGGCATTGCTGTGGCAAACGACTGATGGCTTCTTCTATAATTTGTGCAGTCTCTAAATACTGACTTTGATTGATGGGACTTTCGTTATCGGCAGCGATGGTATCATTATAATACCCTGTGATAGGCTCTTTGATAATTTTTTCGTTTAGACTACTTCGTAAATAATCAAGAGAATGATTTTTGACCGAACGAAAAATGTAGGCATCAAACGAAGTATGGATTTGTATTTTGTGTCTATCTCTCCAAAATTTCATAAAAACATCAGACACTACTTCCTCTGCAATCTCTTTATTGCCCACCGTTTTCATAGAATAATAACAGAGCGGCGTATAATATTTTTTGAACAAACCTCTAAAAGCAGAGACATCGTCATGCTCTATAACAGCCTTATATGCACCCTCTATTTTTGATGACTTTTCAGGTTGTCTCTTTGTAGTTTGTGGGAAAGAATGGAGTAATGTTAGGGTCATAATATCAGGATTTAAAATATAATTATACCAAGTTTTTAACAAAAACAAAGACCTTACTTCTACTTTTTTGCTAACATTAGTTTAACCGAAATTTTTATCAAAAACTAATTATTTTGCGTGAAAAATTAATTATTTTTACGCAACCGTTCCCGAAACCGTTTGCGTAATCTAAGAATATTTTTATTTTTTTTTGGTATAGTATAAAAAACTACCTTTGTCTTACTACTAAGAATATTCCAACATCAGAGCCTGATAGCACTAAAAATATAATAATTCCCATATAGCTGTTTCATGAAAAATATCACCATAAAAGACATTGCTAAAGAACTAAATCTTTCTAAATCTACGATTTCGAGGGCATTAAGAGATAGCCCAGAGATTAGTATTGAAACCAAGAAAAGAGTCTTGGAATTAGCCCAAAGACTTGACTATAATCCTAATCCTGTTGCCCTGAGTTTGCTCAGTAGTCAGAGTAATGACATTGGCGTAATTGTACCAGATATTTCTAATCCATTTTTTGCTATCGTGATTGCAGGGATTGAAGATGTCGCTTTTGCAGAAGGCTTTCATGTAGTGATTTATCAAAGTCATGACAATTATGAACGAGAGGTTCTGAATGTAAAACACATTTATAATAGGCGGAAAGATGGAATGTTAGTTACGCTGGCATCCAATACGCACGACTATTCTCATTTTAAGAACCTCCACGATAAAGGTTTTCCGATGGTATTTTTTGATCGAGTTTGTGATGAAATTGATACCCATAAAGTATCAGTCGATGATTTTGAGGGTGCTTACAAAGGCACAGAACATTTGATTAAACAAGGTTGCAAACGAATTGCCCATATTGCTGGACCTAAACATCTACTTATTAGTCGGCGAAGACTACATGGCTACCGTTCTGCTTTGCTCGACTACGGCTTTGCGATTGATGAAAATTTGATAGTTGAATCTGAGTACAATACAAATAGTGCTTTGGTGGTTGTTCGTAGTTTACTGAATAACTCGGAACGACCAGATGGAATTTTTGCTTCCAGTGATAATATTGCTATTGGTTGCCATGCCGCCATCACAGAAGCAGGACTTTTTATGCCAAAAGATATTGCTTTGGTTGGATTTTCTGATTTACCAGTTGCCGCATTATTGAATCCCCCTTTAAGTTCTGTTGCACAACCAGCTTTTGAAATGGGACGTTCGGCGGCGTTATTGTTGATAAGTTTGATTAAAAATCCTAAAGAAAATGTTTCTACAATCACCAATGTCCTGAAAACAAATTTGGTAGTAAGAAAGTCCTCCTTGAAAATGGAAATGGGAGTCATTTGAAAATTAAAAATGTATAGTTAAAAATTAAGAATTTAGGCTGTTGACAATCAGCTAATTATAGAATTTATACTCAAATCTTGTAATACTTTTTCAAAAAACACTTCCGCAGGAAATCTAATATCTGAAACACAAATTAATACCAACACTTTGCCCCTTTTGGTTTATATTTGAAGAATCAACGAATTAATCTAAAAAAATGAAAAAACTAATCACGCTTTTATTACTTCTTAGTGTATTTGTACCTACTCAGACTTACGCACAAGCAAATGCTGACTCACTGATTATCAGAAAGTTATTTGAAGAATCGCTCGGAAATGGCAAATCTTACGAATGGCTTCGTGAACTTACTACTAAAATTGGCGGACGACTTTCTGGTTCTGCCAATGCCGCAAAAGCCGTAGTTTGGGGGAAAAATCTGATGGAACAACAAGGTTTTGACCGTGTTTTTTTACAAGACGTAATGGTGCCACATTGGGTGCGTGGTGCAAAAGAAGAAGCCTATATTCTGAACGGAAAGCAGAAAATTTCTGTGCCATTAGTGGCTTTAGGAAGTTCGGTAGCAACTCCCAAAAAAGGAATCACGGCAGAGGTGATTGAAGTGCAAAATTTTCTGGAATTAAGAGCTTTGGGCAAAGAAAAATGTCAGGGTAAAATCATCTTTTTCAATCGCCCGATGGATGCCAAAAAAATTAATACTTTCGAAGCTTATGGTGGTGCTGGCGACCAAAGACGTAGTGGGGCAAATGAAGCGGCAAAAATGGGGGCTGTCGGGGCAATTGTTCGTTCTTTGAGCAGTACTTTGAACGATTACCCACATACAGGTTCTATGAATTATGGCACTGGAGTTGCCCTAATTCCTGCGGCAGCTATCAGTACAAATGCGGCAGAATTATTGAGCAAAACCCTCAAGGAAAACCCACAGACGCAGTTTTTCTTCAAACAAAATTGTGAAACCTTAGCAGATGAGCCTTCGCATAATGTGGTTGGGGAAATAAAAGGTTCTGAAAAACCTGACGAAATTATTGTAGTTGGTGGGCATTTGGATTCTTGGGATTTAGCACAAGGAGCCCACGACGACGGAACTGGAATTGTGCAATCTTTAGAGGTTTTACGCTTGTTCAAAACGCTTGGGATTCGTCCAAAACATACGATTAGAGTAGTCTTTTTCATGAATGAAGAGAATGGTGTAAAAGGCGGACAAAAATATGCAGAGTTAGCAAAGCAAAATAATGAAAAACACTTGTTTGCTTTAGAATCTGATGAAGGTGGATTTACGCCAAGAGGTTTCGGAATTCAAGGAGCAAAACCAGAGCAACTATCTCATATTCAGAAGTTTAGTAAACTATTAACTCCCTACGGTCTGACAGATATTGACAAAGGTTCAGGTGGTGTGGACATTACGCCATTAGCCCCACAAGGTGTTGTTTTGATAGGTTTTAAACCAGATGCTCATCGTTATTTTGAATACCACCACACAGCAATTGATACTTTCGATAAAGTCAATCAGAGAGAGTTAGAAATGGGTGCTGCATCAATGGCGGCTTTGATTTATTTGCTGGATAAGGATATGTTTTAGAACTAATTAAAGATTTTCGTATGTTCGTGATATTTCCAAATCATAAAATCTAAGACCATTATTAAGGCTGAACAAAAAATAGAAATTGAGCAATATTTAGCTTATGAAAGAGAAAGTCTCACCAAAAATGAGTTTCTTTTTTATAGCGTAATCCCTATGGCTGGAGCATCTTACAAACATAATTGTTTGACTACAAATTTATTTGCTCTGATTTGGTTTCATTTACGAAAATCTGAAAAGAAAGTTTTTCAGAGCAATATGCGTACTTACAACCCTGTTAATCAGGGATTTATGTATCCTGATATTGTTGTGAGTAACGGGAAACCTATTTTCAGAGAGGATGGTAAAATGGATAATTTGATGAATCCAGTTATGATTATTGAGGTGCTTTCACCGAGTACAGCTGTGTATGACAAAACTGATAAATTTATTGCTTGTAAAACTATTCCAACGCTTCAAGAATACGTATTAATTTCTACTGACAAACCAGACATTGAAATTTACAGACGTGAAAACGAAGACCATTGGTCATTAATAAAAGAACATGATTCTAATGCTAAAATACTTTTAAATTCGATTGAGTTTGAATTAAAATCAGGAGAGATTTATGAGGAAAAACTATAAAAAGAGAAGTTAAAATATTCAATAAAAAATGCAATATATTGATTATCAGTATATTGCATTTTTAATTCTTAATTCTTAACTCCTAATTAATTACCCTCTCCACCCTTTACGTCATCATTTTTTACAGATTTTGATTTCTTTTGCTCAACAAATTTCATATTCCCAATTTTGTAACTGAACGTCAATTTTACATTTTGGTTATAGATATTATTGATACTCACTTGGTTAAACTGAGCAGAATTTAATGTCGATGTCATGGTCATTCCGCCAAAGAAATTTTCTGCTGCCAAGCCAATACTTCCCTTTTTAGCATTAAAATCTTTTTTCACTCCCACAGAATACATGGCGGTATTGATTGAAGTTCCCTGCAATTGAATTTGATTTCCCCTGAATCCACCGAATGCCTGAATACCCCAACCTTTATCGAGTGATAATTGAGAGGAAACCCGTCCATTCACTGTAATTCCAGAATTGTTTATAATCGAAAATGTCCCATCTGTATTTCTGGCTTGTCCGTCTAAATAACTGTAAAACATATCTACGCCTCCATTCACAGACCATTTTGGTGTAATAAAAGTATTGCCAAAGAGATTTACTCCCAAAGTTTGTTGTTTACCTATGTTCTGATAGGTCGTAACGATTGCCCCAACCAAAGTATCGGAGGGCGAACTCAGGCGTACAATTGAGTTATTAGTCTGGCGACCAAAAATTGATAAATTCAAATAACTTCTATTGATATTTTTACTAATACTCAGTTCTACGTTGTTCGATACCTCAGGTTTTAGATTTGGATTACCAATCGAAATATTCTGAGCATTTGCCAAGTTTACATTCGGATTAAGTTGCTGTAAACCAGGACGTTGAATCCGATTATTATAGGCTAACTTCAAGGTTGTTGTACCAAAAGTTTTAGAAATATTGATGCTTGGCACTAAATTTCCGTAAGCAGGAATGGCAATATCACTCTTTTGGTCATTGGCGGTAATTGTAGTGTATTCGTAGCGAGTACCCAATTTGAAAGTATATTTATTTTTGGTCGAATAAGCATAAGAAACATAACCAGACGAAATATTTTGTTTGTAATTCAGCAAACCAGCAGGGTTCTTGGCATCAGTACTGAACAAACCTGTACTGCCTGCAAAGAGGTATCGAAAATCACTATCAACTTGGCGAGAAATACTTTTTACGCCTACTTCAAAAAGTTGATTTTGTTTAATTGGTGTTTGATAATCCGTCTGAATTGTGATTTCTTGATTGGTATTACCATTAATATTCTTCTGGCGATTTAGCAGTTCGCTATTACTATTCAGAATATCCGCATCAAAATTATTGGTCAACGAATTTTTGCTATACTGCGTAGAAATGGACCATTCTTGCTGAGGTTTAAAAGTCCTGACATAATCAACATTTACATCTATGGAATTCGATACATCCTTGCTATCTACATTTCTCAAACCAGTATTATTCAGCACGTTATTGGCATAAGACTTAGTAATGTAATCTTGGTCCCGATTGAAATTACGAGTACCAAAAGCAACAGAAGCATTGATTGATTGTTTTTTAGAAATTTCATAATCAAAGCCTAAATTATACCTGCCAAAAATTCCATTATCGTAAGCATCAGCACTTTGTTTGGTCAGTAAAGGAATACCATCTTTTACCGTAGTTTGGTCTAAAGTTGTACCCGCTTTATTGTAGAAAATTCTTCCGAAACCGCCCAATGTCATACCGAATTTTCCACTTCGGTAGCTTCCATTCAAACCTAAATTAGAAGCCCGAAGCCCCACACCCGAATCAATATTCAACGTCATTCCTTCAATAGAGGACTTTTTGGTAATGATGTTGATAATCCCAGCCGAGCCTTCCGCATCATATTTAGCCGAAGGAGACGTAATCACTTCCACTGTTTTTATCAAATCAGCAGGAATCATTTTCAGGGCATCTGCAATGCTACTTGCCACAATTGTAGAAGGTTTATTATTGATGAGTACTTTGATATTGGTAGTTCCTCTGAGCGAAACATTTCCGTCTAAATCCACCGAAAGCATCGGTACTTTTTTCAATACATCAGAAGCATCTCCGCCTTTGGCAAGCATATCTTTTTCAGCATTATAAACCAAACGGTCAACTTTTTCTTCAATCAAAGATTTTTCGGCAGTTACCGTTACGCCGTCCAACATTTTATTTAAAGTTGCTAACTTAACAACACCTAAATCCACATCTTTACTCTTTTCAATCGTGAGGTCATCAATCACTTTGGATTCAAAACCGATGAATGAGATGGTTAATTTATAGTTTCCTGGTGCAATTTTACTGAGCGAAAATTTCCCTTTTTCGTCTGCCATTGTGCCATCAACTGGTTTTTTTGTGACTTTATTAATGAGCGAAACATTGGCATATTCTACCGCAATCGTTGCTGAAGAATCAATGATATACCCTGTGATTTTGGAATTTCCTTTGGGTGCATTCCCCTCTAAATTAGGCATATTGGCTTGTGGGGCATTATTTTTATTTCTACCATTGCCATCATTACCGCCACCGCCGCCCATCGGAGGACCGAACTGAGCGAATGTTATATTTCCTGTAAAAAAAATAAGGAGTAAGAGTTTAAATATTGTTTTCATCTTGTTCAGAATATTTTACTATTCGATTATTTTAATTTCTGGAACAAAACAAAGACAATAAAATGAAAGCAAAAACCAAAATAGATAATCAAGCAGAAGTATTCGACTACTCGGCAGAAAATCTAAGTAAAGTCGATTGTCGGTTTTTTATAGTGAATTATCGGTTAGAATGTAGGAGTTGTCAAAAAAAGGGAAGTTCAATGATAGGATTAGAATTAAAGAAATTGTTTGATTGATTTTTTTGATGAAATTTGACAAAGCAAATAGAATTTCAATAGCCAAAATCAATGCAATTATTTATTCAAAAAAATAGAGTTTTAGTCATCCACATTTCGTTTTGGTGTGTGTATTTTTCTTTCTTTTTCTATCAAATCACTTTCTCTCGCAGGGGCGAAGAACCTGACTACACAAGAGCTTTTTTTGATGCTTTTACACAAATACTTTTCATGGCAATTCTCAGCTATCTGAATTATTTTTACTGGCTTCCTCGCTTTCTTTTACACAAAAATATTGGCAAGTATTTATTAGAATTTTTTATTCCATTTGCCATTATTGTAACACTCCATATTTACCTAAAACGTTACATTTACTTTGAATTGGGCGATTCAAGGAAGTTTTTGCACTCGTCAAAATTCATTCTTCAGCACGTAATGATTTCGCTTTTCATCGCTATTTTTGTTGGAATGTTGAAGTTTGCAGAAGATTGGTTAGAATTGGAAGCCAAGCGAAAGGAACTCGAAAATGAAAAATTAACCGCAGAATTAACTTTTCTGAAAGCCCAAATAAACCCTCATTTTTTGTTCAATACACTTAATAATCTGTACTCTTTGGCTTTCATGAATTCGCCAAATACAACGGAAGTCATTGCCAAATTATCGCAAATGATGCGGTACATGATTTATGATTCTAACCATGAAAAAGTATTGTTGAGCAAAGAAATTGAATACATTGAAAATTATATCGACTTGGAAAAACTTCGCTTAAATAACCAGATTCCAATTCATTTTGAAGTCAGTGGCGAAGTAAATCAGGTAAAAATTGTACCCCTGATTTTGATAACTTTTCTTGAAAATGCCTTCAAACACGGAGTCTCTAACAATGCAACTGATGCGTATATTTTGGTAAAATTATCCGTTGAAAATCAGGAATTGATTTATACCGTAGAAAACAGTAAATTAACAAAAAATAATCACGAAAAATCGGGTATTGGATTACAAAATGTGAAACGAAGATTAGACCTTAGTTATAGCAATAAACATCATCTGGAGGTTCAGGACGAAGAAAAATCGTATAAAATTCGTTTGACTTTAGGCATTTAAAACCAACATCATGACACATACCTGTATCATCGTCGAAGATGAACCTTTGGCTCGTAGTTTATTGGAAAATTATATCCAAAAAATCCCCTATTTGCAATTGGTTCAGTCTTTTGCTGACCCGATGAAAGCACTGGAGTTTCTTCGGGAAAATACAGTTGATATTCTATTTTCGGATATTCAGATGCCTGAGATTACTGGGATTACCTTGCTAAAGATTTTACAGAAAAAACCACTCATTATTCTCACAACTGCTTATTCAGAATACGCCATTGAAGGTTATGAATTAGATGTTTTGGATTACTTGCTGAAACCCATTACGTTTGAACGTTTTTTGAAATCAGTAGAAAAAGCATCTTTACGGCTGACTACAAATCAGCCCCCTATGACTCCCGAAAAAACAGTACAAGAAACGGTTGTATCAGAGCTGATTCAACCCTTTATTTTTGTAAAAGATGGGACTAAATTAGTGAAGATTAGACTGAGTGAAATTTTGTATATCGAAGGTTTGAAAGATTATGTAACCATCCATACGACTCAGCAAAAAGTTATATCCTTGCAAACCCTGAAAGTATTAGAAACACAATTGCCTGAAAATCAATTCATTAGAATTCATAATTCCTATATAGTCGCTCTGGAATGGATAGAGGCTATTCAGCGAGAAAAGGTACAAATCGGTAAGGTATTTCTGCCCATTAGCGATACTTACCGAAAAGCCTTCAAAGATTTTATTGAGCGAAGTTGAAATTAAATCCGTTTAAAATTTCTCTTCTAACAATTGTTCTATGCCTTTTTCTCTGTGATTCAGATAAATATCATTGTGAAAGTTGTCTAATTTTTTCAATAAAAACAGCAATTGATTCTTCTCTTGGTCGGTCAAATCTCCTGCACTGATTTTGGCTACTTCTCCCATTGTCTTAAAACTTGCCATTAGTACACCAGTCCCTTTCTGAGTCAAATATATCTGCTTGCTTCTTTTGTCTTTCTCGTCTTCGGTTTGTTCAATTAATTCATTGATTAACAGACGTTTAATTACTTCCATACCAGAAGTTTTTTCGTGGGCATTCAACAAAATTAACTCTGTTTTTGTCATACCTCCTTTGCCGAAAAGTGTTGCCAAATACGAGAAATCATCGCCCGTTGTCAAGAGTGTTCCGTCTAATCCTTTCTTGAAATAAATCTTTAAATAACGAGACAAAAATGTCAATAACTGAGCAATAACCGTTTCTGGTAATTCGGCAGTAGTTTTAACATCTGCTGGGATATGACTACTTACATCTAATGTTTGATTATTAGATTGAATATCAGGACTTTGCTGATTGGACAGCCATAAACCAAAGTCTTTCAAAGTGCCTTGTTGAGTATTATTTTCTGCCTCAAATCTTTCCAGATTATCAACAATATCTTTTAATAATTCGTAATTCATTTTTGAAGGGTGATTTTCGGTAAAAATACGATGTCGTACTAAAATGTTATTAAACAAGTACAAAAATATTTTGTTTTGAAACGAAAACATTTTAAATGCTTATTTGGTTTATTCTTTAAGTACGAAAACATTTCAATATAAATAAATATGTCAATTAAAATAAAAATTCTTTTTAATCTTATTTTTGGAACACTAATACTCTGTTCATCAGCTACTTACGCACAAAAAGAGATTCGGACAGGTACAATTAATGGTTCTTTAAGGGACAAAAATACGCAAGAGGCACTTATTGGGGCAACCGTAACCTTAGAAAGTACTAATCTGGGCGTTGCAGCGGATATTGAGGGTAATTTTTCTTTAAAAAATGTCCCCGTAAAATCATATAACATCAGGGCTTCTTTTGTGGGTTACAAGACATTGACTCGTTATAATGTATCTGTAACATCTGGAAATGCCAGTGTAATTAACTTTGAATTAGAACCAGAAAATTCGCAATTACAAGAAATAAAAGTGACCGCAGACAAAGCCCGTGTTGCCAATGAGGTAACGCCATTGTCTGTTCAGAAACTTACTGTGGACGAAATCAGGGCAAATCCTGGTGGGAATTTCGATATTTCAAAAGTGATTCAAGCACTCCCAGGCGTAGGAGGAACGAGTGGTGGCGGTGGTTTCAGAAACGACATTATCATACGGGGCGGTGCACCCAACGAAAACGTTTTTTATTTAGATGGTATAGAAGTTCCAGTTATTAATCACTTTGCTACACAGGGTTCTTCGGGCGGACCAGTCGGGATTTTGAATGTAACTTTTATCGAAGATGTTACATTGTCTTCGTCGTCTTTTGATGCCCGTTACGACAATGCCCTTTCATCGGTTTTGCAGTTTAAACAAAGAACTGGAAATCCAGAAAAAGCCCAAGGAAATATCCGTCTTGGAGCATCCGAAACTTCAGCGACTTTAGAAGGTCCACTTTCAAAAGATGGAAAATGGACGCATCTTTCTTCAGTTAGGCGTTCTTATTTGCAATTACTTTTCAAGGCGATTGATTTACCTTTTTTACCAGATTATTGGGATTTTCAATACAAAATTTCTGGAAAACTTTCCCCCAAAACAACTTTTACAGCCCTCGGTATTGGAGCAATTGACGATTTTGGTTTTAGAGTTCCTCGGAAATCAACCCCTGAAAATATTTACATTTTACGGTCATTGTCAAGTATCAAACAGTGGAATAATACCACAGGTTTTTCTTTAAGACATTTAGTATCAGGAGGTTATTGGAATTTAGCCCTGTCTGCCAACAGAATGGATAATAATATTGATAAGTTTTACGACAACGAAGAAGGTAACGAAGCCAAACGACAATTGAAAATCCATTCTACCGAAGCTGAACATAAATTACGTTTTGACTATAATAAATTCGTGGGTGGCTGGAAGTATAATTTCGGAGCGTCAATTCAACAAAATCGTTATAGAAACGAGACTTTTAACAGACTTCGCCAAGAAATAAAAGATGGAAATGGTAAAGTTATCCAGCCAGAAGTTTTAGTGAATATCCCTAAGAATGGTATTGATTTTTGGAGATACGGTTTGTTCGGACAAGTATCAAGAAGTTATTTTAATGATAAATTAACAACCTCATTTGGTATCAGAACGGACATGAATTCGTTTACCGAAGATGGAGGAAATCCAATAGAAACGTTGTCGCCGAGGGCAAATATTTCTTATGCTTTATCCGAAAACGTTAATTTGAACGCTTCCGTGGGGCGTTATTTCAAGATTCCGCCTTATACCATGTTGGGTTTCAGGGACAACCAAGGAAAATTAGCAAATCAGGGTGCAAAATATACTCAATCGGATCATTTGGTAGCTGGTTTAGAA
>JAAFJL010000054.1 GCA_013298865.1 Cytophagales bacterium | reverse complement strand
ATTTTCAAATTGAAAATTAACCTACTCCACTATTCGATAAATGGCTTTTGCTTTTTGGCGAGAAATGGCGTTGAAATGCCACCATTCGTATTCGATAGGAGAATACCCTGCTGCCTTCATTACTGTTCTAAGTAACTGACGATTAGATACTTGTGCTTTAGTTAACTGCCCTTTTTTAAGGAAATAGCTCTCTTTTACGGGATAGGCTAATTCTCCAAAAAAATCATATTTCGTACCCATGTCCAAAGGTACGCCATTGGCATCTGCAATCGTGAGGTCAACGGCACTCCCGAAATTATGGATAGAACCCTCAGCAGGATTTGCTACATATTTTTCCCTTTCTTTTGGAGGATATTTTGTGAGAGTATTCCACAGAATTTTCTGAATAGCAAGCGGACGACCGCCGTCATAAACTAAAAGACTGTAATCAGGATTTTTCTGTTTGAGAATCTGTTGAGCTTTTACCAACATTTCGGCAGGGCGGCGTTGCATAAAACACCGCTCGATACAATCATAAACATCCCTTCCGACAAAATTATCTGTCGTAGAATATTTTAGTTCTACCTGAATTGTGGGGTCTAAATCTTGAACATCTACCAAACCTTGCTTTCGCATTTTTTCTTCGTATTGGCAAAGTTGGATAGGTTTTTGGTGACTACTTTTTTTGTCTTTTTGTGGAAAAGTAAAAGAAGATAAAGTCAGGAAAAGGAAAATTTTTTTCATTTTTTAGGCAATTGTCGCTACATCAAAAAATCGTGTAGAGAACAGGTTTATTCCAAGAGTCTTTAATAATAAACTGTTTTATGACCACTTGGGTTTGGAGATAAGGAATAATTTTTAAAATTAACGAGTAATTTGTAACTTCACGATAGATAAAAACCAAAAATATGCAATTATTATTTACCAACATATCATTGTATAGAAAATAGAACACGGATTAAACAGATTAGACACAGATTAAGTAGTCAAACAACGTTTACTTTTGTGGTAGATAAAAATAAAACTGACGCAATGCTTATAGTATTAAACTCCGTGTCTAATCCTTTAAATCCGTGTTCGATTGCTTCGTAAATCCATCCCCAAAACCACATGGAAAATTTCTCCAAAAAACTCTTAGATTTTATTTCCCTCAAAAAACAAAGCCCTCTCTCTGCGATGTGGGTTTTATTTTTTGTAGCTGCCTTTATTACTGCTATCATTAAATGGCTAAATCCTGATATTCCGCCAGAACAAAAAAACGAAATTTTCAAGGTGATTGTTGATGGAATGTTTGATTCTGCCGAAACTGCCGTCATGAAAATTGCTTTGCCCTTGGCGGGTGTCATGACTTTTTTTATGGGACTGCTCGCTATTGGCGAAAAGGCTGGGGCAATCGGTTTCTTGGCTCGTTTGGTTGGTCCATTTTTTAGTAGATTATTCCCAGAAGTTCCCCAAAATCACCCTGCGAGTGGACAAATGATTATGAATTTTTCGGCAAATATGTTGGGTCTGGACAATGCTGCAACGCCTTTCGGGCTAAAAGCGATGCAGAGTTTGCAGGAATTGAATCCTAATAAAGAAGTTGCTTCTAATGCCCAAATCATGTTTTTGGTGTTGCATTCGGCGGGACCAGTCCTGATTCCCCTCAGTATTATGGCACAGCGTTCAATTTATAAAGCCGTTGACCCTTCTGATATTTTTATTCCTTGTCTGATTGCCACTTATTTTGCTACTTTGACGGGCTTAATTTTCGTAGCAATCAAGCAAGGAATTAACCTTTTTGATAAAGTTATTATCTCTTGGTTGGGTGGGATTACGGCATTTATTGGCTTTGCATTATGGTACTTTTCTAATTTGCCACAAGAAGAAGTTACGGCTCAATCCAAGATTATTAGCAACGTTATTCTTTACGGATTTGTGTTGGCGTTCATCTTGGGGGCAGTTTGGAAAAAGGTAGATATTTTTGATGCCTTCATCGAAGGAGCAAAAGGCGGTTTTGAAACTTCGGTAAAAATTATTCCTTATTTAGTGGCTATGTTGGTCGCTATCAGTTGCTTACGTAATGCAGGAACATTGGATTTGATTGTTGGAGTCATCAAACAAGGCGTTGCTTTCTTAGGAATTGACACTGCTTTTACGGATGCACTCCCAACGGCACTCATGCACCCACTCAGTGGCGGAGGCTCACGTGCGATGATGATTAGTACCATGCAAGCCTCTGGACCAGATTCTTTTGCAGGACGACTTTCTTGTGTTTTTCAAGGATCGTCAGATACCATTTTTTATGTCTTGGCATTGTATTTTGGCTCAGTAGGTATCAAGCAAACACGTTACACACTTTGGGCAGGACTAACAGCCGATTTAGTAAGTGTCATCACAGCTATTTGGGTGAGTTATATATTCTTTCCGCATTGAGAAAAAGCTGTTTTTTAAAACAATTTTTTAGTACACTAAATGATTCCTAAATGTATGAACTCACACCCTTCCGAACTACTTTATTCAAGTGGAGAATTTGTTAAAGAAAATTATGAAAATGTAACAATGAGATATTCAGGCTTTGGTATTGAACTTCTAACTATACTTAAAAATAATTATAATGAAATTTTTAGTAGGTTAGAATTTTATAAAGACCAAAAAACTCACCATCAAGGTTTAGATTATCTATTACCTGATTCATTTTCAATATATCGTAATGGAGTGGATGAATTTGCTATTCAACTTGACCCAGAGATTGAGGTTATTTGTATTTGGAATAAACATAGACAATTTGAAATAAACAGTTATCAGGAAAATCCAATACAAATATCCATTGATATTATCCTCGAAAAGTTCATCATTTAATTAAATTTATTTATTCAAAATTGCTATAAACCCTCAAAAAAACATAGTTATAGCAATTTTGAGTGTTCAATTTTGCTATAACCCCTTAAAAAACATAGTTATAGCAATTTTGAGTATCTATTTTTGCTGTGATAAACCCAATAAATAAAAAAATATGACACTAAGAGATATTTTTCAGCAAGTTTCTTTGAATCCCAACTTCTTGCTTTTGTTTTTACTTTCAATTCCGTTGGTTACTTTTTTGATAAGTATTTGGCAAGACCCCAATACGCCACCACAGCAATCTAATACCCGTTATTTGTATTCGGGATTAGCATATTTGGCTTGTATTCCAGGGATTTTTGCCGTCACTTTGAACGTCTATCTTTTCCTTTTTGAAAGACAAAGTGTATGGGATATGAACCTCGTGACTCAGCTATTACCAATCCTGACGATGGTGGCTACATTGATGTTGATTAAACGCCAAATCCCATTTGAGTTTGTGCCAAATTTCGGAAAGTTATCAGGATTTATGACTTTGTTGGTAGCCATGATGGGCATCATGTGGTTCGTGGATAGGCTCAAGATTTATGCTATTACTTTTGTTCCTTTTCAGTACATCGCCATCGGTTTTATTGGTTTGTTGTTGATGATAAGATTCGGTTGGAGTAAGATGTTTTAGGGGGAGTATTTTCAATGATAGAATGAATGAATGATAGAATGATAGAATGAATGAGTGATAGAATAAATGCCTTGCCATTCACTCATTCACTCATTCTATCATTCACTCATTGTTTACGACCTCCACAAAAACGGAAATAGTATCATACTCAAAATCATCACGATAACGTCGATGGCTAAAAGTGTTAGAATTTCGTCTTTACTACTGCCTCTGTCTAAGCCGTCTAAGGCATTTTTTGAGACTTTCAAAAGCATTAATAACATTGGTAAAATAACTGGAAAACTCAAAACTGCCATCAACGTTGCACTATTTTCTGCTTTAGATGCTATGCTGGCAATCATAGTCAGGGTACTCGAAAACCCTACTGCACCCAATACGATACTCACCAAATATAGCCCCATATCTCCCACAGGATTACCCATCACAACTGCATAAAACCCGAAGCCCACCAAAGCTAACAGTAACATTAACAGGGTGTTATAAATAATTTTGGAAAGAATAATACCAACGGGACTCGCCAGTGTATAGTAGTAGAGCAACCGCCCATAACGTTCTTGTGTAAAACTCTTGGCAATGGCATTAACAGCCGTAAAAACCAAAATAATCCAAAACAAGGTATTCCACGTAATCGGAGATAGCTGATTAGACTTTAGCTTGAAAGACAAATAACAAATATAAACTGTACAAACCATATAGAGCAACATACCATAGAGAGCGTTTTTTTGTCGCAACTCTAATTGTATCTCTTTGATTATCAGTGCTTTAATTTCTTTTAACATAAAAATATTTATTCATTCATTCACTCAATCACTCATTCGCTCAATCACTCATTCATCGCATCCGCCCATTGAATCAAAATCTGAGCATTTTCTTGTGCATTTACCTCTTTGGCTTCAAGATAATGCACTTTATTTTGTTCTCTGAGTGATAGCCCGTGAAGATACGCTTTGTCGTAATAATAGAGCGTAATTTTGGCAACTTCTGCAAAATTTCCTTCGTCTAATGCTTTGATTGCAGCTTGATAATGCTGTCCACCAAGTCGTTTTTGGATTCGTTCCAAAGCCGCTTTTGCTCCTGCAACCTCATGTTGACCATATTCTTTTACCAAATAATCAACTCTTGATTGCAGAGGAATATCCAAAAACACAACATCATTTTTACGGATGTTTCCATAAATATCTTCATTCAGAAAAACAGTCCCAATATTCTTACTTTCGTCTTCCAGCCAAATTCTTTTGGTGGGGTCAAGTTTCTTCCATTCTTCAAAAAACAGATTGTCGAACATCTCTGAAGTTGGCTGAGGTTTTTCTCCCAATGCTCCAAAACTTGAACCTTTATGGTGTGCAATTCCCTCTAAATCAATGACTTGCTCGCCCAATTTTTGTAATTCTCTCAGGACATCGGTCTTGCCACTGCCCGTTTTTCCGCCCAAAATAATAATGTTTCTCGACTCTTTGAAAGACGCTAAAACCATTTGTCGATACGCCTTATAGCCACCCGCCATGATTGAAACCTTCATGCCTGTGGCTTCCAAAAGCATGGCAAAATAATTACTTCGCATTCCACCACGCCAGCAATGCACAAGGACTTCTCTGCCTTCGGGATTAAGTTTTCTGGCTCTTTTTACAAAACTTACCAATTTAGGACCAACAAATTCCAAACCTTTCAAGATAGCTGAATCTTGTCCGACTTGTTTGTAGAGCGTCCCGACGGCTGCCCTTTCCTGATTATCAAACAATGGAATATTCACAGCCGAAGGTATGTGGGCGTAGTCATATTCTCCAGGCGAACGCACATCAATTACAGGAATTGTTTGGGCTTTTGTCAGAAAATCTTGCGGGGCAATAGCTTTTGGCATTATAAATTTATTTTGTAAGTATTTGATTTATAGTGAATTATAATTAGTAATCAAACATTTTTAATTTTTCATTCTTAATTTTCCATTATCTCACATTTCAAACCCCAGAAAATAATAATTGTTGTTATTATACTGAAAATCAGCGATGATTTTCCAACCTAATTTATCGACGTGTGCTTTGCGAGACCGTTCATTGATTTTGTTGATAAATGTTACACTTACAGGAAATTTATCTACCATTTTACTTCGCATAAAATCGAATAATTGCTGAATCAAGCCCGTACCTCTGAACTCCATATCAATGCAAATTGGTCCATACTGAAAACTATTTTCAGCCGTGATTTGATGTTTTCCAAAATCAAGCGGAAGCATTTTTGCCATTTGTCTAACAATTGCCCACTGAGAAAAATATTCCCACGTGCCAGCAAAGGCATATCCAACGACCCGATTGCCTTGTTTTGCCAAAAACAAACCCTCTTTCCCGATGATTTCTGTCAGTTGTTCCACCGTAAAAGGAGTTGTGACGAATCCGTCTTTTTTTTCTTCTTCCGAAAGATTCACGACCAAGTATTTTTCTTGTAAAATCAAAAAACTTTCAATGTCCGCAATTGTGGCAATTTTCGTTATAATTTGTTGCATAGTAATTTGTTTCCCATAAAATTACAAAAGCCGCAACTGATTAGGTTACGGCTTTTGTAATTATTTGTAAATATCTACTGTCAAAGCAATTCATCATCTATCATACGTTGAATAATTTTATCCATTGACCGTTGAACAGCTTCGCTTGCTTCACCATTTATCTCTCCCTCAGTTCTGATAGATGCCTTCCAGAATGGTTTATCACTGTTTAGCAATTTAATAGCAATCAAATACGTTCCCCCATTCACAAAAGTATTGCCTTCTGCTCCCCTACTGAGTTCATCTCCCATTCTTTCGATGGTAATCACTACATCTGGATGATAATTTTGAATCTGATTTTCAATATCTTTTGGTGAATCTAAAGATAGTACATCAGTTCCTGTTAATTGGGCAGTCACATTTTGCCTTGTCAGAGCATCCAAAAACGAATCTCCCAATTTTTTAATAAACCCTTTAATCCTGATGCCCTTTACATGGATAAAAGCAGATTTAATCTTGATTTTAGTATCAGGATTATGGTTAAACTCTACCCGAGCCGTAACACAGCCACATACAATTAGGACAATTATTCCAAAATAAATTAGTTGCGTATTTTTCATTGTTTGTGTGTTTAGATTTAGAATTATTTTACCTTTTCCTTCGGTAGATGACTACGCCCATTTCTGCTCGTTTTCCGTACTTTGAAATCGCATCACATCCTTCCAAAGATTCAATAAATTCAAGTTCTTTACTTTTGAATTCTTTTAGTTTGTCTGCATCAACTTCCTGACTATCAACGATATAAATCGGAGAAGGCTCTGGTGTTGTTCTTCGTAAACGGTTCAATTCAGACATAACTTTCAGAATACTGGTTGATGCCTTTGCTGTCCATCGTTCTTTCTCAGTCTGGATATAAACCGTATCGTTTTCAGCCACAACTGTTTCAAAATCAAAGCGTCTTTGTCCTGACCGTGCATTTTCATTTTTTACGGGACGAGTTTCCACTTTTCCACTGGCAATCCTGATACTTTCAACAGCGTCAAGAGCAAAGGTTTTTCTATTCATTTTTTCGGTTTCTACTTCACCATTAATGATATAGATTGCACCGTTTTCTTGAATGGTTTTTTTACGATACTTTTTGAAATTATCCGTCCCCGCCAGAACGGTATCTGAGACAACTTTCCAAGCCCCATTTTTGTCTTGAATTTCACCAATAACCCGTGTATTCGCTAATATCCATTCCAAATTGAAATTGGCATTTTTAGTAATCACAGAAACCAGTCCAGACTGCACTTTAAAACCAAAATAATTAGAAGCAATTTCTTTCCCGAAGACATCTATTTTTTTAACATCCTGTAAGTTAATGTTCTGATAATCAAATGATTTTGATTGAAGTCTGCCGTCAATCATCACCCTGGGTTTGTAAGATAAAATAACACTATCTTCAGTATTAAAAACATCCAAAATCGGGGAATTTGAAAAGCATTTATAACGCATCATTTCTAAAGAATTTGCCTTAAAAACCACGAAATCAGCAGGAAAATTTTCATGGGCTTGATAGACTACTGACCGTGGACGTTTGTAGCTTATCTTAGTATCATAGTCGTCAATTTTCTTGTTATAAATGTAGGTAAAGTTTGAGTCTTTTTTGACCAAAAGGACCTCAAAATTAGCCATTTTCGAGAGTATTTTTTTACTCTCAAAACGTATTCCATTGATGATTACAGTCGCCGTTTCAGGAATCGAATCAAGCGTAAAATTATTAGTTTTAAAGGTAGCGTCTGCAAATGATTTAAACCAAATTCCATTCCTTTGAGATGAATTTGCAAAGTGTTGCGGTATTTCAACATCATAAGAATTAGTATCTATGTAAGTAATTCCTTTATGATAAAAATTTGTAATTGAATAGGATTTTGCTTTCAGAATCTCTTTATTTTCCTGAGCAAAAACCTTCAAAGAACAAAAAATAATCAGTAGCAAAAGAGTAGTTTTTTTCATGGTAATTTGGGAGAAATGAGATTTATATAGCAAAGTAGATGCAAAACTGTTAAGTTGTTGTTAACGAGATGTTAATGCTCAAAAATCTAATCCAATGTTATACCTAAACACAAAATTATCATTTGTTTTTGGGAGTGCGTATGCCCCATATCGAGCAAATATACCCGCCCCTGCCGTGAGATACATGAAGTCTAAGTATTTGATTCTGAAAAGTTTAGCTATCATAACGCCAGACTCGAAATATCCTTTGTCAAGTGTCTGAACATCAATGGATTTATGGAAATCAGGGTTCTTTAGATTACCATAACTCACTCCCTGAGACAAAATCAATTCTGGCTGAAAATAAATAGATTTACTGGGGATGAACCTTCCGAAATTCTGCCTTACTATCAAAGAAACTTGTTCATCAGACGTAAATTCGTAGAGTTTCATGGTCTGAAAAAGATTGGTAGTTGCTAAATCGTTGGTTCTTCTACTTGCCCCACCCAAACCATTTACCAAATAAGAATACGGTGCATCGCCCCAAATTTTAGTAGCCGTGAAACTCAAAGTTGTAGTACCAAAACGCCTGCTGGCAAAACGTTCTTGAAATTGGAAATTCAACTTTGTATAGTCCAAATCTGAGTTCAAAATGTCTCTGATTCCTTTTTCAGCATAGATTTGTAAAACACTTCTTGGTTTTTGGGATTGATAAATGGTGGTATTGAACTGCGAAAATGCCTCACCCCAAGCCCAACGTAAACCAATGTTTACCGCACTGTTTCGATAGGTAGAATCACCCGCAACTGCATCGGACTTTAGGTACTGATAGCGATACGTTGGATTACGTAATTCTTGCAAAAAACCTATCTGAATGCGTCCTTTCCTTGAAATTGGTGTCTGAAACAATAGTTTTATTTGCTGTAAACTATCCATCCTTTCGGTCAAGAAACTACGATAATTCAAGTCTGTGATATTAAGGTTCCGATAACCGTCATCAATACTTGCGGGTTCAATTACATCTTTCCGATACGATAATTGTAAGAAACTTCGGGCATCTTTCAACCTAAAATTTCCTAAGAAACCGTACTTCAAAGCCTTGTCTTTGAAACCATAGCCAACGTAACCTTCAAAAGCTAATTTCTGAGAAAAACTGTCGCCCGTCCGCAAGCCAAAACCCAGACGTGTGCCTTCGTAGTTGTTCTGACGAATCAGTGAGCTAATCGGAATTTGGAACCGCCGAAAAGGAATATAACCAGACAATAAAAATTCAACCGCATTCATGAATTTATCCACTTGTTTGAGTCTTTTCACGGGTAGAGTTTGATAAAACTGGTAAGTATTTATTTCTTTGTCAGAGAGACTATCAGACCGATATTTATTCCAAAAAGTATCTTCATTTACATAACTTTTGGGTTTAATAATTCGGTCAAGATTAGAGAAATCACTCTTTTTTAGATTTTTATCTATCTGAATATCAGAAAGATACGTTTTAAAAGAATATTTTATAATTACGCCTTTGTTGCTAATACCTCGCTGGTACATCTCCAGATTTTCTTGTTTCGGAAACCAGTGTTTTTCTACTCTTTCATAACGTTGTTGCATTTTGAAATTGATTAATGCCCCCACAGTTACGGGTTCAACACTGATATTTTCAATCGCATATCCATCAGAATTAATGTGGAGAAATCCCTTAAATCCCTCGAAAGTGGTATTCTCTTTGGGTTCAAAAGCAATCACAAATGTGCTGTCGGTGTCATTGATTAGGGTGTCTTGAAGGTCAAAATAATATTTTTTCCAACTGTTTTTACTGATTGGATTGAGGTACGTTTTATTGGTTAATCGGAGTAGGATGAGTTCATCATAAAAAGAAAATTGCTGAAAGGAACTCAAAAAAGAAGCAAACAGAGGGTTTTCCATCCCCGAAGTCTTATGAGAAAGTAGCGTTTCTTGTGCTTGATTTGGCTGTAAAAAATCATGCTTTGACCGAGATTCACTCATGAATAAATGCTGGTTATCTAAGCGTTTTCGGAAATCTCCCTCACCTCCTTCTACGTCTATATACAAGCGAGAATAGGCGTAATATGTATAGGAATTTAAACTCTTTGGATTGTGCAATTCTCGGTTTTTTACTGCCTTTTTAATGATTCCAATGGCAGGATTTACGCTACTGACCACAATTTCAAGTAGGTCGTTTTGTTTCGGAAGTAAATAGATTTTTTCTGTAAAAGGAGTATTAATTTGTTTGGATTGATAGTTTACATGACTGATTATCAGTGATTTATAATTTTCATTAAATTTCACAAATCCATCAATATCCGAGGTCATTCCGTGTTTTCCATCGGGTGTACGTATGTTTGCAAAGGAAATGGGTTGGTTAGTGTTTTGGTCGAGAATCTGGATTTTCTGACTAAATCCGAGCGTAGTAATTAGGATGAAGAAAGTAATGAGTAGAGTGTCTTTCATAGTTGGTTTTGGGGTGATTTTTTGCTTGAAAAGTTCCAAAATCATAACGTTAAAAAGGAACTTTTTTGTATATCAATTTTATTTCATCATCCATTTTTCGTTTTTGTTAGGTAATTGTTTAGTTGATAGATTTTCGGGAAGTAGAAATGAACGTTTTCCAGAAAGAGGATAATTCTAACGTAAATTTGTTTTACCGTTACATAGGCTAAAGACCTAACCATTTTTATCAATAAGAACTTAATTTTTGAAATAATTAAGAGTGGTTTGTGACCATTTTAGGGTATGAAAAAAAGGGTACAGAAATTTTCTGTACCCTTTTTGTATCACTAACACACCAAAATATAGGAGTGGTGATAAATTCCTTAAACTCAAAAAGCCCGAAAGCAATATTTAATTCAGTAATTTATATTTACTTCTATATTGACTTATACAAAATTAATACACATTACTGAGTAAAATTACTCATGAATATCAAATGATGTTTTGTTGCATGAAACTGCAAAAAAGTATATCAAAAATAAAGTGTATTTGGTTTTGAAATTCTTTCATAAATGTGAGAATATCTCCTTGAAATATTAGTACTCATGATACAGGAATCCTTCATTTGCATTAGAGCAGGTGGGGGGGGGTTGTTAAAGTACATATTGAACAAACCAATTTTTTTGACAGAAAAGGATTTCGATGTATTGATTGTAGAGCAACCAAAATGATTATAATTGCGAGTGTAATGAAATAAATTTTAGAATCATTTAAAGATAGAATATAAATTACTAAATTTATTGGTAGTTAATTTTCAACCATTACATTTCAAATCATTCACAAAACCATGAGAAAAACTCTTCTAATTCTTTTAAACTTCTTTTTCGTAACAGTCTCAATGGCTCAGACCATAAGTATCAACGGAAAAGTTAGTAACAGTGATGACAAAAGTCCCGTCTTGGGAGCAAGTTTGTCTATCAAAGGAACTGTATCGGGGACAGTTGCCAATAATAATGGAGAATTTATCCTGAGAACCAACCAAGTTCTTCCCTTCACAATTCGAGTTACAGCAGTTGGTTTTTTACAACAAGAAATTGTGGTCAAGGACAAAGAAAACTTGAATATTCTCCTGAAAGAAAGCACAGGAACGCTCGAAGAAATTCAAGTTACAGGAAACCGTGTGGAGGAAAGCATTACGAAAGCCCCCGTTACGGTTGAAAAATTAGGTGTAAAACAAATCCTAAACGGTGCTTCGGCAGATGTTTATAGCCTCTTGCAAAACCTCAAAGGCGTTGATTTATTGACCCAAAGTTTAGGGTTTAAATCGGTGAATATCAGAGGGTTTGGGGCAAATAATAACAACCGTTTCGTGCAATTAACGGATGGCATGGACAACCGCTCTCCAGGTTTTGGATTCGGTTTTGGAGCTGCTGCTGGCGTGTCGGATATTGACATTGAAAGTATCGAAATCTTGCCTGGTGCGTCTTCTGCCTTGTATGGACCAGATGCTTTGCAAGGTTTGATGCTCACAAAAACGAAGTCTCCATTTGAATATCAGGGACTTTCGGCTCAAACAAAAATAGGTGTAAACAACGTTGGTAAAGATAATATCGGAGCAAAACCTTACACAGATTTTGCGATTCGTTATGCCAAGCAAATTGGTAAAAATTTCGCTTTCAAGGTCAATTTACAAACTATCAACGGTACAGATTTCATTGCAGACAACCTCAATGACCGTTCGCACAGAGGTCGCCCAGGGTTCTTTGTAATTGATAACAATACCGTTAGACTTGGCTTCACGCCCAATAACGACCCATCGACGAATCTTACTTACGATGGGGTAAATATCTACGGTGATGATTTCAATAATAGTGGGGCGTTTACTTTTCCTGCGGTATATCCAACTGCCCCAGCTTTGGCGGGTAAAACCGTTACTCGCACGGGATATTCTGAATTAGATTTACTCCAAAACGACGGAAAATTTAAAAGCCTAAGAGCCAATGTTGCATTGCATTATAAACTGTCCGATAAAATTGAGATGATTGGAGCGTGGTATTACGGCAATGGAAATTTCATTCGTACTGCGGGTTTCAGAGAATATTATCCAGATTACAATCGCCACCAAATCAAATTGGAAGTTCGTGCTGATGAATGGTTTCTGAGAGGATATACCACCATGCAAGCTGCTGAGGGCTATAATTTGGGGGCATTGGCTCAGAGAATGTTACTAATCAGTAAGCCAACTGCTACGTGGGGAGCAAATTTCGCTACTGCTTATGCTGCCAATGGAGGTAATATCACGGCTTCAAGAGCAGCAGCCGATGCTGGAAAATTCTTACCAGGCGATGCTAATTTTACTAAATATTACAATGAATTATCAACTACTTTGAACACTGATTTTATCCCAAGTAACGGTGCAGTCAGGGGTGTTCGAGTATTAGATAATTCGTCTTTATCGCATTTTGAGGGAATGTATAATTTCAAGAAATTCTTGCCAGAAGCGGTTGAAGTAATTACAGGAGCAAGTTTCCGTCGTTATAGTTTATTGACAAAGAAAACCATTTTCCCTGTGAGTAGAGTTGATGGAAGTGAGTTCACGATTAATGAATACGGCTGGTACACACAAGGTTCTGTGAAATTGAAATTATCAGACGATATTATGTTTAAACCAATTGTGGCGGTTCGTTATGACAAAAACCAATATTTTGACGGTGGATTTACGCCTCGTGTATCTGGAATTTTGACTTTGGGACAACATAATATTCGTGCTTCGTGGCAATCTGCCTTCCGCAATCCATCTCCAAATCAGTTGTTAGCGGACGGCGGAACGGGTGAAGTAGGAGGTTCGCAAGCATCTGTTGATGGTGCAAATTTAATTGCGAATCCAGCTTACACGGAAGCATCAGCAAACGCCTACCGAGCATCTGTTGCGGCTGGTAGCCCGAATGAATCGCTTTTGGTGAAATACACGCCAAATCCAAGTGCATTTACAACCGAGAAAATCAAGACTTGGGAGATTGGTTATAAGGCTCTTTTGTCAAACAGATTTTTCATTGATGCCTTTTATTTCAACAGTACTTACAATGATTTTATTGCTACTCAGAACTACAATCAACCAAGAACGGTTGGTTTAATTTCTGATTTAAGAACAAGTGCCAACTACAACGTTTACGCTATAAATTTCAATAATTTTAATGAAATCTACGTAAATGGCTATGGAATTGGCTTGGAATATGCCTTGGGTGGAGGTTATAACATCGGAGCAAATTATGCCAATCAAGTAGGGTCGATTACGCTGAAAGACAATAACGGAAACATCATTAAGGATGCCTTGGGCAATGAAATCGTGAAGCGTAAAATGAGTAATCCAGAGGTGTCGAGGGTACAAAGAAACTTCTTTATTTCTCCTGAAGACCGTTATAATGTTTCATTCAGTAATCCAAAAGTGACCAAAAATTTAGGCTTTAATCTTACCTACCGTTGGACAAGCGAAATGTGGGTAGAACAAGGCACAACGGCGGGAGACATTTTGTTACCGTCTTGGAATACTTTTGATGCTTCGGTGTCGTATAAAGTGCCTTCAATGAAGTCAATTATCAAAATTGGTGGTTCAAATATCTTCAATAAATATTATTCACAAGGTTATGGACTGGCGAATATTGGTGGTTTGTACTACGTTTCATTGAATTTTGATGAGATATTTAGATAATTTTTTATGAGGGACTGAGGTTACACAGGAACGCCTGCCGCAGAGTGCCACAGAGAAAAGAATAGATAACCACAGAGATTTTACTCCAATAACTCTGTGGTTCTCATTTTTTAACTCTGTGGCACTCTGTGTAACCTTATACTCAAACAAAATTTAAAACACATGAAAATAAATAAATCTTGGTGGAAAGAAGCCGTTGTTTATCAAGTATATCCACGAAGTTTCAAGGACTCAAACGCTGATGGTATCGGAGATTTAAAAGGCATTACTTCCAAGTTAGATTACCTCCAAAATTTAGGCATTGATGTTATCTGGTTGAGTCCACATTTCAAATCCCCAAACGTTGATAATGGCTATGATATATCTGATTATCAGTCAATTATGGAAGATTTTGGAACGATGGAAGACTTTAACGAAATGCTTTCTGAGATACACCAAAGAGGCATGAAACTCATCATAGATTTGGTTGTAAATCATTCTTCTGATGAACATTTTTGGTTTCAAGAATCCCGTAAATCTAAGGACAATCCGTACCGAGATTTTTATATTTGGAAACCTAATCAACCCAACGATTGGATTTCGTTTTTCTCTGGTTCAGCTTGGGATTTAGACGAAATTACCAACGAATATTATCTCCATCTTTTCGTAAAAAAACAACCAGATTTGAATTGGGAGAATCCAGTTTTGCGTCAAGAAATCTACAAAATGATGAAGTTTTGGTTGGATAAAGGCGTGAACGGTTTTAGGATGGATGTGATTTCTTTAATCTCGAAAGACCTTAATTATCCAAACTTCCCAGAAGATCGTTTTGGGGACTTGAGTTTCTATGCAAACGGACCCAAAGTTCACGATTATTTACAAGAAATGAATCAAGAAGTTTTGAGTAAATATGACTGCATGACTGTCGGAGAAGCATTTGGCGTGAGTGCTGAACAGGCGAATCTATACGTAGGCAAGGAACGAAAAGAATTGAACATGATTTACCATTTCGACCATGCCGTTCCCCGTGATGAAAATTGTTTTATTGACCCAAAACCAGAATTTACGCTAACAGAATTAAAGCAAATTTTCAGTAAATGGGACGTAGCCACAGGCAATGATGGTTGGAATACCGTCTATTTTGGCAACCATGACAACGCCCGAATGCTCTCACGTTTTGGCGATATAAACCAATATTTTCAGGAATCCGCCAAAATGTTAGCTACCGTCTTATTGACCTTGCGAGGAACGCCCTATTTGTATCAAGGCGATGAAATCGGAATGAGTAATGCTAATTTTCAAGAGGTTTCAGCATATAACGATGTACAAGTTTTGAACGCCTACAAAACCCTTGTGGAAACTCAGAAACACAATAAAGAGGCATTTTTAGCTGCTTGCAATAAGATTGCCCGTGACCATGCCCGCACACCTATGCAATGGAATTCAGCACAAAATGCAGGCTTTAGCACGGCAGAAAAAACTTGGCTAAAAGTGAATCAGAATTACCAAAAAATAAACGTTGAAGCCCAAGAAAAAGACGAAAATTCTGTGCTGAATTATTACAAAAAAATGATTCAATTACGGAAAAATACGCCCGCATTAATTTACGGAGAATACCAAGATTTGCGACCTGACTGTAATAATATTTGGCTTTACACTCGCACGTATGAAGGAGAAAAAATCTTGGTCATGAATAATTTTACAAACCAAAATCAGGAGTTTGAAATAGACTTTTTGATTAATACAAAAGAATTATTGTTGGCAAATCTGGAGAATGAGAATGATGTTTTCAATCAAAAATTTGTTTTAAAGCCTTATGAGTCAAGAGTTTATTTGGTTTGGTGAGTTTTTAGCAAAAGACCTCGTGAGAGGTCAAATATGATTAGCCATACGTGAAACGTATGGAATTGAAATATGAGCGAATTCAACCCCGAATAGGGTTGAAGCCACAGATTAATTCATTTTTCCCCGAGTTTCACTCAGGGCTAATCAAATTTAATCCTTTCAGGATCCCGCTCACGCTCGTTTATAACGAGTGTGGACTCACTCAGCGTTTATAACGCTGCCTACCGATGCCGGTAAAATAAAAAACCATTTGCTTCTCGTATCAACTCTAAATTGGGATGATTTTTCAAGGCACTGTCTGCATCAGTTTTCATGACGAAATAGGCAGGTTTATCCAATTTTTTGGCATTGAGCAATTCGTTTTCTGTATAGATTTTTGTGGCTGGTTTTTTCTGAAAATAAAATAATTGAGCGTACGATTTAAAACCCAAAGGCTCTACATAAACGTCTTTCCCCTGCAAAGATTCGTAGAAACTAATCGCTGTCCGTTGGGTATAACCTTCAATATTCGGAATTACTAAAGCACTGTAAATCAGCAAAGTAAATGCTAAAAGCAAATACATTTGTACTATTTTTTTCTGTAAAACGAAAATAATTACACCAATCAAAAAGACTATTCCGATGTATTGTTCCCAGCCATTCCAGACAACTTTAGCTTGTAGATTTTGTACCGCAAAGGGATCTTTGATGTATGGAATAATCAGGTCTGAATGTTGCCCAACCAATGGCACTGCCGTAAGGATAATTCCCAATAAAATCCCGATAAAAAGCAAGCCAAAAGTTAACCAATGATTCCAACGTTTTGGGTTTTGCGAGAGTTCATGTACATAAGTAGTCGCCATGTAAGAAAGTGGAAACCATGCCATTGAAGAATAATGCACAATTTTGGTTTTTACGATGGTAAACAAAATCATGACAACCCAAAAAAGTACAAACATCCATTTCTGGAAAATTGCATCATCTCTCTTGCTAATATTCTGCGTATTTTGTATTGTAAAAAGGTATTTTATGGCAAAAATTGACATCGGAAAACATCCAATCAATACTACCAAAAAATGATAGTAAAAAGGTTGTTCATGTCCTGCATCTCCTGTGGTCAGTAGCCGAATTTGATACTGAATAAATTCTCCAAAAAGTGACCAACCATTCTGATATATTGATAGTCCGAACCAAAGACAGGCTACCATAATTGCTCCCAAAATTATAAACAGTATAGATTTAAAATTATGGGCTAACCATTTGATATTAAAACGATTAAATCCCCAAAATAAGAATACTGTTAACCCCCAAATCAATCCTCCGACGGGTCCTTTCGTGAGAACCGCCAAGCCAATAAAAAGTCCTGCTAAGATGGTATTTTTATTGTGCGTTTCAAACGCAATACCAGACACAGGAAACCTCTCCCGAAGCGTCGGTTGCCCCAGCCCCTCTCCTGCTGAGAGGGGAGCTGTTTGTCCGAGGTTAGCTCCCCTCTCAGCAGGAGAGGGGCTGGGGGAGAGGTTCTGTGACGAAGTGGGTTTGCGTATCTGACGCATTTCATCAACTAAAACCTTTGACGTAAACCAAATTCCGAGAAAAATAAAGAGATTAAAAGTTGGGTCAATAATGCCAGATTTGAAATATAAATGCGGAGTCAATGAACCCAAATATCCGATAGCCCACAATAACCCAAACTTGGGATTATGCAATTTTTTACCAATTGTATAAAAAACTAATAAAGTGATTATTCCGATAATTGCATTAGGAAATCTTGCTCCAAATTCGGGTGAAAAATAAGAATTTGGATTAAAGACATCAAAGGCTTGCATTGATATGACTTGTAGCCAAAAAAACAGTGGCGGTTTTTCCCAAAAAGGCTGATAATTAATCTGAACGGTGGCGTAGTTTTTTGTCAGAATCATTTCTCGGGCAGACTCCGCAAAATTGATTTCGTCCCAATCGAATAGATGGGTAGTTCCCAGAAAAGGAATAAAGAAAAATATTCCTAAGCCAATGATTAACAGATAGTTATATTTTGAATTCATCTTTTGAGCAGGTTTTTTAGAAACCAAGTTTTATTACTTTTCTCGAAATAATTCCCCAAAAACCAATAACAAACTACACTACTAAATATTCCTAAAATCGAACCACCCAATACATCTTCTGGAAAATGCTGAAATAAATAATTTCTGGAAAAACCCACCAAACAAGCAACAACAAGAAAGAATAATGACCAGTTTTTGTTTTTAAAATTCAAGGCAAATAATGTAAAAATCGCAAAAGCAGAAGTTGTATGACCCGACGGAAAACTATTATATTCATTCATAAAAACACCTTTTACAAAATGCCAAGGATAGTGAATATCATGGAAATAAGCGAATGGACGTAGGTTATTGTCAAAAATTGTATGTTTCAATAATTGAGAAAGTAGCGTACTCAATGCCACAGAAGCCACAAACATTAAAGCAATTTCATAACGAATAAAAAGGGCTACAAGAATGATTAATCCCCAAATCCAGCCTTCTGCGAGTTCGGTCATGAAGCGGAAAAAAATATCTCCAAATGGGGAATTATGGGAGTTGATAAGTAGCATTTGGTCGAACTCTGGAGTGTCTATCACCCAACAAAAATAAGCGAGCCAAACAACAGCAAAGGCTACGAAAAAAGTCTTGGTATCGAGAAGATTTTTGAACAAGAGAAGAGAATTTGAAAATTTGGAAGTTTGAAAAATTATATAAGTGGCTATATGCTATTGGCTTTGTTACATTAGCTATTGAGCTAAAATGAAGTGAACAGAATTGACAGCCCAAACTATTCATTCATGCTATCATCTTTTCATTCAATCATTATACTTATTATCCCCCAAAATTACACTTGAATACTTGCAGAAACAAGCTGATTATTCTGATATTGGAAGTAGAGTCCTTTGTTGGGTTGTTGGTCTTCGCAGAAAACAAGGATGATATTTTCAAAGAATTCTTTCAATTGTTTATCGTCAAAAGTAGGAATCACAATACGCATTACACGAGGGTCATAGAAGCGAAAATAGAGTTGTGTGCCATCTTCTTGCTTGACAATCAGATACTTACGAAAATGCCTGTATAAACTCGCAAAGTCCATTGTGCTATAAAAAAACGTTGCCCAAGAATCGCCCCAACCTTTTTCTAATACCCACTCAGCAAAAGCTGACTCTGGTTGAATCAAGAACAAAAACGGTGCAACCGATTCCAATTCTTTACCTTCTTCGCCCAAGTATAGGTTTTCATGATTGGGATTCATTTGCTTGGCTTTTTGCATCAATTCATCTCCCACACGAGCGGCGTCGAGCAGGATATAATTGATGTACAGTTCTTTGAGAGGTACTGGCATATTAGTGGGTTTAATGGGTAATTTTGGTTTGTATTTTTACTATTCTTCTTCCCAAATAACATCTGGACACATATTACTTTCGTCTATAAAATACTTCAAAACTTTTACGGCTGTATCAAACGATGCAGCATATTTTATCGGGAAAACGCCCCCTTGTCCACCCGTTACGAGGCTTACTTCTTCTTTAGAATTATCCAATTTTGGGTT
Organism: Cytophagales bacterium; assembly: GCA_013298865.1. Taxonomy (GTDB): domain Bacteria; phylum Bacteroidota; class Bacteroidia; order Cytophagales; family Spirosomataceae; genus JAAFJL01. Next base: position 10,951 of record JAAFJL010000054.1, on the reverse strand, counting down.
CGTAACTACATAAGATTCCTCTGCTTCACCGACCACATAATTAATGATAAAAAGCTCCTTTTCGCCTCCTCCGCCTACAATCACAGCTATTTCTTCCTCGTCGTCTTGGATAGACAATTGCGTTCTTTTTTTACCATCAAGCATCCTGAGAACCTCTGGGACAGAGTCACTGCTTGTTACCTCGTACTCTTCTGTTTTATTTTTATTTTTTACCCAATTATCAATTAAGAGTGTTTTCATTACATTATGTTTTTTACTGAAAAAATATAATTCAAAGTTAGTGATTTGTCATAGAAGCTGTTTAAACTTTCTCTTCTGACTAAAATAAACTCTTTTTAAAACCAGCTTTCCAAAATTCTCTCAATGACTCGGCGTCCCCGTAGTCTGTCATATGTCAAGAATTTTTAAAAACTGGATTTAAAAATAGCCTGATTTTAGAACAAAACAGAAAGTTTAAACAGCTTTATAAGCCATTACAAAAGTAATAAACATCTTCACAGGCTACTTACCTTTCTTTTTAATCACTAATAAGCCGAGAGGTTTTGGTTTCTTTGCTCTTGGTATTGATGTTGGTGGTGTAAAGACATGAGTTCCACTCGGAGAATGTACTATTATTTCTTTTGCACCTAATTCTCTTGCCAATGATCCTATTCCATTATATATCCCACAAGAAGAGCAAGCATCTCTATCTACCCACATTTCTACCGAATCTGCTTTGCCTTTTTTCCCATCATTAATTGCTTTTTGTACAACTTCTGCTTCAGCGTGTGTCTTTGTTTGGGCATTAGCTGTAAGAGTAATTGGTGTCTTGGGGTTTTGATTTGAGCTATTTACACCATAATAAGATTTTCCATCTATCTTAAGCTTTGCCACAGTAGAAGTATCGCTATTGCTTCCTGCGGCGGGTAATGCAAGGCGTTTTCTTTCAGCAGCAACATCTGCAAAATCTTTTCCGCCAGGAAATGGACACTTTGACGCCGTAAAGGTTAACTGCTTTGGAGGAACAGCTTTCTTAGTTTTCTTGGAAATTCCAACTAATGTAGTCTTGGGGGTCTTTTTCTTTTTCTTTCCACCATTAGTCTTTGGCATAATAATAGTTTTTTACACTAATTTTTACTTTTTTCTTGATTAATCATCTGATATTGCCGCTCAAGACGAGCTACTATTTCATTCACTTTATTAATATCCATCCCAAACATTTGTTGTGCCAATATGGTACGATTTTCTATCGTTGCATCGTACCAAGCCTGTAAAAAAAGTAGTCCTAACATAGTAATATTTATGATTAGATTGGTTCTGAATCTTCTGTATTTTCGTCTTCGTCAGGTTCAAGAATTTCAAATGAAAACGTAGCAAATTCTTCTAAAGCCTGAGCTTTTTGCTCTTCATTAAGGGCGTTATTTCTTAAAAAATGTTTGATTGTTACAATTTCTTCATCGAAATTCTCTCCAAAAGCAAAAGCAGTATTAATGTAGGTTGCAATGGTATCTTCAAAACTGAAACCATATTTATATTGAGCATTACGAGCCTGAATTTTGAATTTCTGAAAAAGTTGTTGATGCGAAACCATTTGTGCTTCTTCTACATCAAAATACACTTCTTTAATCAGTTTTTCAATAAACTCATTTTCACGTTGCTCATGCACAACTTGCATCTGATTATTTTTAATGGTCAGCATTAATATTAAAGTTTATGTATCTGTAAATCAAATACTTATGAACATTTTTCACAAAAAGGAGTCCCACTCTTAGAGGCATTTTTCATGGTTGAAATCTGTGCCGAAGAACTACTTCCTCCGCCACCACCACCGCCACCGCCACCTCCAGAGGACATATTGGCTGCTGGGGCTTGGCTCATGTTTGGCATAGTCGGTACAGACATATTAGGAATATCTGGCATCGACATATTGGGCATATCAGGCGTAACCATATTCATAGCAAAGCCAACTTCTCCAATCAAAACCGTGGGATTTCCTATAACAATCGTTCCGCCATGTGCGGTATTGTCTCCCATTCTTGCGGCTGGTCTGCCTCCGAATAATACTCCCATCGAACCTCTAATAATTACATCAGGTGGTCCCACACAGACACACATTGTACCCATAACGGCAGCAGGTCTGCCTCCGATAAGTACATTGAACGCTGCCCCAGCAGGAAGAATCGGTCCGCCCACATGTGGTACAGGTACAACGGCTGGTGTTACCATCGGGCAAACGTGCATATCACCAACACAAGCGGCGGGTTGTCCCATAATTTTGAGATTTAATAATGATAAATTACTGTATGATTATGAAGTTAGGAACGGAAATTAAATAACTTACACAATTTATAATGAGGTATTTTTCTAAAATTCAAGGCGGAAAAACCGCAATTTAGCATCGCTAAATGAGGATTTTTCCAACGAAGAAGTTTGCAAAAATACCTATTAGAAATGTATAGGTTATTTGATTACAGTTCCTTTTAGCAAGAATGGAACACTAATGTAATAGAAAAATAGGCAGATTAGCTACCCTAAGAGGTATTTTAGGGCTAATTATTGAGTAAATGGTAAATGAAAGAGTAAGTGGTTGTGGTGAAGGTATTGACAGCCAATTAAAAACCGCCTCGGTCATAGAAACTACGTCTCCGAGAAAGTTTGAGTTCTTGTAGCAAAGCAGATTTCACCCGAAGGTCAAATGAATAGTTACTTACACGACCATACGCAGGGTTAGCCACGGGTGTCCAGTTGAACATCATTTCCCAACAATGTAAATCTCTATGAAGGCTTAACTGGGTATAAGTGATGGTTTTAAAGTTAAAATCATAACCCGAACTGAGGGTAAAATTCCATTTTTCAGTCAGTTTTACGTCTCCCTGAAACGACATTGTACTGGTTTCTTGGGCAGGGGCAAAACCTTGTTTACTGTAAAAATAATTGTAATTGACAGATAAATTCCAAGGTAAAGACCAATCCACAAAGACATCCATGTTACGATTAATTTGTCTCATTTGTGCCTCAGATGCATTATCACTTTTTTTGGGAACGTCCTTTTTTACAGGAGAAAAACGTTTGCTAATGCCTACGTTTACACCCGTGATTTGTCCAATTCCTCCGCCTGGACTATTCCAACTCAGGGTATCTAATCTTTTCCCAACTTGTCCAAAAGCTGCATTTTCTTTGTACAAATATGGGTCAAGTGTAGCACTACAATTGATGTCAAATTTCCTTACTCTACTATTTGCATTGATACTTATTGGGGACAACTTAAATTTTTCCGCAAAGAAATTATAGTTAGCTGAAAGCCCTAAATTATCAATTAACATTACTTTTTCTGATTCCTTTTTAGCCGTGTCTGACTTGGCTTTTAGTTTTGCCTCAAAAGTATTTTGGAGACTAAAACTCAGTCCTCCAGACTGGCTTCCTTTGCCGTAAGCGGTTCTGGTTGGGTCAAAATTAGAAATATATAATGAATCTCCTTTACTACTAATCTTGGTTTTTGAATAAAATTTCTCTGTTAAATCTGGAGCATAACTTGCACTAACTGAGGGTGTCATTACGTGGCGTATTGCTTCTAATCGCCCTTTTTTAAATCGAACTGTTCCATATAAACGAGTATTGGTTGATAGTGAAAAGGAAGTTGTATAATCAGCCGTTAAACCATTCTGGGTTTCAACATTGACCGCTCCGAGGGTATCTTTAAACAAATAATCCTTATTCCCTTTATTCAGATAGGTGTATTTGTATTGACGAGTATAAATGTTCCCAGAAAGACTCATTCCAGGCGTAAGATTGATATAATTTCCTAATTTGATATTCGGTAAAGAAATAGGAATTGAGTAGCTCATTTGAACTTTGGCATTTTTAAAAACCCTGCTATCTGAAAAAGATACTACTCCGTCTCTTTCAAAATTGGTTGAATCAACGTTATTTCTATCAAATGCAGGAACAATTGCATTGGGGTTTTTCAAATAGGTAGAATCTACCAATCTGTTTGCTCTAAAAGAAACATTATTATATTCTTTTTGCCCTAAGGCTATTTTATTCGTGATAGCATAAGTTCCACTCAAATCAAAGCCCAAACGGAATTGGTCAAGAAATTTTTCGGTAGCGGCTTTTTTATTTTTGAAAGGTTGAAATTGATTAACCCCAAAATTAAAATTGGTATTTACATCTACTTGTTTTGTAGATAAATTTTGGCTTATCTGTACACTTGCACCCGTACGAATGTTTTCGCCGAGGGTTGTTGAATATTGCACCGAAGAGTTAGAAGTATTTTGGGTATAGGCTTGGGTATCAAAAGAGTTAAAAGTTGCATAACCAGAAGACTGGAAATTTACCGATGCCGAGAAACTGGATTTACCCCGACTCTGTGGCGAATGTGACCATTGCACAGAAAAATCATTTCTGGCATTATTCAAAAATTCATCCCCATTGGTATTGCGATTATAATTTACATTGAAACTTCCGTTGAACCGATAACGTGTTGAATACTGCGAAGCTAAACCCAAACCCCAACCTCCTTTGGTATAGATTTGCCCCCTGATATTAACCCCAATATGTTGACTAACAGCCCAATAATAACCTCCATTTCTTAGATAAAAACCTCTTAGGGCATCTTCGCCGTATTCTGGCATTAATATCCCAGATGTTCCTGATTCTTTTGGTGGAGCGTACGGGAAAAAACCAAATGGCAGACCAATCGGTAATGGAATGCCGTTTAACTCAAAATTAAAAGGTCCTGCCACGATTTCTTTCTTGCCAACCACTTTGATTTTAGAAGCCCGAATGTTAAAATGGGGATGTTCCAAATTACAGGTTGTGTAGATAGCATTACGGATATACAAATTATCCTCGTTGTCTTTCTTGACACTTTTTCCTTGAATAAATCCATCGCCTTGTTCGGTAACGATGCTCTTGATGATGGCTTTCCGAGATTTGAAATTATACCGAATTTCCTTAGAATCGTAGGTGTCTGACCCTTGCGTAAATACGGGCAATCCTTTCTCTTTTTTAGTGGTAGAATCTGTTGTACCTCTGGCAAAAACTTCGTTTGTCTTCCAATTGAGCTTGATATAATCGGCTTCGAGAACAATATCTCCGTACTTTACTTTTCCTTCTCCGTATAAATAAACCACTTGATTTTCGGTATCCATAATGGTAGAATCCGTAGCCGAATAAACGACGGTAGTAGCCAAAGTTTCTTCTTTTTTCAGCGAATCGGGAACGGTTTTTACGATTTTAGTTTTGGTACTATCGGCAGGCAATTTAATATTCTGGGGTATTGAGTTTGGAATGCTATTGGGTACATCTGCTCTTGGGCGAGACTGTGGAGATTGAGTATTTGGTGCAGGTTTTTTACCAAACAAACCTTGGGCTTGTCCAAAATTTGGTAGTAAAATCATGAGTAGCGTACCAAACGCAAATTTTATATTAGATAAATATGCCAAATTAAACTGTGTTCCTTGTTGTGTTTTGCAAAAATGATTGTTAAAAAAACTATCTTTGTTGATACAAAATTACTCCAATCCTCGTTTACGATAACGAATCCTTAACGAAAATAATGTTAAAGAGTGTTAACTACTTGTTTAATAAGCCCTTACCTGAAGGTATCTTGGTCCAAAATGAAACCTCTATGAGTATTCTGACCCCTAAAATCGCTCAATTCCGCTTCTTTCTGAAAACGCTTGCAGTTATTGCTCTCATAAATTTAATGAGCGGATTTCGGGGGCAAGACGAAGTTGAAGTGTCTTCTAAAGGAACAAAAATCAAAGTCATCTGTTTGGACGCTGGGCATGGCGGGAGAGACCCAGGCACAATTGGGGTCACTGGCAAGCACGAAAAAGATGCTGCCCTGAAAATTGTTTTGGCTTTGGGTAAAAAAATTAAAGAGGAATTTCCAGAAATAAAGGTAATTTACACACGGATGAAAGACGTAAAAATTGACCTTCATGAACGCTCTGCTATTGCCAACAGGAATCAAGCTGATTTATTTATTTCTGTACATTGCAATTGGCATCCTTCCAGTAAATTCAAAGGGACGGAAACTTATACCATGGGACTTCATAAAACCAATGATAATTTGGAAGTTGCCAAGCGAGAAAACTCTGTAATCTTGCAAGAAGCAGATTACAAAAAGACATACAAAGGTTTTGACCCAAAATCACCGTTGGGGCATATTATGTTAGCCAATTTTCAGAATGCTTTCATGACAAATAGTTTGAGAATTGCCCAAAAAGTAGAACGTCAGTTTAGAAAGCATTCAGACAGAAATAGTTACGGTGTAAAACAAGCAGGTTTTTTGGTACTCTGGGAAACCGCTATGCCAAGTATTTTGGTTGAATCTGGATTTGTTTCAAACCCTGAAGAAGAAGAATATTTGTTTTCAACAAAAGGACAAGAAGAAGTTGCCGAATCCATTTTCAGAGCCTTCAAATCTTATAAAGAAGAAATGGAGAATTAACTCATTTTTCGGTAAAGGGTGAAATTTTCGGTAAACGGTTCACGGTGAACGGTTAACGAGGAAGAAGAAACGGTTCATTTTCTGTTCACCCTTTACCGTTCACCGTGAACCGTTTACCGTGTACCAAAAATTTTCCCGTTCACCGTGAACCGTTTACCGAAAATTATAACAACTACCAATAATATACAATGATGAAAGTAAGCAAAGAAGCCAAAGTTGGAATTTTGGCACTCATTACGGGAGTAATTCTCTATTTAGGATTTAACTATCTGAAAGGCTCAAATGTGTTCACAACTTCAAATAAATTCTATGCAACCTACGACAATGTGGACGGACTTGTGGTGTCTAACCCTGTGGTTCTGAGTGGGTTAAATATCGGAAAAGTAGAATTAACTGAACTCCAACAAGAAAAAGGCAATCAAGTTCGGGTAACTTTGAGTGTGCAAGGAGATATAAAAATTCCTGCTGGAACAGAAGCAATTTTATCTGATGCTGGCTTTTTGGGAGGAAAACTCATTAAACTAAAATTGGGAAAAAGCACTACACTTTTGGAAAGTGGAGCTGATCTTTCACCGACAAAAGACAAAGGAATTTCTGCGATTCTTCAAGAAAAAGCAATACCTGCACTTGCCAACTTAGACTCACTTCTGATGAGTATGCGTGTCGTGATGGAGAATTTGAATGTTGTTACCAAAAACTTAGAAGGAACAGGTTTAATGCTTAATGGCGTATTGAAAAATTCTGATAAAACTGTGACAACACTTGGGGCTTCATTGAACAGCACAATCGCCGACAACAAGGCGAGTTTATCAGGCATTACATCAAACTTAAAAACACTTTCTGGCAATCTTATCGAAACAGAAAAAGGACTAAAACCATTGCTCGGCAAGTTCAATTCCATAGCGGATTCGCTGAATACGCTCAAAATCAGTAAGGCACTTGCTTCAACACAACAGTCTTTAGACGGTCTCCAAAAAATTATGGCAGGACTCAGTGCTGGGCAAGGTTCAGCAGGAAAACTCCTGAAAGACGATTCATTATATACCAATCTTAATCATTCAATTGCCAATTTAGATAAACTATTAATTGACTTCCGTCTCGCCCCTAAGCGTTATGTAAATCTGTCTATTTTTGGCAAAAAAACCACCCCACCACCGATGGTGAAGTAGGGGATTTTTCAATCAGTAAAAACTATGCAGTATGAAATACATTCTACTAATTTCTTTAACAGCATTGTTGTCTTCTTGTGAAAACAATAAAGAATTCAAACTCAAGAAAGTAATCTTTCATAGTTCATATTGTTTTGGTTCTTGCCCAAGCTATCATTTACAAATTGATGATAAAAGGAATGTGAAATTCTTTTCAGAAACTGTGTATAAAGCTAATAGTGCTTATGAGGAAGATACAAGTAGAATGGGTTATTTCGTAGGTTCTATTGATATTAAAAGTTATAATAAGATAGACAGCTTGATTAAAAATATTGGAATTGATACCCTGAATTTTGGTCACTATAATTGCTGTGATGGTTCTAAAAAAACATTAATTGTATATCATAATTGGAGAAGAATATATTTAAAATCTATGTTTCCTCCGCAAAAAACAGATAATTTATTAAATGAATTATACCAGATTTGTGAGAGGAATAAACTTAAAAGAACTAATAAGACCTTTAAAATAGAAGAATAAAAAAAAGAACAGAGTAGCTCTGTTAGTCCACTTTGTCCTTTATAATTGATTGATTATCAATGACTTAATTCTCAATTCCACATTTTTAATTAAAACCTAATCTTTCTCTACCGTACTTGCTCCAGAGGTATTTTTTTCTACCGAAGGGCTACCTCTATATTTTACAGAACTTGCACCAGCCGCAGTAGCTTTTAATAATTTATTCACAGTCACTCTTGCACGGCTTGCCCCTGATAAATCTAAAATACAATCCTCAGTTGAATTTGTGAAAGCATTAAGGTCTGATGCCCCAGAAATATCGGCTGTTACTTTCTGAGAAGTCCCCGTCAGATTAGCAACGGATGCTCCCGAAAGTTTCATGGCAATTATTTGAGCCTTTGAGTCAAAGTTAATTGTAGAAGCTCCAGAAAGGTCTATATCTAAATCTTTAACATCAAAATTTCTAACAATTGATGTAGCCGCCCCAGAAAAATTTACGCCTCTCAATGTTGGCATCGTGATATTAATTTCCATTAAATATCTACGAGAACGGCTGTTCTGATAACTGATTTGTAGCTCTTCGTTTTTCACGATAACCTTCAAATCATCAATATCTTTGCTGTCTCCTGTGGCGGTAACTTTAAAAGCACTTCCTTGCTGAACCGTGATTTTATAGGCACTTCCCATAGAAAGTCGAGTAAAATCTCTCACAGAAAAATCCTTATCAGTTGCATTGCTTGGTGCTAATAAATCATTGTTATTGATACTAATAAAGCACGAAGAGAGCATCGTAATCATGAAAAATAAGAGAATTGAGGCTGAAATTTTTGAAGTTTTCATATCTTTTTTTGTTTTCGTTTGAAAAATCTAATTGCTTGATTATCATTGTTGAATCAATTCTAAGACAATCAGATTTCTAATATCCCCTATTCATAAATAAAATTTCTTATGCAAGTACGTCCAAGTATTTTAATCATTGAAAATCAAAGAGTTATGCTCATGCGGTATCGTTATGGGCAAACAGATGTATATAACCTTGCGGGCGGAAACCCAGACAAGGGCGAGACACTCACGGAAACACTTGTGCGTGAATTACGGGAAGAATTAGGCATCGAAATAGAAATCGGAACAATGATTCTTTCGGGAGAAGTGCTATTAGAAGGACAAAAAAATGATGTTTTGCATTGTGTTTTTAGAGCAAGAATTGTATCAGGAATTCCTACATTGAATCCTGCTGAAACGTCTGCTTTGGAACTCGTTTGGATATTAATTGAAGATTTACACAACCTCGAAATGTACCCAAACGTAGGGATAGATTTACAAAAAATCCTCATGAAAGAATCTGAGTATGAGTACATTGGAAAAATTTCTCAGAAATGGTATTGAGTTGGTGGAGTAAAAAGTCTAAAGTAAAAAGTTGAAAGTATTTGCGTGGTGGGATTGTGTAAAAAGTATAGAGTTAAAAGTTGAAAGTATTTTTTGCCAAATAATATTCCGAAATAGTCTTTGAAGTCTTATTCTGAAGTATATTATTTGGAAATATTCAATTTTACAGAATAATACTTCTTCTTAAAACTTTTAACCGAGCGACGGTCGCTCATAGACTTTAGACTTTTTACACAACCCCACGTTACTACTCTCACATCCATCAATGCAACATCGCAAAAATTGCTAAGTATGCCAACACTCCTGCAAAATAGCCAATCAAAGCCGAGAAACTAATCTTGCGGAGATACCAGATAAAATCTATCTTTTCCATGCCCATCACGGCTACACCAGCCGCTGAACCGATTATCAAAATACTTCCCCCTGTTCCTGCACAATACGCCATAAATTCCCAGATTTTAGAATCCATCGGGAAGGTGTTCAAATCATACATTCCCATCGAAGCCGCCACTAAAGGTACGTTGTCTATCACGGCAGATGCCAAACCAATCACTACCACTATAATGTCCTGATTACCAATAGTTTCGTCCATCCAGACAGCTAAATTTGATAACAAATGAGTCGATTCTAAAGCACTAATAGCTATCAGAATTCCCAAGAAAAACAGAATACTTGGTGTATCAATTCTGCTAAGGGCATAAGATACTGTAAGGGGTTTCCGTTCCTCTTCGTCTTTATCAGAATGGAGTATTTCAGAAACCACCCATACAACACCCAAGCCCAACAACACGCCCATGTAAGGCGGTAAATGCGTGATGGTCTTGAAAATCGGCACAAATAACAAAGCCCCAAGTCCCGTAATGAGCATCACGACAGAATTTTGGGTTTTGATAATAAGTTCATGAACTTGGTCGGTATTGGATAGTGGTTCTTCTTCTGAGTTACTTTTCACGAATCCTTTCATCTTGAAAGAAAGATAAACCAATGGAACTAACAAAGAAATCAAACTTGGTAAAAATAGTTCTTTCATGATTGAACTTGCAGAGATTTGCCCACCAATCCAAAGCATTGTTGTGGTAACATCTCCAATCGGTGACCATGCCCCACCAGCGTTTGCAGCAATGATAACTACACCTGCAAAAATTTTACGAAGTTCTGGGTTTTTGATGAGCTTCCTCAACACAGAAACCATCACGATTGCCGTTGTGAGGTTATCCAACATTGCCGAGAGAAAAAACGTAACAATGGCAATCAACCAGAGTAAATTCACCTTGTTTTTACTCGTGATACGGTCAGTAATTATTTTAAAACCATGATGAGCATCAATCAATTCAACGATTGTCATTGCCCCCAAAAGAAAGAAAAGAATCTCTGAAACACTTCCCAAATGATGAGAAAGTTCTTGATTAATTACTGAGGAATCATGCTCTGAAACCATATAGACTGTCCAGCATAAAACGC
>JAAFJL010000052.1 GCA_013298865.1 Cytophagales bacterium | reverse complement strand
CTTCCTTCTGAAACATTCCTGTTAATTCAGGCACTAAGTGTCTGTTTTCCAGAGTTTTAAACATAATCTGAGAAGAAATATTATACGGAAAATTACCTACAATTCCGAATTTCTTTCCATCAAAAAAGGTATTCAAATTTATCCTCAAAAAATCTGCCGAATGTATCCTTTCTTTCAAATCTGGAAAATGCACATTCAGATAATCAACCGATTCTCTATCAATTTCAACGACCGACGTTTCATATTCTTTGTGTTGCAAAAGAAACTGCGTAAGTACACCCATGCCAGGACCGATTTCTAAAACGTGCTGATAGCCCCCATGTCCAGACATTAAATCAGCAATTTGCTTTGCTGCACCTAAATCTTTCAAGAAATGTTGCCCTAAATTCTTTTTTGCTTTTACGTTTTCCAATGAGTGAGTGATTGAAGGAGTGAATGAATGAATTTTGTTCTCAAATCATTCACACTAATTAAAACTTTTATATGCTAAAATTACACCGAATTTCGTAGTTTTAAGGTATGAATAGAGGATAAAATAATCGCCTTGACATTCTATCATTCACTCAATCTATCATTCACTCATTGAAACATCATTGAAAATGCGTTGGACTCATAAAACTAAAGATGAACTTATTGCGGAAATAAAAAACCTGAAAAAGGAACTTTCTGTCTTGGAATCTAACGAAAAAAATGAAGCTTTGCACAAAAACTCTGACCTCCAAGCTACCGTTGAAAGCCTCAATTTGGTAGGTCTAATTTTGGAAGTAGATGGTACGATTTCTTACGTAAATACCTTTGCTTTAAAGATATTAGGTTGGACGTCCGAAGAATTAGTTGGGGCAAATTTCTTTGAAGTATTAGTCCCAGGTGATGAAACTTCTCAGCGTATTGCTGCCTTTCAATTGGCAATGGAAAATGGAGGTATTTTCGAGCAGAAAGAAAGAACTATTTTAGCCAAAAATGGGCAAGTTCGTTTTGTAGAACTCAATTCTGTTATCTTCAATGATGCCTCCGAAGACATGAAATACCTCACGATTATCGGTGAAGATATTACTGAAAAACGAAAGGTTTCCGAGGCACTTTCTCGGTCAAATACCCAGCTTCAAGATTTGGTCAATAATACTTCCGATTTAATTTCTATCATCAGTATTTCTGGAAGATTCCTGTATGTCAATAAATCTTGGCAAGAAACAATGGGCTATGAATCTGACGAAGTTGGTAATTTACGGCTCAAAGATGTCCTGCACCCAACCTTTGCGGAAGAAACCATTGAGAAGTTTGAAAGAATTAAAAGAGGAGAAAAAATTCCTGATTTCGAGACAGTTTTCAAACGAAAAGATGGTCGCCGCTTATATCTTTCAGGTTCTGTAAACTGCCGTTTCGAGGGGGATAAACCTACGGCTTTTCGCTGTATTTTTCACAACTCTACCGCAAAAGTTCGGGCAGAGCGTGCCACCAAATTGTACTCCAGTATCGCACAGGCAACGATTAGCTCGCCAAGTTTGGATAATCTCTACGAAAATATTCATAAAGAATTAGGAAACGTTATCGACGTAAAAAACTTCTTTATTGCCCAATATGACCCACAAAAAAGTTTCTTGTATTTTCCGTATTATATCGACGAATATTTTGACAATCGTGTACATTTCACAAAGCGAAAATTAGGTAACGGACTCACAGAATATGCCATCGCTGCCAATAAACCGCTAATTCTGAGGGACGAAGACATTTATAAATTAGCCGAAGAAAAGACTATCTACCTCTATGGCGAAGTCCCGAAAGTGATGTGTTGTGTGCCACTCAGAATCGGCGACCGTGTTACAGGAATTATTGGGGTAAAATCTTATGAACGTCAGAATAAATATGAACAAAGAGATTTAGAATTATTAGATTTTATATCTGGACAAGTTGCCATTGCTATTGCCCGCAGACAGGCAGAGGATGCCCTCGCCCGTGAAACCGCCCGATTGAATGCCATTATTGAAGGCAGTTCCCATTTGATGTGGTCTGTGAATAGACGAATGTTGCTGACTTCGTTTAATCAAGAATATTCGCAACTACTTCATAATCAGTTAAATGTAAAACCTCAATTGACGCTCAGTACAGAAAAATTAGGTTTCAGGATGGTGACTTCTTCTGACCGACGTGTTCTGGAAGAATGTTACAAAGCGGCATTTAGAGGAGAGCAGCAACATTTTGAAATTCAGTTAGAAACATACGATGGAGAAGATAAATGGATTGAAATTTATTTGAATCCAATCTTGCTCAATAATGGGGTGATTGAAGAAGTGTCGGGTATTGGTAGAGATATTACGGAGTTGAAAAAATATCAGCATGACATCGTGAAAGCCAAAGATGAAGCCGAACGTTCGTTGAAAGTAAAAGATAGATTTTTGGCAAACATGAGCCATGAAATCCGTACGCCTATGAATGGAGTAATTGGAATGATTGATTTGCTGACCGATACTCCGCTTAACCCTGAACAAACAGATTATGTGCAGACCATCAGGAAATCATCAGAAACATTACTGCATATCCTGAATGATATTTTGGATTTGGCAAAAATTGAAGCAGGTAAAATGGCTCTTCACGAAGCCCCAGTAGTGTTCAGGGAGGTTTTTGATAGATTATTGTCGCTTTTTTCACAGGTTGCTTCCAGTAAAAACAATGAATTAGTTTGTGAATTTGGAGAAGGATTACCCGAATTTGTGATTGCAGATGAGACTCGTTTGCTCCAAATTCTTTCCAATCTTACCTCGAATGCCTTGAAATTTACGGAATATGGCATGGTAAAATTGATTGTAAGTTTAATAGAAAAAAGAGGGAAGTTCAATCGAATAAAAGTAGAAGTAAAAGATTCAGGCATCGGGATTTCAGAAGAAAACCTCAAAATGCTTTTCAATGCTTTTCAGCAAGTGGATAATTCTACCAAAAAATCGTTTGGAGGAACGGGCTTGGGCTTGGCAATTTCAAAACAACTTTGCAGAATGATGAAAGGCGAAGTTGGTGTAGAATCCGTTTGGGGTGAAGGCAGTACGTTTTGGTTTACTGTCGAAATCAAGGAAACAAGTATTAGTCCGATTGCCATAAAAAAATCAGAAGAGCAGTTTCATGTTGTGAATCATTTCAAAACGTATCATCCATATATCCTTTTGGTGGACGATAACGCCACAAATAGAAAAGTGGCAAGCGAGATTCTGAAAAAATCTGGCTGTGATGTCATTACGGTTGATTCTGGTCAGAAAGCCATTAAATTAGTTCAATCTTCGGGTTTAGACAAGCCATTTGATTTGATTTTGATGGATATTCAAATGCCCGAAATGGACGGAGTAGAAACAACGGAACATCTTAGAAAATTAGCTACAAATCTACCTCCAGTGATTGCAATGACCGCTTATGCCATGAAAGAAGACCGTGAAAGATTCATGGCAGCAGGTATGAATGACTATGTTGCGAAGCCAATTCGAGCAGAGATTTTGGTGAGAAAAGTAGGGGAGTGGGTGAAAGAACAGTTATCAGTTAGCAGTGAACAATTATCAGTTATCAGTGAACAATTAGCAGTTGGTAGTGAGCAATTAGCAGTTGGTAGTGAGCCGTTAACAGTTGGCAGTGAACAATTAGCAGTTGACAGTGAACAATTAGCAGTTGGTAGTGAACAATTAGCAGTTGACAGTGAACAATTATCAGTTGACAGTGAACAATTAGCAGTTGGTAGTGAACAGTTAGCAGTTGGCAGTGAACAATTAGCAGTTGGTAGTGAACAATTAGCAGTTGGCAGTGAACAATTAGCAGTTGACAGTGAACAGTTAGCAGTTATTAGTGAAGTTGAATTATTAGATGGAGCGAAAAGTACTTCTGCTACTAACGACCTCATACCTACGACCTCATACCTAAAAACTGATCTAAAAATTATCGACCCTGAAATTATTCAGCAATTATCAGACAGTGTTGGGGGTGATATGGGTTTTGTGCGAAGTATTTTGGAAGGGTTCGAGGAAGAAGCGATTGAGCAAATTCAGAATGCTTTTGATGGTTTCAAAGAAAATGATTGCAAAAAAGTTCAGAGTGAATTACATACTTTGAAGGGAAATTCTGGAACACTCGGAGCAATGCGTGTACACGAAATCACAATGATTATTGAGACAAAAGCAAAGGTCTGTAATTTTGAAAACTTTGAGGAGGAATTTGCAATTCTAAAAAATGAATTTGAGACTTTTCAGAAAGAAATGAAGAAAATATAGAGGTAAGTTGTTGATGAGTGAACTTTTATTTAGTACCGAGATGATGCAAGAAGTTTATCTTGCACCATCTCCTTAGTCATTTTTAACAATTAATGGTTAAAAATTGAGGCACAGCTTGGCGGAACTATGCCTCAGACCACAGGAGTTGGCGGAAACCCGTAGTAAAATGTCAGTCTTTTTAAGTTAGATTTTTAGCATTGTTAAACTAAATCAAACCGTGCTTATTTCAGAATAGTACAAATAAAGCAGACTGACAAACTCTTTTTTCTCTACTGTTAGACGAAATCATGTCCAAATATATGTAGTAGAAATAACAAACACAATAATTTTTTACTAAAAAACAGATAATTATACCAATTATTTAACAATTGGCACACAAAATTCTTTAATCATGTATTTATTGAGTATAAATACTTAATAAATTAGAGGTAGGTCTATTTTTCATGCTAAAAATACCTTCCCATCAACGGATTTTCAACAATCATTTTTTTCATTTTCTGAATATCAACTGTCCCTTGTTTTTGATAAATAATCTTTCCGTTGGGTTCAACCAAAATTGTGTAAGGCAATGCACCTTGCCATTTCGGGTCAACTAATTCTATGAGTTTATAGACATCATCAGAATTGAAAATATAATTTTTACTTGATGCTTGAAGTTTTTTCAAGGTAGCCAGAGTTTTCTCCTTACGTTCGGGCTTGTCTGCACTGATAGAAATAAATTCAAAATCTCGGTTGCGATACATTCTATTTATATTCAGAAAATCTGGAATTTCGGCTACACAAGGACCACACCAAGTTGCCCAAACATTAATCAAACGAAGTTTTCCTGAGTCATTTTTCAAGACTTTCTTCAACCCTTCTTCATCAATTGTTTCCAAAGTGATAGGCTCTTTTGTCCATTCTTCTTTTTCTTTATTGGTGAGATTTTCTTTTGATGCCCATTTGATAGAACAACCAAAAGTTTTTGTTTTTTCAACTACAACTTTTTGTCTTGCCAATAAATTTTCAATGGCATTACGAGTATCAAAATTTTTGGGACTCCCCGTTGGTTTTTCTACATCATCAATCCGTCCAGAGTAACGAAGCATCCGTTTTTCATCGAAAATAAATATATGAGGCGTAGCAATTGGTCCGTATTTCTTTGAAGTAATTTCAGTATCACCATCGTACAAATATGGAAAATTGAAATTCGCCTCTTTGGCTCTTGCAACCATGTCGCCAAAGGAATCGCCCAAGTCTGTATAGCCCATTTCGTCTAAACGAACTGAGTTTGGAGAGTTCGGCGAAATAGCTACCACTTGAACACCCTTAGTTTTGTAGTCTGCCGTAATTTGTCTCAATCGCCCCTCATACGCCTGAGCTGTTGGGCAATGATTGCAAGTAAAAACCACCACTAAAATCTTTGATTTAGCAAATGATTTCAAGGAATACATTTTCCCATCGACACTTTTTAGGTTAAAGTCTGGAGCAGCCGCACCGATTTCAAGCGTTGGAATATCTTCTGACTTGAAAGATAGTAAGCTAATGATAATGAGGAAATTAATGATTTTTTTCATGATTTTTGTTTGATTATTTCAGGGCAAAAGCCACATAACTATCGCCAGATTTTGTACGAACTTTTCCACCTCCGCAAGCAATTACCACATATTGTTTCCCATTTACTTGGTAGGTAGCTGGTGTTGCGTACCCACCCGCAGGGAGTTTATATTCAAAGAGAATTTTGCCCGTATTTTTGTCAAAAGCTCTGAATTTTTCATCTGCTGATGCAGCAATAAAAATCAATCCTCCTGCCGTAACTACTGGTCCACCATAGTTTTCTGTGCCTGTTGGCGGGATTCCTTTTTTAGTTAGTTCCTCAAATTCTCCCAAGGGAACTTTCCATTTTATTTTGCCAGTATTCATGTCAATGGCGTTGAGTGTCCCCCACGGAGGCGTAATAGCAGGGTAGCCATCTTTTGTCAGGAATCGTTTATAACCGTCCATAATATAGGCAGGTTGCAATTGCGACTCGGCTTCCATTTCTTTTTTATCAGATTGATTATCAGACACTTTCATGTCCAATATATAAGTAGCGATTGCTGTTCTATTTTTCTCAGAAATATGTCCGAAAGCTGGCATTGCACCTTTGCCATTTTTCAAAATGGCTAAAACTTCTTCTTTTTTTAGTCTGTCTTTCAAGCTTAAAAGAGCGGGAATACTTCCGTTACCTTTGCGGTCTATTCCATGACAATTCCCACAGTAATTATTGTATTGATTTTGCCCGACACTCGCTAACAAAGGGTTTTCTTTCATCGTAATTACCCAAGGCATTTCGTTGGCATTTACGTAAAGTGTCTGACTCTGAGGGTCATAGCCAGCACCGCCCCATTCGCCACCGCCATCCATTCCAGGGAAATGGACGTGTCCTTGCAAAGAAGGCGGAATCCAAATCCCACCAGATTTTAAGGTTTTAAATTTTGCTAAAATCTCTTCATGATATTCTGGCGAAAGGTTATTAATGTCTTTTTCCAGAAAAATTTGTCGCATATAAGGTTCAGGCAAAGTTGGTACGGGTTGAGTTGCCCATGAGTTTTCACCGACTAAATCACTTTTAGGAACAGGCATTTCATTGATTGGAAAGACAGGCTTTCCAGTTGCCCGTTCCAGCACAAATGTATAACCATGTTTCGTGATTTGGGCGACGGCATCAACCTGTTTTCCATTTTTTGTAACCGTAATCAGGGTAGGAGGGGCAGGTAAATCTCTGTCCCACATATCATGATGAACGGTCTGATAATGCCAAATCCGTTTACCAGTTTTTGCATCTAAAGCAATAATACAATTGGCAAAAAGGTTTGTGCCTTTTCTATGTCCACCCCAAAAATCGTAAGTTGCAGAACCAGTTGGCACAAAAACGATTCCTCTTTTTTCGTCCAAAGCCATGCCTGCCCAACAATTTGCTCCACCATTTTTTTCCCAAGAATCTTTCTGCCAAGTTTCATAACCAAATTCACCAGGATGCGGAATTGTATGAAAAATCCAAGCTCTTTTTCCTGTACGAACATTGTACGCACGGACGTGTCCTGGAGCGGCGTCCAGCCCTTCTGACAAACGCATTCCCATGATAATCAAATCGTTATAAATTACACCTGGGGTATTCGAGACCAAGAGAAACTTTTCTTTTTCATAATCTAAATCTTTTTGCATATCAATTTTTCCTCCCTCACCGAAAGTCGTAATTGGCTCACCAGTTTTGGCATCCAAGCAAATCAGATGACTACCTGCACAAAATAAAACCCGTTTCTCATCGCCAGATTGCCAATAAGTTACACCACGGTTTGTACCAGCCCAAGAGTTTTCCCCACCCAAAATTTTGAAAGGATTAAAACTCCAAATTTCTTTGCCAGAAGCGGCATCAAGAGCGAAAACTTTAATTTGTGGGGAAGTAGCGTACATTATGCCATCCACAATGATAGGATTACACTGAATCTGAGAAGTTTTAGTAGCATCACCTGTGTGATATTCCCAAGCAACTTCCAAGTTTTTAACATTTTCAGTATTAATCTGGCTAATACTCGAAAACCGATTAGACTCATTATTTCCTCCATAAACCTTCCAATCCTGATACGGTGTATCAGAAGATTTGAGGGCGATGATTGAGAAAGTTAGGAAAGAGAGAAAAAGAAATGAAGGTTTTTTCATAGGGAATAATTTTAAAACTGCTTTTAGATTTGGACACGAGTATATGGCGGATGAAAACCAATAACAATATCTTGTTTGTCGATACCGTGGATAACTAATTTTTCAGCAATTTTTAGGTCTGTTCCGTCATGCTGAATCCAAACACTTCCATCTGGTTTCACATCAACATGAATAAAATTTGCATAAAACCAGCGTAGTGCATCTTTTTCCCAACCTACACCTGCATACAGATAATGCCCGTGTTCATCATCTGTAATGAGTTGATTTTCAACGCCATTTTCTTCTTCATGACCACCCCAACTGACCACTTCCTCAACAAAATTGCGTACAATTTTTTTATATTTAGTTACTTTATCCATTGTTCAATTTGAGCTTTAGTTTCATTATAAACAATCATCTTTACATCAAATTCTTTTGCTGTTTCTACAAAAAAAGCATCATCAAAAAATCTTTCAAAATAACTTTGTGGTACTGCAAGGTAGAGTACTCTCTGTGGGTCTTTAATTTTTAATGCCTTCCAATAAATCAAGAATTGTCCGAGGGCATCTTCAAAATCATCCAAATCCGAAGAGCCGAGAAAACTCTTTACTTCTATTGCAATTCTTTCATTTTCTTTCTCTGCTGCTATCATTCCCTTTTCAGCTCCTAAATCAATATACCCCCTTCTCTTTCCTAACATTATTTTGTAGGGGTCATGTGTAATTGTCCAGCCATCATTTTCAAGAGATGTTTTAACTAATTCGTGGTATTTATCTTTTGCCATTTATTGGGTTAAATTATTTTCATTGAAATTTAGTCAAATTTGAACGACATTCAAAAAAATAGTATTTTTGAGATAAAGAAATAAATAACCTTTTCCATGCAAGACCTTTCTGTTACCCTCATTCAAACTGATTTATTTTGGGAAAACCCTACGGCTAATTTGGCTAATTTAGAAGAAAAAATTGCTCAGATTTCTACGCCAACCGACTTAATTATCCTTCCAGAAATGTTCAATACAGGTTTTACGATGAATGTAGAATCAGTAGCTGAACCAATGAATTTCACGACTTTTAAATGGATGAAACAACAAGCAAAACAAGCCCAGGCAGTTGTTACGGGTAGTTTTATTGTGAAAGAAGGTGGAAATATGTACAATAGACTCATTTGGATGCGTCCCGATGGAAGTTTTGAAACCTACGACAAAAGGCATCTTTTCAGAATGGGCGGAGAAAATAACCACTTTGCTGGTGGTACAGAACGCTTAATTGTAGAACTAAAAGGTTGGAAAATCTGCCCACTGATTTGTTACGATTTAAGATTCCCAGTTTGGTCAAGGAACTTTTTGGAGGAGGAAGGAAACAGGGAAGAAGGGAAACAGGAGGAGGGGAAAACTTTTGACCTCATACCTACGACCTACGACCTCATACCTAAAAATGACCTCATACCTAAAAAATTGGCTTATGATTTACTGATTTATGTTGCTAATTGGCCTGCCGTTCGTTCGCAGGTTTGGGATACACTTTTGCAAGCACGGGCGATTGAAAATCAGAGCTATTGCATTGGCGTAAATCGTGTTGGGACGGATGGAATGGAATTAAATTATTCGGGGAATTCTGCTGTGATAGATTTTAAAGGCAATCCAGTTTTTTATCAAAAAGAATTAGAAGTGATTCATAATCAAATACTTAGCAAAAAGGATTTAGAAGATTTCAGAAAAAAATTTCCTGCTTATTTAGATGCGGATTTATTTTCGGTACACGGTTAACGGTGAAAGGTAAACGGAATTATCGTTACACGGTGAACTGTACACGGTAAATGGATTTTTCGTTACATTATAATATTTTACTTTTTAACGTTCAACGATAGGGATTTATGCAAGTTGGAAATTAGTATTCCATCTGCCTGAAACCACTGCCAATTGAAAAACTTTTGTCCTAACCACAGTTTGGATATGCACTGTTGCTTATTGTACATCTTTTCCGCCCAACTTTCATAAAACCTAATGTTAGCGGCTGGCAAATCTGTCTTTTTCGTAATTTGTTATCGCTTTTGAAGCCCTAATAGAAATTGGTTTGTTGCTCTTTTAACCATTTTGTGACGTAAGTAATCTGACCTGTATGAAATGAAAAGTGCTCCGTAATATGTATTAAAACTGAAATGCCCGTTTCCTGTTGATTCTCTATAGGTAGAATACCCAACAATTTGTCACTGGTTACTGATTGAATACAAGAACGTAATTCTTCGCTTAAATTAGTCATCATAAGTACAAGTTCTTCTTTGCTATGTATTTTTTCAGCATCGAATTCTAATTGTCTATTTCTCACAAAAGATTTTCCACCAATATAGTCAAGAATCCATTGATTCAAATTGCCATTTAGGTGTAATACCAAATTGCCAACACTATTTGATTGACTATTTGGACGATACCAAATTTCTTCTTCATTTAGCATTTCGAGGCATTTAATGACACGAGGAAAATTTTCATCAATCAAGTATCTTACAATATTATCAATAAGAGCATTATGAAGTTGCGTTCCATTATTATTCATAAAATGTTCATTTTATTTTAAAGTTTTTGTAAATATAAATTGTTATCCTCGTTCACAATTAATATTATTTTCTTTTCTACATGGAGTCAAAATCCGTTTACCGTTTACCGTTAACTCCGTTCACCGATAAGTCCGTTAACCGTGAACCGAAAAATTCGTTAATTTTTTGAAAATATCTTCCATACTATTCCCTGTTTTTTGCAAATCTACAAGGCTGCTGTCTGTTACAATATTTCCATGATTGATGATGATAACTCTATCACAAATTGCTTCAACTTCTTGCATGATGTGGGTCGAAAAAATGACCGTTTTTTCTTTACCAATATTCTTGATAACTGCTCTGATTTCTGTTAATTGATTGGGGTCAAGTCCAGTAGTTGGTTCATCCAAAATCAAAACTTGCGGGTCGTGAATAAGTGCTTGGGCTAAACCCACACGCTGACGATAACCTTTTGACAATTGCCCGATTTTTTTCTTTTGTTCGAGTCCAAGTCCCACTAAATCAATTACTTCCGAGATCCTGTCTTTCAATTTTTTACCAGAAATTCCATAGACTCCACCCACAAATTCCAGAAATTCTTTTACGTACATATCCAAGTACAAGGGATTATGTTCGGGCAAATAACCAATATTCTGACGAACTTTCATGGGAGACTCTTGTACATCAAATCCACAAACTTCTATGCTACCAGACGTAGCCTGAATATACCCCGTAGCGATTTTCATGGTAGTAGATTTACCTGCACCATTTGGTCCAAGAAAGCCCACAATTTCCCCTTTTTGAACTTCAAAAGATATATCGTTTACAGCAGTTTGCTTGCCATAAATTTTGCTTAGGTTTTGTACTTTGATTGACATTTTGAGGAAATGATAAGTTTTGAATTGATAAGTTGTTAAGTTATCATGCTTTTTAGATTACTACTTTAAGGTTTTTACCCTTCCGAACATCGAAAAACGAAAATCCAATATCGAAAATCATCCAAACATTTTACCCAAATCCATGCCTGGAATATTTGGCAAAGAACCTTCTGTGGCTTTTTGGAGATGAGTTTTTATTTTATCTTCAATGTTTTCCATCGCTTTGTTAGTAGCAGCTACTACTAAATCTTGGACAACTTCACGGTCTTTGGGTGACATTAAATCTTCATCAATTTCAACCTTCAACAATTGTTTTTTGCCATTGACTGTTACCCGTACCATACCCGCACCAGCCTCAGCAGTTTCAACGATTGAACTAAGGGAATCTTGTGCTTCTTTCATTTTTGCTTGAAGATCTTTCATCTTGCCAAGCATACCCATCATGTCGAACATAATTCTATATTTTAAAATTTTCTGCAAGTTAATCACACAAAATCAAAAAAATAAATCCCAAAGATTTCTCCTTGGGATTTTGATATTCTAAACTCCCCCTTCGGGGGGCGGGGGGCTTTTACGGTTGCTTATAAGCTACCAAAACCACTCCGTCTTTTGTAGTAATTTGTCCAGATTGGTCTTCTACTATCATTCTGAAAGCATAAGTGCCTTCATTGGCGTATGTACCATCTTTCATTTTACCATCCCAACCAAAACCTGGTGTTAAATTATTGGGGTCTAATTCATTTCTATCGGTTGTTTCATCAGAGTAAATAATATTGCCCCAACGGTCAAAAACTTGCATTTGAGCTTTCACAACAAACTTATAGCGTTTTACATACGCTCCGAATTTATCATTGAAACCATCACCATTTGGCGTAAAAACCTGAGCAAAACTGGCAATTGTAGGTCTTGTTATCTTAATAATATTTGATTTCGCAGGGGCGTTTCTGGTTCCACCTCCAGTTATTTCCCAACCTATTGGATAGGCTTCTACCCTAACATATAAAGTTTGATTTTGATCATCAGAAACATCACCATCTAAGAACGTATTTTTTGTAATTACTGGGAAGTTAATTATATTTTTGCCAGTTTTAGAGTCAATGTAAGATTTTAAAGGTATTCCAGAAGCATCAAGTTTAGGGTTTTCTGGTTCACCAGTTGCTGGATTGACTACAAAAATTCTATATTCAGCAACTCCATCACTATGAGGTTGGTTAGCTGTCCAAGACATACTTTCTCCAATATTTTTTGCTAAAATAGAACAAACAATCTTCGATTTTTCAGAGTAAATCCCACAAATATTAGAATAATCAACATAATAACACTTATTTTCTTTATTTACATCGAAAGTTCCGTCTTTAAAAAAAGAAATTCCAGTATTTTGCAAAGCATAAGTTCCCGTTGGAGAATCTGCTCGCCATGTACGATAGCTATTCGGTAAGATATTTTTCGGAGATGTTCCGTCTGCCCAAACCCCACGTACTTCAACAGAATCTCCTTTTAAATTTAAGTCGGCATATAATACATTGAGTGCTTTTGGAATGTCTGCCGAAATAGCAGTAACTTCTTTAATAGTAGAGCTTGAAGTTGGTCCTGCATTAGCTGTTACTCTATAAGAATATTTTTTACCACATTCTATATCCGTATGTTCAAAAGGACCCAGATTATTAATGTCACTTATTACTCCGCCTGGTAATACTTTCCATTTACTCGACAAACTATCATAATATTCTACCTCATAGCGGTCATAAGTTAAATTTGTACCTGAGGGAAATTTAGACCATTTGATTACATTTTTATTATCTTCTGCCACAACACTTATTACGGGTGTACAGATATCGAATCGTGATAAATTTGTCAGTGGAGTAGCAGTAGGACAATCATCAACAACGTCCATTTTGAAACAATAAACTTTATCTGCTGGTCCAGCCACAGTGAACTTTACAGAATCAGGCTTAATTGTAGTGGGGACTTTAAAGTTGGTATTGAAATTTTTAAGTGCTGGTTTCGTAAAATCATAAGAACCAGACTCTTCTCTTTGATAAATATTCACTTTCGTACCAACTTCATTGCTAGAAAAAAATCTGATTATATACTCGCCAGATACGGTTGTACCTTCCATTACAGAAGGCTCTACTCTTTTCAGCACTCCCGCCTTTGGTGTAACATTTATTGCTGGTGATGCCGTGGTTGGACAAGTACTCCCATTTGCTGGTTCATCAATACGATTAACCCCAATAACAGTAACGTCATAAGGTTCTGGATCTAATTTTATACTTGAATGAATAGAAGGAATTGTAATTGGATAAGGGAGATCTTGTGGAGTTTCTTTATTTCCAGTAGCGGTTTTTGTATAATTAATTTGGTAACCATCAAAAATATTAGCAGGGTCGTTCTCTAATTTAATAGAAATTATGCCATTGGCACAAACTGCTGGAATACTCACTTTCGGAGCTTGTGGTTTGATAATCTTCACCACCTGACAAGCCGTAATTCTATCTCCTCCCAAAGAACCATCCATTACCATAATTCCAGTCACGAATCCTTTAGTATTAAAATCTGAGATATTAGTAATTCCAAGATTATCAACAGCATAAGATAATAGTCCAGCAGGATTCGCAGGTTTACCAGCTGCCGATGGGAAGTTACCAGTAACATTATCATAAAAACGATACCCCACATTGATGATACCAGGAGTATTCTGATTTAAAATAACATTTTGATTGAGACAGATGGTAAGAGGTTTATTATTATCAGCAGAGCCAATGCCGTTGCCATCTCCCGTAACAGTGACTTTTCCATTTATTGAAAATGAAGCTGTACTATATACAGATGTTGGGCATTGTTGTGAAAAGGCAGTTCGGGGCAAGCATATATATGCACACAACGCAATAATACTTACTATTTTTTTGTATTGATTAATCATAATTGAGATTATTTCTTCAATTTTCTTATGGGTCGTTTCTGAGGAGGAGAAAAAGTTTAAAGTCTTCGTGATGAAAGTTTGAAGTGGAAATACTACTTAGAAAAATACTTTCAAATTTAACTTTAGGCTTTTTACACAACTCAGATAAAAACACAGCAAATTTTATGCTAAAAGTATCTTTGGTGAAGAAAAAAGAGAAATCAATCGTTTGAATTGATAAATATAACGTTTTTTTAGACGGAAACTTATCCTTATAGTAACTTCAGGAAACAAATTCATCTACTTTTGGTGTTAGATATGAAAAGATCTAAACAAAAAATTATGACAACAATTAAATTAGATTCTATCGAGGACGCAATTGAAGATATTCGTCAGGGTAAGGTTATTATTGTAGCGGACGACGAAGACCGTGAAAATGAAGGAGATATGATTTGTGCTTCTGATATGATGACGCCAGAAATCGCCAATTTCATGATTCGTGAAGCCAGAGGACTCATGTGTGTATCCCTTACGGAAGAACGTTGTGCTGAATTAGGACTTCCGATGATGGTTGGCAATAATACAGCATCACATGAAACCCCTTTTACGGTTTCGGTTGATTTATTGGGCTATGGTTGTACAACGGGGATTTCTGCACATGATCGTTCAAGTACAATACGAGCTTTGGTAGATAGTGATACCAAACCAGAAGAACTGGGTCGTCCTGGGCATATTTTTCCTTTAAGAGCCAAGAAAGAAGGCGTACTTAGGCGGACTGGACATACAGAAGCTGCAATGGATTTTGCGGCTTTGGCAGGTTGCAAACCCTCTGGAGTTTTGATAGAAGTTTTGAACGAAGATGGCTCAATGGCTCGTTTACCAGATTTACGGAAAATTGCCGATAAATTTGGTCTTAAATTAGTGACAATCAAAGATTTAGTAAAATATCGCTTATCGAAAGAGTCATTGATAAAACGAGATATTGGCGTAGATATGCCAACAGAATGGGGGCATTTCGATTTGATTGCTTTCCGCCAAATTCAAACTGGAGAATCTCACTTGGCATTGGTAAAAGGTACATGGACGGCGGACGAACCCGTGATGGTACGTGTTCATAGTTCGTGTGTGACAGGCGATATTTTTGGCTCGTGTCGGTGCGACTGTGGCGACCAACTTCATAAAGCTATGCAGATGGTTCAAGAAGAAGGTAAAGGTGTTATTTTGTATATGTTCCAAGAAGGCAGAGGCATAGGTTTGGTAAATAAATTGAAGGCTTATAAACTCCAAGAAATGGGACGTGATACCGTGGAGGCTAATTTAGAATTAGGTTTCCAAATGGATGAGAGAGATTACGGTGTCGGAGCTGCCATTCTGCGGGATTTAGGGCTTTCTAAAATCCGCTTGATTTCTAATAATCCTAAAAAGCGAGCTGCACTATTGGGTTATGGCTTAGAAATCATTGATACAATTCCAATAGAAATTGAAGCCAATCCGCACAATAAGACCTATTTACAAACCAAAAGAGATAAAATGGGTCATACAATTATGAATGGGAGTTAGTTAATTTGGAAACTTGGAAATGGGTTAATTTGGAAATTATGTTCCAAAAAATAGTTTTAACATATTGATAATCAATGTGTTGGAAATTAAAAATCCACTGTTTTCTTGACAATCTATTCGCAAAAATTAAAAATGAACAAATTGATTTTCAAATTTTCGAGTTTTCAAATTACCAAATTCATTTGCTTGGTTCTTTTCTCATTCAATTCATTTGGACAAAATTTTATCAATGATAAAAATGAATGGTTTGATGGAAAAATTATGCTTGAGCGTGGAGATACCCTCATGGGGAAAATGCAGTATGAAATGCAGACGAGTATTTTGAAATTACAGACGTATAATAATACGATTAAAACGTATTCTGCCAGACAAATTGATGCTTTTGATTTCTTTGATCCAGTCCTGAAAGAACATCGGTATTTCAGGACGCTTATGTACACACCCAAGGGAAAAGATTATAGCACGCCTTCGTTTTTTGGTTTGATTTATGAAGGAAAAAATAACAAGGTTTCTATTTATTATAAAGAAAATTTGAGGAACGTGTATCTCTGGAATACCAAAACCCTCGTCAATGATGATTTAGAAATCTATTTTGCTTTTCCAGACGGTTCTGTGAAGCGTTTCCGAAGACATACCAACAGCCTTTTTGATTTACTGACCGAAAATCAAGGAGATATGAAATCTTTCATAGAAGCAAAATATCTAAAAACAGAAATTTTAATGGATATGGTCAAAATCGTAGATTATTATAATTCTTTACTTCCAGATGAACTCTTGGAAGAAAAATAAATCCCAAATTAATGTCCACAACTACTTCGTCAAAATCAACACAAACTACTCAAAAAATCAATCCAGCAATTACTTGGGGCTTGCTCGCACTGTTAGCATTAATCTGGGGAAGTTCATTTATTTTAGTCAAAGAGAGTCTCAAGGTTTTTGACGTATCACAAGTTGGGTCTCTCAGAATTTTCGCCGCTTTTCTGTTTTTTATTCCCATTTTTATTTATAATTACCGAACAATCCCACATCAAAAATGGGGATTTTTTTTATTGGTAGGTTGTTTGGGGAATCTCTTTCCTGCATTCTTATTTTCTTTAGCTGGTTCAAAATTAGATAGTGCTGTTTCTGGAGCATTAAATTCGACCACACCTTTGTTCGCCTTGATTGTTGCGGCATTATTTTTTGGTAAAAAAATTACTAAAAATCAATCAATGGGTATCGTATTGGGCTTTTTGGGTGCTTTAACTTTAGTTTTGGCAACTGTAAAAGACTTCGCCCATATCCAGATAAATGCTTATGCTTTAGTGGTTGTTTTAGCTACTATAATGTATGGTTTTAACCTGAATATTACCCAAAAATATCTTGGAGGAATCAACCCTTTGGTACTGACAGCGAGCATTTTTATGTCGATTGGTCCAATTGCGGGTATTGTATTGTTTCGAGGAGATTTTATCCAAAGAGTACAGCGTCCAGAAGCATTAATGCCACTGATATACTCACTTTTATTGGGTATCATGGGGTCTGCAGTAGCGATGATTTTGTTCAATAAATTGCTACAAATGACTAATGCTATCTTGGCAAGTTCGGTTACATATCTTATTCCAATTGTAGCAATTGCTTGGGGAATTCTTTCAGGAGAACAAATAGGTATTATTCATTTTACAGGTATGGCAATTATTCTGGTAGGTGTTTACTTAGTGAATAAAAGCCCGATGAAAGAGTAAGGTAAAAAACAAGTATAGTTTAGGAATGATTGGTAATGAAGCAGTCTAAATTTCTCTGTCCTATAAATCTTTGATGAACTGAAATTTTTAATTATTTAAGTCCCAATTCTTCACAGGCTTTCATGGCGGCAGTTTGTTCGGCTTTCTTTTTTGAATAACCTTGTCCTAAAGAAAAAGCGGCATCATTTACAAAAATCTGAGCAGAAAATTCTTTGTTGTGCATAGTACCTTGTTCTGAGATTTCAAAACGTAATTGCTTACCTTCTTTCTGAGCCCACTCAATAATCAAAGACTTGAAATTTGGATTATTATTCACCACAGCATCAATATCAAAATACTGAGTAAGTATTTTTTTTGTGATGAAAGTTTTAGTAAATCTGAATCCTTTATCTATGTAAATTGCTCCAATCAAAGCTTCAAGGGCATCTCCGTACATAGAAGTTCTGGTCAGAACAGTTTTACGGTTTCCATCATATTCTATTAATTGTTCTAAGCCTAACTTTCTGGCTACAACATTCAACGATTCTCTACTCACAATTCTCGAACGAATTTCAGTCAAAAAACCTTCATCCTTAAAAGGAAATTTCTTGAAAAGAAACTCTGCTGTAATCATTCCTAACACAGAATCTCCCAAAAATTCAAGGCGTTCATTTGATTCCTTGTAACCTTTGGCAACGGTTTCCTTAGAGACCGACGAGTGCATAAACGCCAAGCGATACAAAGCAGCATTGGAAGGTTTTTCGCCAATGATGTTTTCTATTGCCTTACGAAGTTTTTGTTCTCGTTCGTCCCCCATAAAAAACTCTATGATAGGAGAAAGTACAGATGTTTTCATTTATTACTGTTTAAACAGTGAGCAGTTAACAGTGAGCAGTTTGTCAGTTAACGGTGAGTAGCTATCAGTAAATCATAAATATTTAACTGATACTTTTTTACTGTTAATTGTTAACTGATTACTGCTCACTGATAACTGTCAATAGATTTCGTGTTTTTTAAATATTACTGTTGCATTATGTCCACCAAAGCCAAAGCCGTTACTCAAAACGACATTCACTTCTCTTTTCTGTGCAACATTTAATGTCAAATTCAATGCTTGGTCAACCTCTGGATCTGGTGTTTCAAAGTTGATAGTTGGAGGAATTGTTTGGTGCTGAATTGCTAAAATCGCTGCAACTGCTTCAACTGCTCCTGCTCCACCCAATAAATGTCCCGTCATCGACTTTGTTGAACTGATGTTCAATTTATAGGCATGATCTCCAAAAAGTTCTACAATTGCCTTTAATTCTTGCGGGTCTCCCAATGGTGTTGATGTTCCGTGGGTATTAATGTAGTCAACTTCTGAAGGGTCAATTTTTGCGTCATCCAAAGCATCTTGCATCGAAAGCAACGCACCCAAACCTTCTGGATGTGGTGCTGTAATATGATAAGCATCCGAAGAAAAACCTCCGCCAATCATTTCTGCATAGATTTTCGCTCCACGGGCAATCGCATGGTCATAGTCTTCAAGTACTAACGCACCAGCTCCTTCGCCAATCACAAAACCATCACGATTTTTATCATAAGGTCTCGAAGCCGTCTTTGGGTCGTCATTTCTTTCAGACATGGCACGCATACCCGTAAATCCACCTACACTTGCATTAGTGATTGGAGCTTCTGAACCGCCCGTCACACAAATTTTCAAACGCCCTAATCTTATATAATTAAAAGCATCAATAATGGCGTTATTAGCAGACGAACAAGCCGATACCGTTACATAATTGACACCTCTAAAACCATGTTTAATAGAAATATTGCCAGATGCAGCATCTGCAATCATTTTAGGAATAAAGAATGGGTTAAACTTTGGTGTACCATCTCCTGCTGCAAAATTGAAGCATTCATCTTCAAAAGTTTTTAATCCTCCAATACCTGAACCCCAAATAACACCAACTTTATTTTTATCAATTGTTTCCATGTCGAAACCAGCATCGTTAATGGCTTCGTCAGATGCTACCATTGCAAACTGAGTGAAGAGATCCATTTTGCGGGCATCTTGCCTTGGAATAAACTGAGTAACGTCAAAATTTTTGACTTCACATGAAAACTTAGAACGGAATTTTTCCGCATTAAATCTTGTGGTAAAATCACATCCACTGACACCATTCACTAAACCTTGCCAGTATTCTTCAACTGTATTTCCAATAGGAGTCAAAGCTCCCATACCTGTAACAACAACTCGTTTGAAAGTCATATATTAAATTAATTTCTTGTTTCTTATCTCTAAAAATACAAATAAGCAGTCAATATGTAAGTTTTTTCCTGAAAATAGAGCATAAAATAAAAAGTGTGTCAATCTTGTAATTGATAACCAACTGAAAATCAGTTAATTAAAAATTCATCGAAATTGACACACTTTTAAATTTTGAATTACTTTGAATTCTCTTCAAGATACGTAATTGCCTGACCTACTGTCTGAATGTTCTCAGCTTGGTCATCTGGAATTGATACATTGAATTCTTTTTCGAATTCCATGATTAGCTCAACAGTATCTAATGAATCTGCTCCTAAATCATTTGTGAAAGAAGCCTCTGGAGTTACTTCTGACACCTCAACGCCTAATTTTTCGACGATGATACTCTTTACTTTATCTGCAATTGTTGACATTTTAGAATTATTTTTGGTTAGAAAAACGATGCAAAGATTGTGATTAAATATTAGATTGTCAAACAATATTTTTTAGTTCTATAACTGAAAAAAGAAAGTATTTGATTATTCCGTGAAAAAGGCATTTTTTTCTAAAAACATAGTGATGCTGCTCCTAATAAACCTGCATCATTTCCCAAAGTTGCTCGCTTAATTGTCAGTCCGTCAGCATGATATTTGGTTAACCAATAAGTTAATTTCTCCTTGAAGGCTGGCATGATGTACTCATAAGAAGCCGAAAGTCCGCCACCAATCAGGATTAAATTGATGTCCAAAATCCCAATTAAATTGCAAAGTCCTTCGCCCAACAATGCTCCTACATTATCAAAAATTTGTTGTGCTAAAACATCTCCTTCCGATGCCGCCGCTACCAAACCTGTTGTTGTAATTGTCCCATCGTCAGGGAGTTGCGTTGTGCCTGTGAAATCTTTTCTCATGCGGGTAGCCATGTCGAGCAACTCATTTTTGCCAATATTTCGCTCCAAAACCTTTCCATTAGCAGAAGGTATGTGTCCAGGTTCCATGGCATTGCCACGCCCACCCGTGAAGACTTTTTTACCAATAATTGCCGCACCGCCTACGCCAGTACCGAGGGTAATAAAAATATAACTTTCATTGATTTTTTCTTCTCCGAAATAAAACTCACCCAAGGCGGCTGCATTGGCATCATTTTCCAAGAAAAAATCAACGTTAGGGAATCTCTTTTTTAGAATGTCAACTAAAGGAACATTATTCAATTCTGGAATGGCGGTTATCTCGATTGGGGTTGTTCTTGCTAAATTTATCATGCCTGGCAAGCCAATTCCTACTTTTGTAACGTGCTTATTATCAGATAATTGAACAGCGATTGCTTCGCCTAAACGGTCTTCAAAATGACCTGATTTTCGCCAGCTTACAGAATCATGGCTATAAAAATTAGAGAGTTTTCCTGTCTGGGCATCAACAATTCCCATCTTTACGTTTGTACCACCAATGTCGATTCCCAAGTATTCGGTTGCAGTCATTTTTAAAAGAGTTTTTCTGGTTATATAAAAAGTTTTTATCAAAAATACGATAAAAGAAGGAATGGACAAAAGGAGACTTACTTTGTCAAAATTTTTCCCATTTCGGTTTTTCTGATGGCATACTTGCTTTCATTTTTTCTACAATCTCAAAAACGGCAGGACAAACTTTGGTGTTTTCGATTGTCAGTGGTAAAATTACTGCCATATTCTTGCGGTCTGTATGCGGAAATTCTCGACAAGCCTTTGGGCGATAATCATAAATGGAACAGTAATTATCTGACCCCAAAAATGTACACGGAGCAGAGTTTAAAACATAATCTCTGTCAGCGTCCAAATGTAAGTGTTTCTGTATCAGTTCGGCAGGTCGTATTCTTAGGTGTTTTGCTATTCTGTCAATATCAATGTCTGTAAAAATTGGGCTTGTCGTTTTGCAACAATTGGCACATTCCAAACAGTCAACTTTATCAAAAACTTCGTCATGCAAATCATGAAAAGTCTTATCAAGATTCTTGATTTTTTTATCTCTCAATCGCTCTAAAAATTTCTTATTTTCTTTGAATTTCAGCTTCGCTTCCGCATCAAATTCCTTGATATTGTCTTGGTTATAAATCATTTTATTGTTCGTTTTTCGATGCTTGTTTTTTGATGCTTGTTACTCGTTGTTCGATTTTCGGAGTAAAATTTTATTTCCTCAAAATTCCCCCTCTGGGGGTCAGGGGGCTTGGCTAATTACTATTTTTTGGAATCAAAATCCTCACTCTTTTCTCTGGTTCATTCAATAATTCCAT
The DNA here is from genome assembly GCA_013298865.1 of Cytophagales bacterium. Taxonomy (GTDB): domain Bacteria; phylum Bacteroidota; class Bacteroidia; order Cytophagales; family Spirosomataceae; genus JAAFJL01. The sequence continues at coordinate 8,744 of JAAFJL010000052.1, read as the reverse complement.
CGACGTATTTTCACCACAAAGTAACCTCAATTTATCTTGAATACTCTTTAAACCGTAGCCAGACATGATATTTTCGGGAAAAGGAACGCCATTATCATAAACACTAATTTCAAGATTTTCACCAATTTGGTTAAAAACTATTTTGATAATTCCTTGTCCAGCAATTTTAGCAAGTCCATGTTTCAGGGCATTTTCTACAATGGGTTGAATCAAAAAACGGGGAATTTTACTTGATTTCAGACGTTCGTCGAGGTATTGTACAGAATATTCTAACCTTTCGTCGAAACGAACTTTCTCTACTTCCAAATAAGTAGTCACCATCTCCATTTCATTTTGGGCGGTGTCGTAATACTCATTATTTCTTCCAGTGCTATACCGATAAAATTTCGATAAATTCATGACCATTTGTTCCGCTTTTTCAGGGTTTTCATGAACCAAACTGGCAACAGAATTTAAAGAATTATACAAAAAATGGGGATTTATTTTAGCTTGAAGTGCCTCTAATTCTGCTTTAGTTTTAAGGTCGTTCATCTGGAGTAACTGATACTCTTGCTCAGTCATTTTCACGATTTGCTCACGGTCACGAGTAAGCCAATAATAGACAATATTTGCCCCAAAAATTGGACCAAGTGTAAAGAAAATATCATAAAAATCACGAGAAGTATTATCAATATTAGTGTAAACCGTTGGGCGAATAATCGAATAAATGAAACTAAAAAGGTAAAATTTAAAAAACGTTGAGAGAATAATAAATACATTCAGAATAAGATAACGAAGAAAAGTATAACAGATTTTCTTCGTAAAATAAATCAGAATTGTCGAAACAATCAGAATCAGAGAGGCATCGTAGAGGTTACTGAAAACCACATTAATAAAAAAATCATTCTTATCTCCTTTTCCTCTCAGGATATTAACGATAAAGTAAATATGCCCATTAAAAGCCATTACCGTAAAAAAGCCAGTCAACCAGAAACGCCAAAGTAATGATTTTTGCATTTGAAATTTGTTTTTATGTATTTGATAATGAGATAGTTCCGTTTTAAAAACACTCAATGCAGGCAGAGCAAACCCTACCTGCATTAATGAATTACGATTTAACAAATCTTATAACAATCTAATTTTCTGATAACTGTTTACTGTTTACTGATAACTGTTAACTGATAATTGTTAACTGATAATTGTTAACTGATGACTGATAACTGAATTACTCACACTTCAACCCACTCACATAATCTTTTCCCCAAGTTGGAGCAAAAGTGTAAGTAGTCTTAAAATTACTGAATTTTTCCAAAGCAACCTTTACAATCGGACAAGCAATTTTTGCTCCGCCTCCAAATTGCTCAGGCGTGTAGTAAACCATACTCGCTTTCAAGGCATAAGCACGGGGGTTCTCAGGATTAATACTTTGTGCTTTCTGAATGGCAGCCTCAAATTTTTGTCCAAAAGTCATAAATCTACTCATGCCATCTACCGAAATCCGCATCATGGCAACATCAGCTTTTAAAACTTCAATTTCATCATTATTAGGTGAAAGTTTTTCTGCTTTTTCGATAAAAATATCTGCTTTGTCCATCAGGGCATCAACACCAGCTTTTTCACCCCTTTGCGACAATATTAACTGACAAAGAGCAGCATAATAATTAGGTGACCACTCGGTAGTTTCGGCAGAAGCAATGCGTTCAAATTGGTTGGCAACCGCCTGAATTTCTTCTGGTTTTTGGGCAGTTTTCATCTGTTCCAAAGTAGCCCCCATGGCTTTCTGAAAACGTTCTGAACTGTCCGAAGCATTGGTAGCAAAAACTGAAACTAAAAGGGCGATTGAAAGAATGAGCTTTTTCATGATTATGTTTTGTTGTTAAATTTTGTTGTTGTTTAAATCTTGAATCAAATTTCATAGATTTTAACACCTAAACATATCATTTTCAGACGAATCAAGAGATTTGAGGAGTGAGTTAGGGGTTTTGGGGAGTGAGTTTTCTGATGGGATTTTGAAATATTAGATTTATACTCAAACGGCTTTTGTGTATTAAAACAAAGCATTCATATCCAACACATTATCCACCAAACCCAAACTGTGTTTATTTTTTATCAAGCCAAAAGTTGTTATCAGTACAATGAAAATTTGCTTTTTTGTGCCTGTAACGTGCCTAAAAATACTCTTTTTTCTTCGTAAATTATCAGCATCTTCTTTTGTTAAAACCAATTCATCGTTATAAAATTTTACTTCACACAAGGAAATAACACTATCCTGTCTGTCAATCAAAAGGTCTATTTGTGTGCCTTCTATTTCATCGGTTGTTTTTGCTAAGAAACTATATTGATTGGTATGTACGCCCGCAATGCCCAAGGCGGCTTTGATGTTGTCGATATGATGAAAACAGATATTTTCAAAAGCATATCCACTCCAAGTTATCCACGTTTGGGTTTTGCTCAACGATTGCCACGAGATGGTTTCTTTGAGCGGAATATCTCGAATAAATTTCAGATAAAACAATGAATAACAATCCGTTAGCCTAAAAAGCGTATCTTTTTTCTTTTTGCCAAAAGGAATGTACGAAGAAATAAAACCCGATTGCTCTAATTCTTGCAACATCATCGTTAGCCCTCCACCGTCTGATATTTTTGTTTTGGTGATTATCTCCGCTCTACTCATGCCTTTCCAAGTAGATGAAAGTGCAGATACGATGGATTCGTAACGGTCTGAATTAGAGAATAAGGCACTGTATAGATTATCAAATTCTGTTCGTAGCAAGCCTTGTGGTTGAAAACAAATATCATCAATGTTTTGGATGGCACTTTTGCCACCTTCCACTTGGTCTAAATAATGCGGGATTCCGCCCATTGTCATATAAAGTAGCAGTGATTGATAACGGTCGAAAGCAATGTGTTTTTCTTGAAAATAGGCTTCTGTTTCAGCCAAAGTGAAGGCTTGGAGGTGAATACGGCGGGTAACACGGTTATGTAAACCACCTTTGTCGTTAATGATTTTTTGAATCATCCAAGCCGTTGCTGACCCACAAATCACGACTATAATATTGGCTTTGGCGGCATAACTATTCCAAAAATAACTGAAACCTGTGAGGAAATCAGACTTTCCACCTGCCATCCACGGCAATTCATCAATGAAAACTACCTTTCGTTTTTCAGTATTTTCCAACGATTCCAGATAGGTTTTCAATTGGTGAAAAGCCTCTAACCAATCAATAGGAGGAGTAGGTAAAGTCTCTAATTTTTGAACATCTTTTAAGCTATACGCAAAATTTCTTAATTGCTGTTGTTTTGTGCCGTCTTTCAGACCTGTAAGTTCAAAGTCTATTTTTCCTTCAAAAAATGATCCGACTAAGTAAGTTTTCCCTACTCGTCTTCTTCCAAAAACAGCTATTAATTCTGCCTTTTTTGAGGAGTATGCACTTGTCAAAATCTCTAATTCTTTTTTACGACCTATCATAATTTTTACACTTAATCTGCGGAATATGGGTAAAAATACATACATTCCGCAGATTAACAAAACTAAATCTGCGGAATGTAGGGTGGAAAGGGTGGATTCCGCAGATTAGAACAATGAGCTTTGTGTTTTGGGTATAAAAAAAGCCGTTTCAAATTGGGTGAGACGGCTTTTATAATATAAATTGAGGAAAGACTTAAACTTTTATCCATTTATGTGCATCAGAAATCCAGCCATGTAAATTTGTAGCATTATGTTCTCCGATTTTCCAAGAGTATTCAGGGAAAAGTTCTGAGAGACGATACATGACTCCATTTTTGCTTTTCCCAAAAAGTGATTGAAAAAACGATGGTTTTTTCACAAAAACAGTATTTTGTTTATGATTTTTGACAAAAGGTAAATCTTCAAAAGGTTTCCATTTCCTATCTACTAATTCATAAAAGTATAAAAGGTCATTTAATTCATCATACTTGAAGGCAAGTCTATCAAAGGGACTAAGCCCTTTCTTTGTGATACCTACTAAACCCTTGACTCTGTTTAAATGAACACCAATAAGAGTATTACCTGCCTCAAAACTTTTAATTATTTCATACTTTACCCATCTACGTTCATGTGTATTTTGTCCAATTAACACAACTGTTGCATCTGATTTTATCAAATCTGATGAATCAATTCTTTTTTTAATTTGATAATCAGTTTTGGCTTTAAACTCTTCCCAAATAGATTGGTCAGTTAATAAACCTTGATAACATTTCAATTTTGAAGTATTCCGAATTATAGATGCTTTAAAACTTCCGACATCTTCATAATGGAATGAGTAAAAGACATTAAAATTTTCCATATTAATTATTAATTTTATTTTCCTGCTTTTTTTGCTGCTGCTTCTACCCATAATCCTAAGTTGGAATATCCATTATCCTCTATCCAATCATAGGTCGGATAATTTACGCTCAAATAAACACTTTCTCCATTTCTATCTTTACCAATCTCCCCGAAAATATTTGACCCTTTTAGGGATTTATTGCCACTACTATCTTTTATGTTATGAATGTAGATACCCAAGATGCCATTACCTCTTTCGTAACTTTTTTGTAGTTCATATTTTACATATTCCCTATTGCTGGTGTCAGAGCCTATTAATACCACAGTTACAGATGTCCCTAAAAGTTGGTTGTCAATCCATCTTTTAATTGCCGCTTCGCCTCCTTTTTTCACTTCTTCAAAGTCAGCTTTGTCTATAAATCCTACTTTTTCAGAACTTGGTTTTGTTACCCAGCTATTTCGAACTACATTAGCCCTCCAAACATCGTTTTCATAATGAAAACTAAAAAATACACGTCTTGCCATATTTTACTTTTTTAAGGTTTTTAAAATTTTATTTACGATTTCTATTATTTTATCAAATGATAAATTTGAATCACCTAATTTTTGAAACTCATCTTTTAGATTTCCATTATCTGGATAATAAGTTTGAAAGTTTATCATCAATTCTTCCCATAACTCTTCTGCCATATATCCAGTCATACCAATAGGAATTATGTGACATCCATTAGCCTTAGCAATTTCAAATTCTTTACGCACACCACCTGCAATTTCAATATCTTTTGTTCCTTCTGTAAACTTGTTTCCAAAAACAAATAAGGCAATGCCAGATAGAGAAATCATTTTTTCACGGTACTCCTGCCATAATTCCTGCTTTGTTTTTCGTCCCGTTTCAAATTGAGGAAAAGGTCTAAGGATTAATTGACTTTCAGAATATTTACTTGATTTATCATAAATTGCTTCTAACGCTCCATTAATAACTGCACTTCCTACACCCCAACCAAATCCATTAATAATTCGATATTTACTTTGTATAATTGATTTACTAAGTTTATGAATGAAACCTTGTGCTTCGTCTTTCGTAATTGTGCCATATTCTTCTGCACTTCCAGAAATAAAAATAGTTCCTGCTTTATATGAGTTTTCAATTTGATGAAGTATCTCAGTAATATCAGTATAATCATCAATTAGTAAAGCATGTATATGGTAACGCTTCAACTCTTGTAATTGCAACTCTTGCTTACGTTTTATATATTCATATTCTGCACCACCCTCAGAACCATCTTCGTAATCTGCACGATTAATTTTTCGCATTGTACAGTAATGAGAGCGAAGGTTATCTTTTTGCTCATGTCTAACCCTACTCAATATATAATCAAGATTAGGATCTTCAAAACTAAAACCAATGAACAAAAAAGTTTTCTGTACTAAATCACCCTTTAACGCAGTAATAAATGGCAAATGTGTAGAGTAATAAATCTCATATTGTTCCTTAGTCAAAATAGCATTCGCCGCATCTTCTGAATCGCCGTGCATCTTGAATACAGTAGCATGACTCCCTGATAAATTTTGATTTAGATTACTACAGTTCTTTTTTACATCAACTTTTTTGCCTTCTTCCCTCAGAGATTTTTCTATCAAGCTATCGTAGTTTGTTGTCCAAAAAGTGGAGATTGGTAAACGAGCGAAAATTTTATGATTCTCTCCGCTTTCAATCTCTTCTGAAAATTGATTCAAAATAGTCTCATGTAATTTTTGTTTACTGCCTTTGTAGTTTACATGATATTGAGCTAATGAAATCAAGTCATGTTCTCTACTAATTTTAAGATTTAGCTCATCTGCAATTTCTACTAAAAGTTGTTTCCAATCTACATAACCACATGATTTGGACATTCCTGCACCTGCAAAAATGGCAACATTATCATCTCTTAAATCCTTTACAAAGTCTTTAATAAAGGTTTCTATTTCTTTTGTAAATTTTTTTGCCATTATCTTTTGTAGGGGTTTATGTTTTTCATCCAATCTTCATATACAATATATGACTCGTCTGATTCTCTTATAAAAATTCTTGTTGGACCTGCAACACTTGGCTGAATTGTTATATAATAATAAAGCCCTAAATACTCAGTCCCTTGAAATGAAGTTTTTGTATTACTTGAAATTGGTAATACAGCTACCTTCCCATCTTTAATTCCATCGAAATATCCACATTCCCAAGGCATCCATTTTGAGTCATTTGAATTATCTGAAATAGCATAAAATAGTGATTTACATTTATGCATACGTTTTTGAAGAACTTCAGCCGTCTTTTTTGAGACTTTGCTTCTGTCCATTTTAGGGTCTTCAATCCAATCAATGTAAACAGAATAGCCTAAGTCTTCTAATATCAATTTTGTACCTACAACTAATTCCTTGTCCTTTGTACTATGGGATAAAAAAATATCAAATTCTTTCTTTAACCCTGTTTCTGATTTTTGATAAATGTCTGAGCTATCTAAAATTTTAGAAGCCATAGATTCTCTTAGACTTGGATTTGTAATACTTCCTAACCCTTTATTTATCACCTCTCGATTTAATCTTTGCCTTACTTGTTGTTCTGTTAATAACATAATTTATTATTTTTAAAAATGTAAAATAGGGGCTTACTCAGCCCCTTAAAATTAACCTTCTTTTCTGACCCCTTTGAACGGTGTTCCATCTTGTTTTACATCCATAAAACGTCCTGTTTCTGTGTCTCTTTTAACCCATTGTTCTGTTTTTGGATTATGCGTTTGTGAACGCTCACGAACAGCACCTTGCCGTCCGCCACCTTTTGCTCCATTTGTAGCCATTGAATAATACAATTTAAGGATTAATAAAATAATTTGACTTTTGCGGTTCTATGGACTGGTACGCTATTTGTGAAGCAATGAGAAAGGAAAACAAAAGTAGAAATGTTCAATTTTGCAGAAATTAGAGAACATTTCGTAACTTTGTTTCGTTATCACAACACAAAAGCGTTCACGAGTGGATGAATTACTCCCACTTCTAATACTGAACCGCTTGGATTTTTGAATTTGCCTTTCGATGTTTCGACGCTGAGGAAGGCATTTTCTTTTTTAATTCGGCTATTTTATATTTTAGTTTTTTATAAATTTTGCAATACGTTTTCTTTTTTTTATCATATTTTTGATTTTCTATTCAATAATTAATCCAAATCAACTTTTACTGACAAATTGCCCTATTTATGAACTTTATCATCGTTAATACAGATTATTTGTCAGTGTCTATAAGTCATGCCACATTGGCAGTCTAAATCCACCTCAACTCAAACGCATATCCATAATCAACCAATCCTCTTTGCTCATGGTTATCAATCCATGCTTGTTCTTCGTGGTTTAGGGTTACTATTTGGGAGGTGGTTTTGTCTTTAAAATTCTCCACAACGCTCTGCAAAGTCTTTAGTTCTTCGGCAGAAAATAGGCTTTCGTTAAAGGTGTTTTTTGTAGTATAATTTTCACCAATATTACCATTGGGAAAAGGTACGTATTCCACCTGTATCAAGTCGGTTTCAATGGCGTTAGCTAAGATTTTATCATAATTACTTGGCACAGTCCCCAAAGGAATCGCACGGTACTGCAAGCCCATCAACGATTTGCCATGATAACGATAATGCCCAAAGTCGGTATAAAAAAGGAGTTTGTTTAAACCCGTTTTCCAAGGGTTAAGATGCTGTAACAAATAAACGATAACCTGCTGAATCTTAGCGAGATTGGGGCTAAGATACCCGTTCTTGGCAGAAGGTTGAGCGTCTGCATTCAGTAAATATTCATTGATAATCAACTGCCAATAATCCTTCTTTTCTTCTTGAATCAAACTCTCAATTCGCTTCAAAATCTTCTCCTGTTCCTTCTCATTGAAGGCATCACTCAACAGCACCAACTTACGGAACTCTTCGGGGGCTTTGGCTAACTGAATCAATCGGGCATTAGATTGGTTGGGGACTTCGCCACTTTCGTATTGGCGATAGACATTAATCCCAAATCCCAAAACCTCCGACATTTTGGAAGCTGAAATCTGATATTTCTCTCGAATTGCCTGTATCTGCTCAGGAAAGGGCAATTTGTACTTTTCACGATACTGATTATAAACCTGTTGAAGCGTAACTTCGTCAGTCTCAGTAGTGGTAAATTCATGCCCCATGTCTTCATAAAAATGATGCACCACCTCAAATTCTTCTTTCCGAAAGGTTATGATTTCCTTTCTTGATTGTATTGTCAGCATTTTTTCGCTGAAAGGACTTAGTATTGGTTTCATCTGATATTTTTATAAGGAACAATATACTTATTAATGCAATTGAAATCTTTGCTTGTTTGTATCGTCCTGAAATAGGTTGACAAATAAAACAACCCAACTTATGGACAAAACAAAGATTACTCGTACATTTAGTGAGCCATTTAAACGAGCAAAAGTTGCCGAAATAGACTCAGGTAAAATT